>NZ_JARWCR020000004.1:0-247787 GCF_029846695.2 Bradyrhizobium nivariense | reverse complement strand
AAGGGCAACAATATTGCTAGTCTCGTTCATGGCGTATCGCTCTCCTTGAGAGGTTCTGGCAGGCTCGACACCCGCCTCGATACGCCGCCTATCTCATTCCGTCATCACCCACTTTCCCGCATAGCTCCGGAGAAGGTTTCTCAACGTTCGCCGTTCGATCGAGGCTATAGAAATTGAGTCCCTATTGTGAGCGATTTTTCAGATAGTAGGTGTTAGCTGCAATTTCAGCTAAGCACATCGAAATATTCACCAGCAACGCTGAAATGCAGAACCCTACGGAGCCGCTAAATATGAAACCAACTAGCGCCCATCTGCTGCCGGCAACCATCGCAAGAGGAATAGCGCCTAGGAGACCAAACGCAAAAGTGACTCCAACAACAAACAGCATTTCTAACACGCCGATCACGCTGAGAATGAATCGTCGAAAGGCGTTCATCTTTGCCTCCAATGCAATTGACCATCCGCATGGGAAGATTAGTGCAGAACGAGCGCTTGCACTACTGTGGTGTTGAAGCTCCTCACGGCCGTGGCGGCAGTCCTCTCCCCTTCAAGGTACATCGGTGGGGGACGTCCATCAGGACACGATCCTGCGTTGAATATGGCGTTAAGAGCCAAGGCCGCGGTGCGTGCAGTGTAAAGGCGACCACGCCAACAAAGGGTAATGAACTCGGGGCCTGTATTGAATGAGCCTCACCCGAGGGAAGCAACGGCAGCATTGGGTCAAACTGCGACCTGCCAAACTGCTCCGGGCTCGTCCGCTCCTACTGCATTACCCGACGCGGTTCTCGCGCGCACTAGAGCGACCTTGCGTCCTCATCGGGTTACCTTGGCACCGCGCGTGCGCTTAACAAGCCCTGACGTGCGGACACGCGACAAGTCCAGACCAGGATATGAGACGTCATCCACTGCTCGCTTAAGGGTTTGGGCACCCCAACGCCGCAGCATTTCTTTGGCACCATAGGTTCGGCCAACCGATTTGCCACTGCTCCGTCCTGTCAGAGCATCCCGCAATTCTTCATCGGGCGTGGTGCGCCGGAGTGCGTCCTGAAAGCCATGGCGGAAGCTGTGGTACACTTTGTTGCGGTCATTGATGCCGACGACGTGGTTGCGTAGATAGCGGCCCCACCATTTGGACCAAGCACTAAGAGCGCCTTTCTGATCAGGAGCAACCGTAGGGAATAGCCAAGCCCGCTCACCCTCTGTGCGCCGTGTGGCCACGTACTCAAGAAAACCCAGTTCTGCGAGCTGGGGATGCACGGGGACAACGCGCTCCGATGTCTTCGTCTTGAGCCGCCGTCCTGCCTTGGTGTCCCGCATGAACCACATGAGCGGAACGCCTGTTTCCTCATCTTCGCGAACGTCGGACACACGCAGGCCCGCGTATTCCGCTTGGCGCGCCCCCACGAACAGCGCGAGCAGTGGCAACCATGTTCCGGCCTCGCCCTTCGCGCCCATGGGAAGCTTGTGCTCGGTGAACAGAGGAGCATTGAAGATTGTCTGCAGGTCGCGGGCATCGAATGGCTCACGCTCGGATTGCTCCTCCGCCAGCCGCATTTCGCTGTACGGGTCAGACCACGGGACATCCTCGGGCACTAAGCCGTGGTGATGACCCCACCCGGCAATAGCTTGCACCGCTCCCAGTTGCTTGTTCACGGTGCCCGGAGAAACCTTTGCGACGGATGACCATCATAAACCTCGTGACCCTGTCTGTATTGCACTCCACGATACTATTCGCGCCGAGTGAGCTCTGTATCCGGTGATATAGACTGGCGATTCGGGTGGCCTTGGGCAGGCGATACCGGACCCCGTGCCAGAAGAATTTTTCTACGACCCGGTAAGAGATGCTTGCGTCCACATATCTGGCCAGTTGATGCGGTTCCGAAGGCTTCATTTCGAAGCAACCGGAAAAAGATGTAGAAACCTCGCGCGCCGACGCCAAGGTGGAAGAAGCGTGTCTCTTGGAGTCGCTGCAGAAGCGGCTTCGCATGCCCTTGCGGCATGCTTCGCATACTTGCGAAGCACATGCTTAGGTTCTTGACCTACCGTTTCTCGCGTGTAGGATGATCAATCAGACATTGCATATCACAAGATTGTTGGAATTCGAACCCCACGCTCGACTTACGCTCGGATTTCGCGGCACTGTTCGATGGCCGCTAAGAGAAGTTGCGTGACCAGCCTCTTCATTACACGTCAAGACGCATAGACCGCAAAAACCGTTGGTACATCAGTACGGGCATACTTTTCTCAATATTAGCCTTAGTTGTGTGAGGCCGTTCCTTGAAAGTCATATGCAATACCGCGTGGCCGCCGGATCGGTCTCCTGAAATAGAAGATCATGCGTTCGCGTAGGCGAACCGTCGCCGGACTGCGTCTGGGCGTCCTGGAAAGCGCTTCCGGTCGCGTCGGTACGCTTTTGATTCACGGCAACTCGTCGTCGAAGGAAATCTTCGCACGGCAGTTCCGCGCTCTTGAGAGTATGGGCCTCGGTGTGGTGGCACCGGACCTGCCCGGCCACGGTGAATCCGACCGGTCGAACACGCCGCGGAAGACCTACAGTTTCCCCGGCTACGCGGCACTGCTTCACCAACTGATGACCCGGCTCGGATATCGATCGTATCACGTCGTCGGTTGGTCCCTTGGAGGACACATCGGGATTGAGATGCTCGCGCATTATCGCGAGGTGAGATCCCTGGTCCTTACGGGCACCCCTCCTGTTCGCCTGAATGCGGAAGGAGTTGGCGCGGGATTTCGGTGGACCCCGTCGACCGCATTGGCCGGTCGGCGCAGATTCTCGTCGGACGATTGTCAACGTTACGTTCGCGCGATGATGGGGGCCAGGCGGGCTTCCGACGCCCATCTTCGCGCGGCGGCGGCGGCCGACGGCAACGCGCGCTACTGGATGGTTCGAAACGGTATGGCCGGCGTGGGCGCGGACGAGGTCGAGACCGTTTGTGCCGACGAACGTCCGCTGGCGATCCTTCAAGGCGCCGCCGATCCTTTCGTCCGTATCGAATACATCAACGGGCTGAAATACCGAAACATCTGGAAGGGAAGTCCCGTACTGCTCGACGCCGGGCATGCGCCGCATTGGCAAGCGCCGGCGACGTTCAATCGGTACATGAGGGAGTTTCTGCATCACGCTGGCTAATTCCACTGGAGCTGGGGGGCACCATGGTTACGACTGTAGAGGATTTCATCGAGAGAACTCAGGTAGCCGGCAGCGACGCCGAGCTGAAAAACCTGTTTCTTGTGACGATGCGGGAGGCAGGATATGAGAACGCGGTTTTCGCGCGGGCGCAGCATAAACGTCTGATTTCGATTCCGTGGAGCGAGTTTCCTCCCGGCTATCTCGACACATACAGGGCCATGCAGTGGGACCGGATCGATCCGGTCGTGCAGCATGTCCACGGCGCACGCGGCCCGTTTAGATGGACCGAAACCTGCCTCCCGAACCAGATCAGCCGAGTTCAACGAAACTTCTTCGAGGAGTGCCGTGAATTGGGCGTCCACTCCGGAATAACGATTCTGATGCGCGGACCCGCCCGCGAAACTGATCTGATTAGTCTCAGCTTTCGAGGACAAGGGGAACCAGAAATCGACAAGACGGCCCGCGTTTACATGATTTGCGTGCAGTATTGGCTCAAGTACTGCGAGCTGGTCGACAAGCGAGAATTACCTGCAGTAGCTTTGACCGCGCAGGAGATCGAGTGTCTAAAGTGGTGCAAGGAAGGGAAAACGAATTGGGAGATCGGAGAAATCCTAAGCATCTCCCAGAAGACAGTCGAATTCCATGTTGGCAACACAATGAAGAAGCTCGGCGCCGGCAATCGCATCACCGCGGTGATCATGGGCATCAAGCACGGAATCATCTCGCTCTAGTCGCGGTGCCGCATCGGTCGATTCGATCGTCGCATCAATGATGTGACCTAGCCGTATCAGCGTCGAGGCGAACAGTTCGATCTCGATGTTAAGCGGCGCCATCACTTTGAGTACTTCGTCGCGGGGCCCGCAACGCTCGATTACGATACGATCAAGGGCCGCAAGGCGCGCGGCTCGATCCGCGTCCGATGGCTTGGTGAACTCCAATCCCTGCATCATTCCTAGTCCTTTTGCCTTCAGGTAACCTGGATGTCGAACGGACAGCGATCGGCACCACTGCGTCAGTATGCGCGAGCGTCGATCCACCTCCTTCTCGAAGTCGTCCGTCCACAGATCCAGCGCGGCAGCTGCCGTCGCGAAAGCGAGCGAATTCCCGCGAAAGGTTCCGCTGTGCTCTCCGGGCGACCAGACGTCGTAGCCCGGTCGCATCAGCAGCAACGACATCGGAAGCCCGTATCCACCGATGGATTTCGCAAGGCACACGATATCGGGTACGATGCCGGCGCGCTCGAAGCTGAAGAACGGTCCGGTTCGACCGCAGCCCGTCTGGATCTCGTCGACGATCAACAGGGCGCCTAGACGCTTCGCGGTGGCAGCGAGACCGCCCAGCCATTCGGCCGACGCAACATTCAGTCCCCCTTCTCCTTGGACGGACTCCACCAAAATCGCTGCGACGGATCGATGCCTCCTGACGGGTCCGCCGACATTCTCTCGAACCGGGCAATTTCGTCGAGGCCGGCCCCGGCGTATCCATCGTAAGGAAGTCTTCACCGCCAAGAAGTCCCTGCGCTGAAGCTCGGCACGACGCCGAGCCGGTAGCAGCCAGCGATCCCATCGACACCCCGTGGAAGGCGTTTGTGAACGCGACGATCGAGGGCCTTCCGGTGGCCTTGCGCGCGAGCTTTATCGCTGCTTCAACGCAATTGGTACCGGTCGGCCCTGGGAACTGCATGCGATACCGTAAGCCTCGGGGGGCAAGGATCTTCTGCTCGAACTTAGACATGAAGTGGAGCTTGATCTCCGTGTGGAAATCGAGCCCGGCGGATATGCCGTCCGACAGCAGATACTCCACTGCTGCGGAACGCAGATGAGGATGGTTGTGTCCGTAATTGAGCGCGCCACAAGCCGACAACAGGTCTACGTAGGTATGGCCCTCAGTATCGGTGATCACCGATCCACGAGCACTTTTGAAAAGCGCGGGAAAATGCCGACAATAGGCCCTGACTTGAGATTCATGCTCGGCAAAGAATTCGAGGTGATCGCAACCGGCGGGTGATAAATTGGAGTTCATGCGTTCGCCCTCCTGAGCCGGTTCGCATCCTCCGCGTCCGCAATGGATTGCATTTTATCCCGCAGCGCGAGGATGTCGGCGACTACCGACTGGTATCCTGCGTCGAGCGCCACGCGCCCAAGGAAGGTCAACGCGTCGGCCATATTCCTTGCAGTATCTTCATCCACCAAGGGGTGGCTTGTTTTCCCGCTCATGCGGCGTGCCTTTCGGCAGACGTGTCCGGATGGGGTGCCAGAATGTCCTTTCCAATGCCGAACTTTTGGCAATGCCAAGCCGGTCGAATGCTGGGTGTCGGCACAAAGAAGGCACGTTCCATCTCTCCTTCGACGGAGTGTGCAGGCCCTAGCCAGTCGATTCCAGACTGGATGAAATGGGCGAGCAGATGTTCACGCGTGACGCCGATCATCCCCATACCGTCATTACGGTGCAGGAACTCTTGAATGGCGCACAAGAGCTCCGGGAAGATCGTACGCCGGATCGCTGGCTCGACCGTTTTGTCGACACACACGCGCGTAACTTCGAAGATGCCCGTCGAAGAGGGAAGGTCGACATGCTCAACGAGATACGGCCAATAGCTACGTAGCATGTAGGGCCCGGTAGTACGGAGCAAGCGAGCCACGCCCCTGACCACCCGCTGCTCATCGCGCCAAACCAGATATGTTGCGGCCGGCGTATCGAATTCGTCAAACTCCAAGCCTCCCCACGACGAGTGGTCCAGCTTCCTTCTCTTGACGAAGACCTCGTATCTCAGCCTGGCCTGCGACGCCAAGGCATCCTGGAAATGATGCGCGGTCGCAATGGAAAACGCTTCGATCATGGGTTGTCGCTCCGATGAACGGTGCCATATCGGAGCAAATCGAAGCGTCGCGGTGTACTGGGAGAATCCCTAAGGCCCGCCTCAAGTACTCGTCATGCCCGGCCCAGCCCGGTGTCTCGCTGGCGTATGTTCCCACCCGGGATATTCCCTAGTTTACTTGTGGGCAGTTTGATCTTCTGCTGCCACCGACCGAAGCTGACGGGAAGGGGATGTATGGCAAAGGGCAAGAAGGGCAAACCAGCCAAGAAGAACGGCAAGCCAGCTAAGAAGCAAGGTTCGACCATGTCCGCCAATTTTGCGGGGATGGCCGGCAGTTTCATATCTCGCGACGAGATCTACCATCGCCTTGAGTGGTATTTCGACCACAGCCACAATCCTAAGGGTCCGCACACGATCGATCCGAACACACCGATTGACGCCTTTTTTGAGAACATGGATCCATCCACCGGCCGCAAAGTCCTCTGGGTGAACATCAACAAGATCAGCCCGACGTTCGTTCCGGCATGGAAAAGCGCACTTTTCCATGGTGTCCAGTTTCCCTGGTTGTCGAAAAAGGACGTTGCGATCGGATTGCGGGACATTCAGTCGTTCGGCAATTTGATCGACTCGGCCGTGCTTACTTACGAGCATTTCGGCTGGCACGTGAGCTAGGGAGTGTAGAATGAGGTTCGCCGTTTCGACAGCGCTTGCGATAGTTATTTTGGCGCCTACGGTTGGAACGGCGGAGACGCTTTCCGCCGCCAAGTATGACAAGAACAAAGACGGCATCCTGGACGAAAACGAAGCCCTGGTGTGGCGCCTCCACGTCCAGGATCCGGTACTTGCGAAGTACGACGTGAACCTCAACGGGAGGCTCGATCCCGCAGAGCTCGATAGACTCAGGGCCGACAGCGCGACCACCTTCTCGGACCGCGCACGTTCTGTGGCCAACGATGTTCTGTTCTTCAAGAACCGCAAGATTGCCGATATCGACAAGGTGGCGTCGACGCGTCCGCCGCCTGCGGCTCCTGCCGAGGTCAAACCTCCGAAAGGCGGTTGCGAAAACCAGCAGCGGCTATTCGTGCGGAGAGATCGCCTCGACACCTACCAGTACAGAGAGGGAACCTTCATTACCGGCTTCGTACCGAAATCCAAGGCGAAGGGGGCTTCCGCGAGCGTCACGCATGACGATTTGGATCGCTCGAATTCCGCCACCATCAACGGGCGTGTCTCCTACGTGATCTCGCAGAACGATCCCATGAGTCCATGCTTCACCGGCCTGCCGGACGACCCATACGCAAAGCATGATTTCCGCGTGCCCTCCTCGTTCGGGACCACGGTTGCGCTTTGGACTGATGCACAAGGGACCATCAATTCGCCAAGGACCAAAAGCGAAAAGAGCGCTCTAAAGGGCGGTTTTGACGCGCAGGCTGCTATTGCGGGAGGTCCTTTCTTTGATCTGCAGTATTTGATCGCGAGCCCTTACGCTCAGACCGACTTCAGAGGGGAAGCGAGAATCTACGGCGTTACCGCGGCATGGGAGCCGTTTGCGCCGAACGTGCGGCTGGGGGGCACGATCGGAGCGCCTGCCACGAAATATCTCGACTGGTTCTGGCAATTGCGGGCCGAAGCCGACGTCAAGAGAGTCGACGTTGTCGGCGCTACCGCCCTTACGCGCGGCGACTACGCGTGGACAGGGGCGGTCGCCCGCCTGCATCTGACGCCGTTCCCGGATAGGAGCGTCTACGACCCCTTCGGAGAGAACTTGTTTCCCGACCTGGTCGGTCGCTTCTATGCCGATATCACGGTGAATTATCACAGGGAGGTAAACCGGGGCATAGATGCTTTGCTGTGGGGTGCCGAGGTCGGGTTTAACATCACGCCGGACGGCGCGGCCTCGATTTCGGTCAGCTACACCAACGGCCTCGATAAGGATACGCTTATCAAGCAGCGCCAGTACCTGGTCGCACTCAATTACAAGCTTTGAACTGTTCCCTTGACGCGACGGGAGTTCCAACATGAAGAATGCGCTCACTTACGCGATCTGCGCGGCGACGAGCCTTCTGTGCGGACCTGCAATCGCGGCGGATTCCGATATCACCACTTATCGCGAGATGTGCGATGCCTCTGCGTCGGTCGCTTTGGACGCAAATCACTTCGTGGTGGCCGATGACGAGATGAATGTGCTCCGCGTGTACCGCCGAGGACAGCCCTCCTCCGTGGCACAGGTGGATTTGTCCAAGTTCCTGGGTACCAAGCCAGACAAGGAATCCGACCTGGAGGGAGCCGCACGCGTTGGCAACACCATCTTCTGGATTTCCTCGCATGGGACCAATAGCGAGGGGAACGTTCAAGACCGCCGACGCAGATTCTTTGCGACCGAGGTCATTCCGGGGTCCTCGCCGCCCACCCTTCGCCCGCTTGGGAAGCCCTATTCCACATTGGTCGACGATCTCGCCAAGCTTTCGCAGTACAAGTTGGGTGAAGCTGCGACCAAACCTCCCAAGACTTTCGGGGCGCTCAATATCGAGGGCCTCGCGGAGGGGGTTAACGGCAACCTTCTCATTGGCTTTCGCAACCCGCTGCCCGGCAACAAGGCCCTCATCATTCCGCTCAAGAACCCAACCGAATTGGTCGACGAGAAACCGGAAGCACGTGAGAAGCCGGAGGTACGTGAGAAGGCAGAAGTACGTCAGAAGATAGAGGCGAGTTTCGGAACTCCCATCGAACTGGATTTACAAGGTCGAGGTATACGAAGCATCGAGCGTGTAGGAAGCGCCTATCTAATCGTCGCGGGACCAATCGACGGCAAAGGGGATTTCAAGCTGTTTCGCTGGTCGGGAAAAGAGAACGGCGAAGGCATCGAGCCCGTCGATGCACCCGCCTTAAAGGGGCTCTTTCCCGAAGCTATGTTCGCGATCCCCGAAACGGGGGAGGTTCAGATTTTGAGCGACGACGGAACATTTCCGGTTGGCGGCGGCGAATGCAAAGGTGCTGCCCGCACCGAACAAACATTTAGAAGCGTTACCATCAAGCCGTAACTACTCAACGGCTCCGCGAACGCTGTCTTGGGCCGGACGATCTGTCGGGCTCTTGTGACGAGGGTACCGATTGCTGCCGCGTGGCCGACACATAGCTCCTATAGCCGGGCATCGCTTCGTCGCGGCCCCATGCCGGCAGCAAGCGCCACTGCGCACCCTCACCAGGCGACACGGGATATCGGTCGCGTTTCCGCGCGAAGCGTCACCAGCACCCTCTAATCCGACGAGAGCCCAATCGGGCGGCTTAGCGGCTGCACGCCGGGCTAGGTCGTCGACGATTTTGCCAGACCGAGCGCTTCTCGAAGTTGGTTTAGGTCGATGCCGCCCCCTAGTTGTCACCGCTTATGGCTGTCAACTTCGGGGGCCTTCGGCGGTCGGCCAAAACGTGGACCTTTGCCGCATTTCGGTCCGGTGCATCTCAAAGCCTGCACCGCATGACCGCGAAGAGGTTTTCTCCTCCCTGATTGGTCGGGAGCAGGAAACCGCCATCGTTCAGTCCCAGCGGCCGCTTCGTGACCGAGTTGCCGACATTGCCACCGACGACCTGCACCTGACTGCCGCCGGCTTCGACGACGACGTCGCAATGTCCGGGATAATCGCCGCCATTCTGATGTTGATAGTCGATCCCCTCTCGTCGGGCCCAGCAGACGAGATCTCCCACTTGCGGCTTCCACTCCCGCAACTGGTAGCCGTAATAGCTTGCTTGGGGTCGCGCCTGCAGCAGGTCCTTGATCGAACGGAAAATGTAGACCGAATGCTGCGGGCTGTAGCTGAAACGGGTGCCAGCGCCGGCAGTCCGCATGACCCATGAAATGAACGCGGCCGACCACGGCACGCTGTGATCGAGACCGGTGAGCGTATCGTTGTTGACACCGTCCTTCCAATATTTGCCGACGTACTTGTAGTAGGGATCCTCGCCCTCCTTGTGCCCAACCCGGGTGGCGTTTCCGTCGATATCGTAGGTCTGTCCCCCGAACCTTTGCCATTCGGCCAAAGCGATGGCAGCCGCGCGGGCGCCAAAGCCGCTCGGCGCTGTCGCATCGGCCACTAGCAGATCGGCCACGTGGGAAGACTCGGTTGCAGACAGATCAAGCTCGAGATTGGCGTTGGCGCGACTGGACATCTGATCCAGGGCCGGAGACAGCGCTGGCCTGGTCCAGACCGCCTTGGTCTTGCTCAACCAGAAGCGCCGATCGTCAATACCCGTTTGACCACCGTTGATCGCGTACGTGACGCCGACGATATCGTCGTCGTCCGCAAGCTCGGTGCAGGACTTGCCGTGATAGCCGCTCGCACCCCACTCCGCTGCGGCGATCTCGAGACAGTGGTCGTGATGGAACGCGAGGTCGGGATTCGTTTCCAGATCGTCGATGCCCAGGTCGTGACCGAATTTGGCATACGCTGCCCGGCCGGTCATCTGGATCAATCCACGGCCACGGTACTTGAAGCCGTCTCCCGGATTCACGTTTCCGAGGCGGCCACCATAGACGTAGTTTCCCAGCTTCTCCTCATTGTGCGCGTACTGCTGGGCGATTTCCAACGTCGGAAAGCGTCGTGGCCAGACTGCCATCAGGCGCGATGGAGAATAATACAGGCTTTCGATTTGGATCTTGAGACCACCTGTTTCCTGAAGCATCTGCGCAAAGAAATGCGCCAATCTCAATCCGCTGGCGGCGATCTTGTATTTTGAGAGGATTTCGTTGGCGGTTGGCGAGCTAAAAGCGGCCGCATACTCCTCCTTCATTGAGGGCGCCAGAGACTGAACCTGAGCAAAAGTTATTTTCATGAAAACATCTCCTCGCGGAAACCGCTACACGTCCTGATTGGCCTGAGCTCTCGAAGTCGGAGTCGCGGCCTCTACGCTCGGGCTCGGCGCCGGCGCTTCGCCGGCAGTGTCGGCTGTCGCTCCGCTGGCAGTGTTGGGCGCCGCTTCGCTGGCCATATTGGGCTGCACTTCGTCGGTCCGAGTGCCGTCATCGACCGGGGCCTCGGGCGGTGCAGATGGCAGCTCGGGAGCAGGCGGAGGCGTCGGAGGCGGCGACGGCGTAGTGAACGCCCCCACGATGCGATCCATCGCTGCGAACACGAGATCCGCGCTGTAGCCGGCCACGAAGGCAAGGGCGAACGGGGAAAGTGATGCGGTGACGGATCCTGTCGAAGGCTGGAGCAGCCACCCGGCTGCCAGGCCGGACAACGCGCCGATCGGGACCCGCAACGAGTATTTTCTCTTCAGCGCAGACGCTTCCTCGCCGGCCACGGTCTCATCCGAGAGGCGCCTGAGTACGAATGCTATGGCGCCCAGCATTCCGTACAGCACCGGCAGCAGGAAGCCGCCGACGAACGATGTGGCGAGTTCAAGCTGGACTTGAGCCACGACCTCGGGCCTGTCCTTTTCTCCCTTGTATTCGCTTGTGCCTAGGCCGATGACTCCAAGGAAGCTCGCTACCTTGCGCGGAAACCCCATTAGATAGTCGGCGACGTGAAGGTACGTGGCTAGCTTTCCGGCCAGCTCCGAATTCTTGGTCTGGACCGCGGCCTGTGCCGCGGTCTGTACCGCGCCGCCGGCGACGGCCGCAGGAGCGCCTCCGGCCGGCATCACTTCCGCGGCCTCGATGCTCTTATTTACTTCCAGCAATCCCTTCTGCACTGCTACGAATGACGAGAAGTAAAGCTGTAGCAACAGCAATGCCGTGAGGATTCCGTAGAAGAAGCGCCGATAATAACCTCTGGCCTCTTCCGGCGACTTGATCTTGGAATTCAGTGCGCCGTAAGCGGCCCAGAAATGTGACTGCGTCTCCGGGCTTGCTTGCAACAGATTGTTGGTGGTTTGCGCCGCGATGATCGGTGCGGATATCTTTGTGGGAATCTCCACCCCGCGCTCCGAGAGCTTTCTCATCGAGGTGCGCGCCGTCCCGACCGGGTCCGGAGTAGCGGCTGTTTTGGCGGACCAGAAACCCATAACTGCTGTCCGTGAATTGGTCTTTCACGGTGGACAGTGCCTCAGGATGACGCCGGGCACTCCTAGGAGGTTCACTAGGTAGCTCGCGAGGGCCCTTTTGGCGCCGCAAGAGAGGCCCGAGTCGAACAGGGTTTCGACTGGGCGGGAGCCTAGGACATCCACAAGCTGCTTTGCAGAAAATACGTCGCCTGAGGGGGCGCGTCGCTCAGAGAACCTGTCGGGCAATTAGCGTGTGAGCGCTTTCGTTCTCCCTGGGGGCGTTGACGGCCTCCAAGGTAAATGCCTTCAACAATTCGTTCAGCCGCGCTTCCTCATCCCGACCCTCCGGGTAGCGCAGTTGCATGAGCAGTCGGGCGAGCTGCAGCTTGAAGAGAAGCGCCTTTATTGAACGAGGGCTCGGCCGCCGCTTGATGGAGCGGAAATAGCCAGGCATGAAACCACAGAGTCTTTCGATCTCTTCGTCCGAGAATCTCACGTCGCCAGTTTCGAATGGAGCCTCGGTGGGCTTTGTGACAGGTTCGATCGAGCTCTGCTGCGGCACCTCGACGGTCTGTTGAAGAGCTTCCTTGTTGCGTCGAGCGCTCTCAAGCGTCTGGATGGCATCCTGCCGCCGAGCCAGTCTTTGTTCGGGCGTCATGGAAGCTATCTCTCGATTTTCCACATCGATGAGTTCGTTCCGCTGTTTCGCTTTCCGTCCCTCGTCAGGTCCCATTGGGACGAAGTCACCACCCGTCCGTCTGATGTCTCCGGCTCGAGGCTGGTGCCTTGCCGGGCCATCTTCGTCGAGGCGGGAGATCGGCTTGCCGGCTGCGACATCATCGTATTCCTTTTGTGCGGCCGCCTCAGCCTCGGCAGCCTCGTGCAGCTTGCGCTCCGCTTCCTTGCGCCGCCGCTCTGCCTCGATACTGTCTCGTTGCGCCCTCTCCCTCCGGAGCTTCTCGTTTTCGTAGCCTGCCAATTTGGCAACGAGTTCCTCGACGTCATCGTCGGAAAGCGTCCTTGGTCGACGAGAGCCTGATGCACGCTCCCGGCGGCTGTCCGCTTCCCGACCGGCAGCGGCCGGACGGACTTTGCAAGCACATGGAGCGTTTTTACCTTGAGACTCTTTTCGCCCCTCTGCGTCATGAACATCGTGCCCTCGGCTCCGACAAAATCGCCCAGATCGAGGTACTCGACGAGTTCCATGGCCTCCTGATCGGAGTGCGCGGCGGCCACGTAAAGTTGGATACGTTCGTCGTCGTGAACGAGATCGGCGAAGGCGCCCGAACCGAAATGGCGGAGTCCGAGAAGCCGGCCGGCGAAGCGCAACTGGGTCGAATCGGAGATGAGATCGTCGGAGTTGAGTAGTGCATCCCGAATCGGCATCGTCGGCTTGAATGCAGCCGCCGGATAGGGATCGACACCCCGGTCCCGCAAGGCCTTGATACGGGTCAGCCGCACCGACGTTTCGCTGTTCGAGTTGTTGAGCGTTGTCATGTTCATTTCAGCTTCCTTTCAATGTCCAGTGGTTTCGGCGACGACTTCGATAGGGCTCTCGTCCAGGCGACCCGCGACACCCTTGAGGCGTCCTCCGGCCCGCTCGACGGCGAAGAGGTAGTCCGCGACTTCGCGCGTGATCTCCTCTCCGAGACACAGGATGGCCTGGCCAGGGGGATATGCACCGATGGTCTGCGCAGCGACGCGGCCGACCGCTTCGGAAAGGAGCACTTGCTCCGCCGGCGCCATCAGGGCATCGCGAGGGTTCATGGCGCGCGGCGGGCGCAAAGACGGAACACGAAGATGACCGGCGTCGCGGCCACGTTCGGCGGTCTCGACCGCGTGCCGAAACAGATGCGCGAGCGCAACTGCCGACCCCGCGTGCTCGGGTCCGAAGAGCAACAGTACGGTGTCCCGTGTTGCCATCTCGATGTCATTGTCCGCCCCGCCCAAGGCCTGAAGGATCTGAAATCCGCTCACGCCCGTTTCGCGAACGTTGATCAGAACATGGCAGGGATCGCCGCAAATGCCGGAACCAAGGTGCTCGGCGCGAACCACCCGGCAGCCCTGGTAGTTGTCGACCAGCATTCGAAATTGGCTTGCCGAATTTGCGGCCGCTCGCCAAGCTTGGCCGCCGGCGTCCGAGCGCAGAGCTTCCAGTCCCACCTGGACCGAAGCCGGCAGGAAGTAAAGCGGGCTGGTGGTCATCAGACCGAGTTCGCCGGCCTGCCTGAAGTAACGCGCAAGAATCGGATCGTTGAAGTTTGCGACGCTCGATTGGGAGAGGCCGAGGCCCTTCTTGTGCAGCGAGACGACGCACGCATCGGCGCCACAGGCTATCGCAGACTGGGGAAATGTACCGCATTCCAGCAGTCCGTGCAGTGCGCCCCACGCAGCATCGACGATGAGAAATGCGCTCCGCCTCTTGCAGACGGCCGAAATTGCCCGAAGATCGGGGCAATAGCCGTCGTAAGTGGGCGACACGATCCAGACCGCATGCGCGCCGGTGGCGTGCAACCGTTCATCGACCTGGGTCGGGGATAGCGGAATAGTCACGTCGAGATCGGAATCGTATTCGCGATGAACGAACTCGACATCGAGTCCGGCGAGCGCGGCGGACCCCAGCGCGCTTGCATGCGAATTTCGATCAAGAACTACCTTCAAAGGCAGCTTCTCGAGCGCGAGCCGCCTCGCCAACGCGATCCCAAGCCGATTGTTCGCGACCGAACTTCCGGCTTCGACGAATTGCGATTCCGCCGCGCCGTATGCGGTCGCGAGAGCGACATTGACCTCGGCCAGTTTCCCGAGGAGCTTGGGATTGGACCCGCTATTGTCCAGGACGCTGAGGATGCCGAAGAAGTTCCTTTCGATGCGGCGCATGCAATCCATGTCGTGATCGGAAAGCGTGGCGAGCGCCGCCCATGACGGCGGATCGAGCAGCAACCGGTACGCTTCGCCAAAAACATCGGCGAGGCGCTCCGCGGGGGACGTCGACAGGAGAGACAGGTTCATTGTTCGTCCCCCTTCGCCAGCAGACTCTTCAGGGGGGTGCAGAATCGCGTTCTTCCGACCGACGTGAGAAGAACGGTGTAGATCGACGCCTCTCGATTAGGCGCGGGTGTCGTGACCGGTGAGACGCGGGCGGAAGAGCGGTGTTGCGAAATCATCGAAGTCTCCTTCCTGCTTGAAGCGAACGCAGGAAGGATGATGCACGCCGGAAGGACCGACTCCAGCCGATGCAGTTTCAGTACGATGATTTGCTAGGCCATACTCTCGGAGACGATTGGATCGCTCTGAATCGGTCTCGTGTCCTCGGGGTCCGCCAGGATTGCTTCCAACCGCTGCTTCAGGACATCGGCTTCGTAATGGAAGCGATGAAAATGGATCGCCTTCATGTGGTCCATGACGATATCGAGATCGCCAACAATATGACGCACCATATGGCGCATCTCCGCCGCATCGACATTCCGCAGCCTCAGAAGCCGCAGCCATATCTCGAAGTAGCGGAAGACCATTCCGCAAGGAAGGAACAACGCTTTACGCGAGCCGACCAACCATCGGAAGGACCCCAGGCTCTGCTCGGCGAGTTCCACCAGTTCGTCGACCAAGGGCGCTCCATCGGTGTCGTATCCTTGCTTCAAATCCCGAATGTGGTTCCAGAAGTCGTCCGTCGGCGGTGCCCCGGCTTCGTACCGCAAGGTCAGCAGGGCAGCCTCCAGAAGCGTCTTCGTGTGGAGGGTACAGAATTCCATCGACAGCTCGATGTTGGCTCCGGGCCTGAGACGTACAGACTCGGTGGGTTTCAACAACTCCATGGCGTTCAGGTATTGGCCCCTGGCGGCTGCCAGTCGCGCCTGATCCATCCGGACCCCGAGCCGGTCTGCTGCGTCGAACGCGCCTATCCTCCGAACGTTGAGCGCCAGCAGGTCCTGGGCCCTCTTCAACTCCTCGTCGTCGCCGCGGACAATAAGCGGCAGCGGCAAATTCAGGCCATTCGGCAATCTGAGGTCTGGCTGGTCCTTGATCCACTGCCGCCTTCGGCTGCAATCGACGTAGAAGGCGATGGACGCTCGGGCGCAACGCCCCCCCAGTATTCTGCCGACGCCGCTCTCATCTCCCAACTTGTCCGCCAACTTGGCTTCGGCTGCCAACACTTCATCGAACGCCTGACGCGCTCGGCTTGTCAGTCCCATCATGTGGTAGGCTTCGCCCAGTCGCGCCACGATCTTCGCCCGCGCGACCACCATCTCCGCGGTTACGTCTGGTTGGTCTTGAAACCTCCCGGCCAAAACCTTTGTTATCCGGTCGACAACCTCGTCATATGATTGTTCCTGCTCGCCTTCCGATCGCCGTCCGGCGCTGGGAGCCTCGAGAAGTCGTTCCCTCTCCGACTTCTCCCACGGTCTCATAGGCAACGATACGTCCGGATTTCCACCTCCGTACAGGCCGGCATCGATTTCGGCCCTCAGGATCCGAAATGCTTTGGTCGCGTCCGGACCGGCGGCGTCCGCATCCAGTATCTGCTCTGCCATTCTGCCCGCCGTCCTCAGGAGGTCGAAGCGTTGTACCCGCAACGATGCCATGGCGATGCCGGTCAAAAGCGGCAGCAGCCTCTTGCCGGGAAAGGCCTTTTTAATCTGCCTATACAAGTCGTCGGACGGACGCTCGGAGTCTCCATCCTCTTCCCAATGAAGTCGCCTGTCGGCAAGCCTCAACCAAGGTCGAGATGGGTCGAAGAGAGGGAGCAAAAGCCTCAGTCGAAGGCTCGGATCGTCCAGCTCCGAAAGAAGACGGTAATCGGCGCCTTCCAGGTAGTCCGTGAACCATCGCTGGTACGCGTACCGCAACACGGTTATCGCGTCGGGTCTCGGAGCATCGCGGCGATCCAAGCTCGGTAAAATCCGAGCCTCGGATGACCACGTGCTCTCATCCTTGCGGTCGGTGGAGCAATCCTCCGGGTCGATGGAAGCGATCAGGGCGTCAAATGACTGCAAGTCGCGCGCCAAGGCGCTCCTGGCATTCGCGAAACCTCCGACGGTCTTGAAGGTGCGGGCTTGCTCGGCCGCCTCTCTCGCCACGAGCCACAGGCATTCACGTGCCATATCGTCGTCATGTTCGAACCAGGTCGACATGACATGTGTGCGCCAGCCTTGATCCATGAAGATCAGATCCTCCATGGTCGGCTTTCGCCAGCCATGCTGGCCGAGGTCGAGTTGTCTGGCGCCGATCTGGACGAAGTCGGAAAGGCGTTGCGCGACCTCTTGCACCTTTTGCTCGGTCGATAGCATTTCAATCCAGGGCACATCGCGTTGAGCCAGTGCTTTGGCCATTCGGACTACGACGCTGGTGCGGAGACCGTCGAAGCTCGAAGCGACAGCGCCGAGCAGAAAGCGCTCGTGAGGTTCGAGGAGATCCACCCAGACGATGTCCAGTATTTTCCAATCTTCGTTGTTCGCGAGGCTTCGCTCGACGCGCAGCCGGAAGCCTGACTGCTTACGACGGAGATGCGACAGCTTCTTCGCTATGTACGCGAGCTGGTATGTTATCCCGCTCACCTTGAACGACGAGGAGGACGTCTCATCGACTTCCGACGCTTCTCTCAAAAATTTTAGATCCCGGTTGATCAGCAATCGCCGGGGCAACCGGAACACCTCCGGCCGGATCCCCCGACGCGAAGCTTCTTCCTGCATTGGGCCGAACTTGTCATGATCGTGAGCGGTCAGGACGACCCGTGTCTCGTGATTTCCGGAAAGCAGATGGCTGACTATTTCCGCGACGCGATCGTGATGAAGGCTTCGCACCAATTCGTCGCTTTCCATCGGCGCGACGTCGGCCAAGATGACGCAAGCCGGCTGCCTTTTGCAAAGGCGCTGGACATGCTCCACCTTGGCGGCGACGGTCAAGCCCTCGTCGCCCTCGGGCGTTTTCACTGCGCTGGGATCTCCATTCCGGAAGAATTGGAAGACCTGGTCTACGAAATCGCCGGGCGCCAACTCGTCCAGCGCGAGCGCAAGCACGGGAATATGAGACCCGCTTTCCAGCTTCAATAGCTTTCCATTTCGGAATCTCTTGCACAGGTACCTGAGACTTGTCTTCTTGCCGGAGAGATGGGGGCCCGCGACAAGGATAAGCCTCGCTCCATCCAAACCGCGCAACTCATCATGTATTTGGTTCGCCATCTGCTCGAGCGGCGCCGGCGATGCGGCTTGAGGCTCGGCCGCGAATCCCGGCCCCAAGATGGAAGCGAACGGCGGCCTCGCCCGGTAGGTTTCGGGAGCCGCCGGCCGAAGGCTGCCCAGCACAAGTTCCAAGCAAGCCGACGGTGAGATGTGACGCTGCTTCAATACGTGGTCGATCGCAGCGCCTTCCCTGTCCCTGCTCCCGAATTCGCGGATGGCAATGCCAGTTGCGGCTTCGGCGACCGCCTCCCTCTCTTCTGCATCGGGCGTGATCGTGCCTCCACGGAGGTAGTTGTTGAACGTGATCGTATCCCAATCAGCGGTCACGACCTTCGTTGTCCCCTTGCCGGCGCCCTTCTGAGGAAGGGCTCCCTCCATCGCTACTACCAGCTCGTCGCAAAATGCAGTTCTCTTCTTCAGCTGCGGAATAACGAGTTCGAGGGCTCTTTCTATAATCAAGGTACGCTTGAAGGCCGAAAACGCGCCGGATAAGTGGTCATCCCGCCACCACTCCTCGTGCTCCTCGAAAGTTTCGCTTTCGAGTTCACGCAGCTCCTTGTCGAAGGATTCGACCTTCGGGTGCTTTCCCGGCTTTTTGTGACGCTTAGCGTACGCCATTCTGGCTCCCCAATTCTTAGGCTTTCAGACTCCGCTGGTTTCGTCACCGAAACAAGCCAATGCAGCGCGGATGCAGAATTATGCGGTCGCTCCCCGCCTGTCGGGAGTGAATCCGGTCGGCATGCGAGCGCGACGGGAGACAAAACCTATTTCTTCGGTCGCAATCCGGGTGGACGGTGTCCAAGTAGTTCTGGCAGGCGGCTCCTGCGATATTTCGTTTCGGTCGCTCATGGATTTCGAGTTTCCGCGGCTTCCATATGCCGAGACCGAAACAGGCCCCCCGAACACCGCAGGCCGGCGGATGCTCAAAACGCCTCGTTGCAATCCGTCCCGCGCAATGCGCAAGTGCAGCGACCACGGAATTCAGCCAGTAGGTGGATCAGATAGGGCGCAAGGTATTCCGGTGGGACGATCGCCGTCTTGAACGCAAAACGACGAGTTGTCGCCGGGGGCCGCGGGCGCTGTCGATTGACCAGCCATTTTGGCCTCGGGCGCGGATGTGTCGATCGGTCTGGCACGCATAGGGTCTCCTCACCTCCGACGCCCAGGTCGAGGCCTAGTTATTCGGGTGTCTGGCGGAAGGCTTGATCCTGCGCCGGCAAGCGATCAGGGGAATGCCTTCGAATAGGTCGAACCTAGGCCTAGTACCGCGCCGCGCTCTCGATCGGAAATATCCGAGCAGCATTGCTCGTCTTTTCGGGCACTAGAGCCATGACGTTCTGCAGGTTCTCAATTTTGTTGTCAGGTGGAGGAAGACTCGCCGGAAGTTCTCTGCTGGACGTCAGAACCTTCCTGTCTCCATTTGACTGATACTGCAGCTTGCCTTCGTAGACCTTCGCCAAATATCGACGTGTCCCTGCAGGTAACTCCCAATATATCTTGTAGTATCCATTATCCGTCGTTGCTACGAGGGTTCCCGATTTTTGCTGCTTATCGAAAGCCACCCGCTCTATGAAGCCTCGTTTCGTGGGATTTTCCGCGATGGTCGCCAACAGATGATACTGGGCGGAAGTAATTCCGTCATATCCCTCGACAAGATGGAAAATTGACTGCGCCAGTACGATGCCGACGACGAGGCTGCAGATGCCGCCCATGACGAGGCCCGACCACGCTCTTGTAGATGGCAGACCCGTTGCGAGAAGCCAGGTCAACAGCAAGGTGCACGCTACGATACCTAGGACGATAGCCGCTACGGCGGGCATCTTGTCCCTGAGCAATCCGAACAGGATTACGTCGCTTTTACTCGTGAACGCGAGACCGACCAACATCATTAGGAGAAACACGAGAATGGGCGCGGTATAGCGCGTCGCTGTCATCACGGGGTGCTGCGGTCGTGGAGGCGGCTGCTTGGGTTCGCTCGCAGCGTCTTTGATCGCATGGCCGAACACATCGTCGAACCAACGAACCGGAGGATCCGCCACTTCGATCATCGCCGCACACATCGCGCACGTCTCTATGTGAGACGCACGATCGTCCGTGAGATCGCCCGTGAAGAACCGATCGACCTCACTTGGATCGAGACACGTCGGGGTGGGGTATTGCGATTCGCGCAATACTTTATGATCATGCTCTCGAAGCTGATCAAGTCGCAGGTTCAGCCGCTTGGCGCGGGCCGTGAGGACGGCTTCCATGCGGGTTTTTCCTTCGGGACGCACCAAGGCGTCCGGTTCGGCTTCTTCGATTCTCGTCATAGGGACTGCTCCAACCGGTACTTAGAGAAACCGCTTGGAGCGCCGGTTTATTACAGCATTCCACAAAATTAAATTACTTCACGATTTCAATAGCTTATCTAGCTTGCGGCGAATTCGATGCACCCTCACGGCAGTGGCGGAATATGCGAGCCCGAGTTCGCCCGCTATTTCGCGAATTGTGAGGCCGACTACGAGGCGCTTCAAGATTTCGTTCTCGTCCTTCGAAAGATCCTCTTGGGCAAGGCCCATCACTTCTTCGAATAGCAGACGTTGATCGGCCGGATTGAGTTGGACCCATTCATCGGCCCTTCCAAATTTCGACACGGCCTCCTGGATACGGTCCGAATGTTGATTTTTTCGGGCGATGTCGTTCGCCACATTCACTGTCATCCGCCATACGTACGCCTTGAACTCTTCTGGCTCGTTGATTTCGACGAACGGCTTCATCTTCAGAAGTCGCAGAAAGACCTCCTGTGCCGCATCTTCCGCCGCGGTCCTGTCCCTGAGACGTCGCCAGGCTATCGCGGTGACGAATGGCCACAACCGGTCGTAGACGGAGCGCCATGCGGTCTCGTCGGCAGGCTGTGCCGCCAGCCGTTTGAGACCTTGTGAAAGAACCTCTTCCCTTCGATCAGAGCTCATTTTCGCCGACGATCTGTTCGATATAGGAGGCGATCGCAATGTGCGGATGAAGGGAGCGGGCTACTCGTTCGTTCAGCGGGTTGTTTTGGGAAAAATGCTCCCTGTCCGCGTCCGACACCATATTGTGCAAACCGAATTTTACCTGTTCCGCCAGCGTCGAGACCAATGGTGCAGTTGGCTTCCACCGCAGATGCTTGACCCGGGCGGCAATCTCACTTCTTACGTAAGCCTCCAGGGTGCGGCCGCCGGTCCAGGAGTAGGTGCGCTCCCATATCGCATCGATCAACAGCTCTGCTTCGCGATAAAGCCCGTTCGCGTGATGCTGGGCTGCTAGGTCACAATCGTCGACGAACGAAATGAACTCCTCCACTTCCAAATTCCAAAGGAAGGGAAGCCACAACGAACGCGCATGATTCCGGGTCAAGAACTGGTCGCGATGCCCGAAGTTGCGCAGACGAACGTTATGGACGACGGCTTGATTTTCAGCGGTGCATCGTGTGCACGTTTCCATGGGCCCCTGAACGGAGTGCACGTCTGCGCCTTCAAGAAATCCGCGGTTTCCCGCGGTTCCCACATCTCGGACGAATAGTCGTATGAGTCCGATTGCCCGGACCACGTTGTCCGATAGTCCACACTCACTGCGAACCTTGCGGATACTGCTTTTTCGTTCCCTCAGGATGCTCGACCAAGGGAATGAACGCGGCAGTATCGCGCCAACCAGAACAACGTTCTCGACTCGAAAGTCCGGAAACTTGTCGAGCGTTCGTCCAATGAGATATGAGCCGAAACTGTGGGCGATGACGTGGGGCCGGCGCAATGCCCTGACGTCGACGTCAGCCCTGAGTTCCTCTGCGGTAGCAGATCGCTTCATATATGAGTAAAGGAAGCCGGATGCCACTACTCCCGCTACGGCGGCTACCGCCCAGAAGCTTAGGGCGATCGCATGGAGGGAAAGAGGCCAGCTGAGTTTGACGAGGCCGATTTTGAATATACCTACGCTCAGGATCGCGATCACGAGGGCAATCACCGGCGACCAAGGGTAGATTACAGCCCTCACCACGCCGTACTTACCTTCGTACCCGCCATATTTGTACGGATGACAGTCGAAGTGCGGTGTCATCAATATCTGCAATTCGCGCTGCCAAACACCGTCCGAATTCGCGCCGTGCACGGTAAGCAACGCCGGTTTCCGCCGAACATTCCGATCGTCCGGCGGCTTCTCTTCTGTCATGTGAAGCCCCCACAGCCGCTCCTACCCCGATGAATGAGGGATCGCTGGGGGTGTGTCGCCTAGGGAATCTACGAGGTCCAACAGTTGCTTCGAGCCGGAGACGAGAGGCGATGTGTCGCTTGCTCCCGATTTGAGGGTCCAATCGATGCTCGGCGGATGGCGTGGCGACGCACCCCTCTTTTCCCACCTGCGACGGCTGCGGACCAGGAGGCGTTGGCCCCTGCAAGTGCTCCCGGGGCTTATCCTAGAGGACAATCGCTGATCGGCCGTGTCATCCTTAATGCACAGCTTGCGCGACCATGGAGG
Source organism: Bradyrhizobium nivariense (assembly GCF_029846695.2). Classification (NCBI taxonomy): domain Bacteria; kingdom Pseudomonadati; phylum Pseudomonadota; class Alphaproteobacteria; order Hyphomicrobiales; family Nitrobacteraceae; genus Bradyrhizobium; species Bradyrhizobium nivariense. Next base: position 225,178 of record NZ_JARWCR020000004.1, on the reverse strand, counting down.
ATACTATGTCTAGCGGAGGACCCCAGACGACGATCCGGTTCGGCCGGCTGCGAAGGCGGTAAAGCCGAAGGGAAGAAAGGGCTCGGACGGAGGCGGCACCGGTGATGGCGCCAGCGCTTGCAACATTGTCGAACGAACAGAAGTCAATTCTCCGGATCGCGGATGGACTTGAGGCAGCCAGTAGCGTTGCAGCGAGAGCGGGTACTGTTGACTTCATATCCGAATTGCCTGTGCCGGAAGCGGCGGCGGCAAACCATTTTCTCCACCTCGGAAGACTTTCTGCCGGTCGCAGTTGCCCATCAGGAGTCGGATACCGCTGAAGAGCAGCATCAGGCCGAGGCCGAATACCGGAATGGTGAGGATCCCGTAGGCGATCCTGAAGAAGCCGGTCTGCGATCAGATATTGTGGCGGTCGACGACGGCGAGTCCGTCGGCTCTCAATCCCCAAAGTTGGCACCTCAATGTGTTGTTGCTGTTGAACAAGCAGTCCACGTAAAAATGTCCGCTTTGCCCGAGTTCGAGGACAGCGCCGATGTCGTTGCAGACGGCAACCTTCTCGATCAACGTTCGCCGCCCCGAAACGTCGGTTATCGCGATGTAGGCGTAGATCATGACATTATTGTCGAAAACGTTTTGACCCAGCGCCGTCACCGTACCTTCAACCTCGAACAGATTCATGCTGATCCTCCTGCTGAACCGCCCGAACTTAGCGGTTTGCGGGTAAATATATGATAAATCACATAGACCAGAATCGACGTATTGCCCGACCGTGCCCCTATGGCACGGTCGGGATTCGAAAAGAGATTTCCAACGCGGGATTCGGTAGCCACCAAGGCTCTGGCTGCGAACGTCCGGCGGATCAGGAAGGAAAAAGGATGGACGCAGGACGTCCTGGCCGCCGAGATCGACGTCGAGCAGGGCTTCATCAGTCGAATCGAGAATGGGCGCGCGAACCCCACTCTTCTTGTTCTCGAAACGCTCGCGACGACGCTGGAAGTGCGGGTCGAACAGCTGTTCGAGGTTCAAGCGAAGTCGAGACGCGCCAAGGATCGTTAGGGAGGCATCTCAATGGCTAACAGGATGGCAAAGCTATTGATGGTTGCGGCCGGCTTGGCCGCATGTGGAGCAACATACGCTCAGCAGCCCTCGCCCGAGATCGCGCGCTTCACATTCCGTCAGATGTCCCCCAAGAAGGAGCTGAAGCACTTCGCTTTCGAGGTCCGCGGCAAAGCGGGGATCGACGAGTTGCGGGCCGCACTTGCCAACCCATCGAACGCCAAACGTCACGTTTCCGGTGTCATCGATCAGCACAAGGCGACCTATAATCCAGAATGGTCGTTCCATCTCATCCCCGAGACGGTTCGCCTGTTCGAGATGCAGATTGAAGTTTGCGACGCCAACGTCACCTACGTCGAAGAGCATCTCGACGAGGTAGGCGGAAGCTTCCTGCCCAAATCGTTCTGGTGCCCCTGGTCTTCGGAGTTAGAGTCCGAGATCCCCGTCCGCCCTTGATCCACCTGGCGTAGCGACGTCGACGGCTTGGCTATCGTCTCACTTCCGTCGTGCACTGCGCATTGCTGCCATGCCTCCCAACACTGACACCAGGAGATCGGCGTCCTCTGGAGTGCCGTCCCACACCGCAAGCGCACTTTCCATGATGCGCTTCTTGGCAAACTCGTCCTCGCGCGAAGGAACGAAAAATCGCATGGGATCAATTCCCAGATGTATGCAAATTTGCATTACATTATGGCTTACGCCTTTGAAGTCGCCAGCCAGCACCCTGCTGATTTGGCTTTGATCAACCCCGCAAGATTGCGCAAACTGCGTGGTTACCAGCTTTCTAGCCTCCATCCGGGCTTGTATCTCTCCCACGAGCGCCCGCTTCGATTCGCTTGCTAATTTCATGCAAATCTGCATAAATTGGAATATACGATTTTGCAACCTTGTTCAAAGAGGCGTGTGTGGCAGACGCGGTCGATGGAACAACACCGGATTTCCGGGTTATAGTCGGAGGGCTTTATGGCGTGGGAAGCGAATAAGGTGATTGCTGTCAGGATAGATGTTGGACCGTCGATCATGCTCCAAAGCGGAGCATGGTTCGATTTCGCTGCGCCGCACGCCAGCCCCTTCACCATCGAGGACATCGCGCACGGGCTTGCGCACATCTGCCGGTATTCGGGACAGTGCAATGGCTTCTATTCGGTTGCGGAACACAGCCTGTTGGTGAGCGAGACGGCCACCGGCTTTGAGTTGGAAGCATTGATGCACGACGCGGCGGAGGCCTTTCTCGGCGACATCACGCGGCCGCTGAAGCAGATGCTTCCCGAGTACAAACGGATCGAAGGCGAGGTGGAGCGAGCGATCTTCTCCCGGTTCGGCATTCAGACACCAATACCTCGCGAGGTGAAGCAGGCCGACCTGCGCGTGCTCGCCGCCGAACAGCGCCAGATCATGCCTCGAGGAACGGACGACTGGCTGCGTGGACAGGATGTCGTCCCGGCCCCCATCGTCGTCCGCAATTTGCCCCCGGTAGAGGCGAAACGGGCTTGGCTCGAGCGCTACGAGGCGCTGTATCCCTTGCGTTCGAGAGTCAATAGCCTTCGATCCGCCCGGTGAAATGCGGTGATATCCGCGCAGCGCGCTGGACGTAGCGGGCGCCCGCCTGTAGCACCCGCGTTAGTTTAGTTCTCGATCATGTTCGCGACGAGGTCTTACAATGTCGCTCAGAAAAGACCAATCGCTCGATGAACTCGCGAGGATCGGCAACGTTGCACAGTTCATAAGTTATTCGCCCGGCGGGACGCTTCCTCTACAGCAGTACTGCCGTGTCGCGGGTTACGAGCCGAACCATTCGTTCGATTCCGTTCGTGGGGGACTGGTCAGTCTCATCGAACGCAGCCCTGAAGGCACAATCAACCTCCGCAGCTTCACTCCGGATAGTCCGCGCAGCAGGGATTTCCACTACGGCCTGGCGAATGTCGACGAAGCGCAATCCCTCCTCGCTCGGATGTCGGCGGAAGGCTTGTTCGTCATCGCGAACGAGACGGTGGACATTTCCGATGGCGGCGTTTCGGGCGTAATCCAAGGAGGGGTCGCGGAATTCGCTCCGGACGACACTCCGCGATGCGTCGAGAAGGAAGGCACCGCGTCCATGCCGTCCGACCTGGCGCGAGCGGTCATCCGCATCGTATTCGGCTTCGAACCCGAAACGGTGGCGGCCGATCGCGGCCGCTTGGAGTTCAGCATCCATCCGAAACCCCGCGGCTGGCGCCGGACGCATACCCTGATGTGGGAATACGAAGGCACGGAATCGGCGCCGGCGCGACCAGCCATGAAGTGGCCGAACAGGTTCAGCCAGCACATCGGCGACAAGACGTTCGGGCTTCTCGTTGCCCACGCGATAGGTTTGCCCGTCCCTCGCACGACCTGCTTCGCGAGAAGGGTCGCGCCCTTCACGTTCGGCCAGGATACCGCATCTCGCGAGGTATGGACCCGAACGTGTCCGAGAGAGCAGGAACCAGGCCGTTACACGACCGTCAAAGGCTGGACCGATCCTTTCAAGCTACTTGCGATCGAGGATCCGCAAGGCACCGCCATCCCGGCGGTACTCTGCCAAGCCGCCGTCCCGGCGACCTATTCGGGTGCCGCGATCACGGACGCTAACGGTCAAGTGGTCATCGAGGGTACCGCCGGCGAAGGCGACCATTTCATGCTCGGTCGCAAGGTACCGGAGAAAATTCCGACTTCTATTTCTGCCGACGTCCACGGACTCTACGAACACGCGAAGGCGGCTCTGGGTCCCGTACGGTTCGAGTGGGTTCACGACGGCTCTCGAGCGTGGATCGTCCAGTTACACAAAGGCGCGACGGACAGTGCAGCATCCACCATCGTGCCGGGCGACGCCCACCGTTGGGAGGTCTTCAAAGTTTCAAGGGGATTGGAAGCCTTGCGCGGCTTCCTCGATCAGCTTCCGGGCGACGTCGGGGTCCGCATCGAGGGTGAAATCGGACTTACCAGCCACATCGCCGACCTGCTGCGAAAGGCACGGCGGCCGGCTCGGATCGACAACCCCGCGCTAACGCGCTGAATTCAGGGACCGTCTGCGGAATTCGTTCCCTTCCGGCGCCAAAGCTCGGTGTGCTTGCCATTGTGGATCGAATGCACAGCTATCGCGTGATCCCTGATGTCGGACACGCCTCCGAGAACGGTGAGTTCGACGATCGTATTTTGGAGCGTCCGCGTTTTCCGCCTTTTCTCGAACGGGAAGTCCGATATCGGGAGAAATGTATCGAGCCCCCGGGGTGCCGGATTGTAAATAGTGGCGCCACTGTTGATCGGGCTCAATCTGACGCGCTCCCGGTTGGCGCCGACCAGGCTCGCCGTGTCCAGCGTCAAGACGGTCTGCGGTCGGTCCCGGTAGGCTCTTGCGTCCAGCAGCCCTCTGAGCTTTTCCTTCGAGAGCCAGAAGAAGACGCGTGAATTGAGCGTCTTAAACCATTCCGCCGGCGTGGTGCCGTCGGTCAGGCATTTTTCGAGAGCGGATGCCGTCATCGGCTTCTGGTCGCGTACGATTGCATGCGGCAACCCATCGGACGCGATCAGGACCGATTCCGGCCGTCTTGCAGCTTCGAGTTCGCGCCGAGCTTTGCCGGTGTATCCGTAGAGATCTAGCAGCGACGACGTCGAAAGGAGACCGTGCTTGCGGATCGAATCCCAACTGCCGTCCTCGGCCATGTGCCATAGACGCGGATAATGGCGGAGCAGATCTTCTTCCTTCAACGCCAGTTCCTCCGGTCGATGACGCCAAAGCGTTCGAAGCGAGTCGAAATCAGCGACACGGGGGCGTTGGCGACGCGTTCGACGTCGGCGACGAAGGCCCTGGTTTCGTCCGTGAGCTGCTCGAAGCGCCGAGCCTGGCGATTTTCGACGCTGATGTAGTCGGAGAACGACAGCGCGATGTCGGTCGCGCCGTTCATGACGGCAGAGCGTCTAAGCTGCTCCCAATCGAATTCGGCTACCCTCCTGGGGTTGCCCGACACCGATCCGATCTCCTTTTCCTTGAGCTCTGCGGCCGGGATGCCGGAACGGTCGGCGATCTTGTCGAAGTCGATCACGATGCCCATCGGCCCCGAAGCGCCGCCGACACGGATGGGATATCTCCTGACCACCATGACGATCCTTCGCACCCGTGTGGGCGCCACGCCGGCATCCGCCAGACAACCCGATGCGGTCGTCTCTCGCGCCGTCACATGCGGATAATGTCCGTGATGCAGGCTCAATCCCGTTCCCTGCGTGCCCTCGATCATGATCCGCGTTCCGTTTGCATAGGCATTCTCCAGCTCGCGCTGCACGGGCTTCACGTAGGGAGCCAAGTCAGTTTGATTTTTGGCGAGCCGGACCTTTGGCCCCAGCATCGGATTGTCGCTGCGATTCAGAATCTTGCGCGCGAGTGCTGCACCGGCGCCCTGCTTGGTCGAGCCGATCGCCCCCAAGCCACCGTCCTGACCTTCGAATTCCCTGTCCCAGTCCTCGATCACCATCGCCTGCTCGTCGATGACCAGCCGATCGGGCGTCAGACCGCACTCCTTGATCTCCTTCAATATTCGTTCAGGATGGATCGTAGAACCTGCGGCGATTAATATCTTCGCCCTGTCGTTTGACTGCGTACCTGACGGAAGTTGTCGATAGTTGTACGGCGGAAAAGCCACCTGATGACCGGCATTTGGCCCGCCGACACGGACCATAACGCCGTATCCCTTGGCAATGTGGGCGCAAACGTGCCCCTTGCCCTCGCTGCCATATTGACCACTGATGATCACATCGACCAGCGGTTCAGCGACCGACGGGAAAAGACCCAATCCCACGACCGCGCGCGCCAGCAATGATGACGGCTCGCACCTCCAGTTTTCCACGACGCGATCTGCGATGCGGCCGAGAAGCCAGACCCCGCTTTCGGTGGAATCGGCCCGAACCTGATCGTATTCCATGCCGGTGTCGGCGACCGAACCGCGATCTTCGTAGCGCTGCTTGATAACCTCGTATGGCGCGGTCACATGCATATGCACGAATTTCTCGCCGAACGTTTCTCTCAAGTGTTTGACCTGGTCGGCGGTCCTGACGGAGTCGACGAGGACGATCTCCTTTTCGCCGTGCACACCGAGATGGTCGACCACGCCGTCACGAACCCACGTGCCGCCGGTCTGGACGTCCAGGCGCTTGCCGGCCTCAATCAGTTCAGAGCGCTCGTTTTTGGTCCCGGCATCGATAAGCAAGGTGCGCGTCGAGATCCGATAGGCACCGAAACGCCGTTCCAATTCGCCTGCAAGCGCCGACTTACCGACCGCAACCGGCCCGGATATCGCGATGACGTATCTCACAAGACCTCCCTCCCTCGTCGTGGCGACGAGGACGAATCCCGACTTTTCATCTCAAGCTGATTAACGGGCGGGCAGTACCTGACAAGCTAGGCATTCTCCGAGGTCCGCCAAGGCGTCTCCTGCCCTAATGAACACAAAACTTTTGGTAGCAAATCAATGGGTTGCGCCTCCGCTCGACCGTCGCTCAAGTTCTAGCCATTGAATATATGTTCCCTATATGTTCTCATGCTGAGTGAGATGATACGGCGGGATCCGCAGCGAAGCGAACGAGCGCGCCGCCGAGCTGGATAGAGGTGTGGACATCGCTTCCATGCCGCGTCGCAGAAATGGCGAAGCAGCCCATACCGGGTCTAATCCCGCAACGGATCGAACGACGGGGGAATCATGACCTTCACAGCCACGGTAACAGAGGCGCACGAACCGGTGGTTCGATGCCCCAACTGCAGTCACGACATAAGGCTGACCGAGTCATTAGCGGCCCCCCTGCTGGAGGAGAATCGCCGGCGCTTTCAGGAGCAGATGGCGCATAAGGACGCGGAGATCGCCCGCAAGAACGAAGTGCTGGTCAAGGAGCGGGACGATCTCGCAAAGGCGCGCGATCAGGTCGAGGACCAAATAAAGCAACGGCTCGCCGTTGAGCGGAATCATTTGGTTGCAGCCGAGGCGAAGAAGGCGCGGGAGGCAGCAGCCATCGAACTCCAGGCGAAGTCCGCCGAAGCCGCCGAACTTCGCAGAACGCTCGAGGCCAACAACGTCAAGCTCGCCGAGGCCCAGAAGGCGCAGGCCGACGTATTGCGAAAACAGCGCGAACTCGATGACGAAAAGCGGGAAATCGACCTAACCGTGGAAAAGCGGGTGCAATCCTCCGTCGAGGGCGTCCGGATCAAGGCCCGGCAAGACGCCGATGATGCGGCCAAGCTGCGGATTTCGGAAAAGGACCACACGATCCAATCCATGACCCGAACCATCGAGGAGCTCAAGCGCAAGGCCGAACAGGGCTCCCAGCAGACGCAAGGCGAGGTGTTCGACTGGAACTTGAGGAGATCCTTCGCGGCAGGTTCCCGACCGACATAATCGAACCGGTCGCCAAGGGAGAGTTCGGTGCTGATGTGGTACAGCAGGTCAATGGCGCCGGCGGGCAGCCGGCCGGCATCATTCTTTGGGAAACCGAACGTACCAAAAACTGGAGCGATGGTTGGCTCGCCAAACTGCGCGAGGACCAGCGCCGTTGCAGCGCCGATGTCGCGCGTCTCTCACGCCCTTCCCAAAAACGTCGAGTATTTCGATCTTGTCGACGGAGTGTGGGTCGCTCATCCCCGTTGCGCCCTTCCCGTCGCGGTATCGCTGAGGCAGGCGCTAATCGCCGTGTCTAACACGAGGCTGGTCCAGCAAGGACAGCAGACCAAGATGGAGCAGGTCTACAACTATCTGACGGGTACGAAATTCAAGCAGCGCGTCGATGCCGTCATCGATAAGTTCAACGACATGCGGGACGACCTCGATAAGGAACGCAAGTTCATGAACCGACAATGGGCGAAGCGCGAAACGCAAATACTCTCCGTCGTCGAGTCGACCGTCGGAATGGTCGGGGACCTGCAGGCGATCGCCGGCAAGGCGATGCCCGAGATCCCCAGCCTGGATCTTCCGCTCCTTGAGATATCTGACGCGGCCGAATGATGGAGCGCCGAGATGCGTCTTGCCCAAGAAATTGGCAGACGCAGTCCCGGCGTACGCATCGCTCGCTCAGATAACGGTGCTCGTCCACTTGCGGACCGAGCGCATGATCCGCTCCACCCATCGGTAGCCCTGCCGGTCGCTGGCCATGAGCTTGCGGATGTCAAAGGTCATGTCGCCGACGGCCGCACTCGGGTAATGCGTGCAGGAAGCCGACCAGCGCCGAAATCGTTCGGTCTCGGTGACCAAGCCGGAATTGCCGTCGTACGAGAGATAGGCGCCTGGCCTGGCCCGTCGACTCCAGGGCGTCACCATCTGCACGACCAGCCCGACCGCCAGCGACGCGAGCACACCGTTCGACCACACCACCTGCGGTCGTCCGCCGGCGGCACCATACTTACGGGACTCTTCTGCCAGCGCCGCATCGGTGACGATTCCCATGCAGCGCAGGCACGGGCTGCCGGGCTCGGACAGCACCACCTGGCCCGCGACCAGGTGGCCGTGGCCGCCGCCCAATTTGTGCACGTCCATTCCCTGATCGATGTACGGTATCAGGAAGCGTCGGCAGAAGGCATCAAGTTCGTCCTTGCCGCGCACGTTGTCGAGACCGCCCACGATGACCTCGCAGCGCTTCAGCGCATCGCCCGCAAGCTGCCACTGCTTGCAATGAATCTCGACGCGGGCCTTCGGATTGATCGCAAGGATCATCCTTTTCATGATCGCGACCTTTGCGGTCCGCTTCAACACGTACCACCAGGTGCCCCCGATCAGTCTGTTGTGGTTGGTCAGCGAGATGTGGTCCCCGTCCGCCAGCACGAAGTGGCCGACTCCGGCGTGCGCAAGCTGCTGGGCGACGTGCGAATTGCCACCACCGAGCCCAACCAGGCCGACGGTCATCTCGGCCAGCCGCTGCTCGCTGTTGGCGCCGAGAAAGCTCTGACGATCAAGCCAGCTCATATTTCGCACTCCATTGCTCGACGATCGGCTGATCGATGCGGATGAAGCGATCGATCGACACGGAAGGTTTGCCGGCCTCGAGCCAGAGAAGGCCGGTCGCGCCGTTGTTGCTCAGCACCAGCAGCCCGTGCGGCATCTTCGGGCATGAATGGAAGAACCCCGGCACGAATTTGTTGCCGCTCTCGAGGTCCACCCCGCTGAATCCGGGAAGGCCGCGACCGCCGTGGGTATGGACATGCAGAAGGGCCGCGGCTGGTCGATAGGCCGCCTGCGCAGCCTTGCGCATTGCGTTGGAGCCGATCCGTGCGCCGACCTTGGGATCGACCTCGTAGTCCTCGTCGGCAACCGGCATGTATTCGCGAACCAGCAGCATCAGGCCGCCCGGCACCGCGGCCGCACCTGCGGTCAAGAAGCCGACGCGCTCGTGTGCGAAAAAGTGGAGCCGAGCGAGGTCGCGCCGGACCAGATCCAGCAGCGAACCGGTGATTTTAAGTGCTACTTTCATTGGAGCTGTCCCAAGTGGATGGCGAGGATCTCGGACCACGGCAGCGCTGCCGGCACGTTGTTGAACGACATCGTGTGCCAGGCGCGGCCCATGATCTGGTGCGCGGTCCAATTCTGGCCGCGGTTCGGAAAGGCCTGCGACAGGAACAGCCGCGTGGTGTAGCTGGCGTGGTTGCGGGGACAGAGCAGACCATCGACGGTCACTTTTCCCCCATTGTGCTGTACCGGCATGCTCGGCAGGTAGACGAGGGGCTGTCCCCCCTCGTCCCAGATTTCGGCGCGGCGGTTGATCCGCCGCAGTGCCGCGAGTTGGAGTTCAGCGGTCACGAAGACTGTCCCACCGGCGGATGGGAGGCGAACTCCATGCCGTCCTTGACCTTGAGGCGTTCGCCCGGCGCCATCTCGCGGAAGACGCCGTCGGCACCGATGAAGTCCAACTTGTAGCCGGCAGGAACGCCGAACACCGTCATCAGTTCCTCGGTGGTGTAGACGCGGCGCTCGAGTTCGAACTCGGCATCGCCACCGTAGATCACCGTCACCGTCTTCTTGCGGTGCCGTAGCTTGAAGCGTTCGGCACCGCCACCGCCGATGTCGACGACGTCGTCATCATCGAAGACCTGGTCGACGCCGGGACGCTCGAGCGACAGGGACTGATCGTCGCCGGCGCCGGCGAGGAACTTGATCTGCGAGGCGAGCAGCTTCGCAAGCGGCCATTCCATCGCCAGGCCCTCGACGAAAAAGCGGTGGATGTCGCCGCCCTTGATGACGAAGAAACGGCCGACGTTGTTCTTGTCGAGGTCGGAGGTCTCGGTGGGGCGGAGCGTTTCCAGTTCACAGGTCGCGAGGTGCCGCAGCACGACGTAATCCTCGACCGGGTGCTTGCCGGCAGCCATGCAGACTTCGGCCCCGGTGACCTTGGCGTCGTCGAACGCCACCGTGTGGAACTCGAATTGGTCGTCACCGACCTCGGCTTTGAACGAGCGGGCCCGCTGGGCCATTTCGCCGCCGGGGATCTTCAACACCGTATCCATGCGTCTTCTCCGTCTCATGCGCCCGGACAGGCGTCGTTTGGCTTGACGAAATCCCGGAAGAGACCGATGATTCCGAATCAGTCCGTATTGGGACTATATTTAATGGGACTAAAATTGTAAATCAAGTCCCATTTGGCACAAACCGAGGAGCCCTATGGACATCAGCAACCGGACAGAGACAGCACAGCAGCCACAAGGACCACGCCCATCAACACTCGATTTCTTCTTCAAACTTGCGGAGATCTGGGATTTGAGCACTGATCAACAGATCAAGTTGCTGGGATCGCCTGGCCGCTCGACCTACTTCCGTTGGCGCAAGGACGGCGGCGACGTTTCTGCGGATACCCTCGAGCGGATTTCGCATCTGGGATCCGTCTACAAGGCTCTCGGCATCCTGCTCGATTCGCCGGAAGCCGCCGTACGCTGGATCCGCCAGCCAAACCGGTTCTTCGAGGGGGCATCTGCCCTCGACATCATGCTCACCGGCAATCTGAGCGACATCATCAGGGTACGACAGTACGTCGATGCCCAGCGCGGAGGCTAAGTTTGGCGTATCCGCAAATCTCAGTCGACGGCCAGTATCGGCGGTTGATTCCCTCGAAATGGCCGACCATCGACATCTACGAGAAATTCGGTTCTCGCGAGATGCAGGCGGTTGCCGCCGAGATCGAGACGATCACCAACCCGCGTCTTGCTGCCAAGGCCCGCATCACCGGCGGCGACATTTCCGCCGATTCAAATTCGCCGAGGCTTCAGAACTGGAATCACGCGCCGTTCGCCTATCCCATGCCGGAGGGCACGTATTCGCTTCCGCCTCCTTATTCGGTCCTCGAGCTTGCCGCCGAAGAGCGCGGCGCTCTTGCCCGGGCAATCCTCCGGCGCGAGGAATTCCTTTCCCGTACCGACGAACCGGCCTGCGGCATCGACATGAGGATGATCACGAACAGGGTCGTCGGGAATTTCGTCGATCTTCGCGGACTGCCGGCCGACACATCGCAAACCGCAAGGTGGATGATGGGGCGGCAGCTATATGAGGATGGCGTTCACGGCGTCCTCTTCAAGATGACCGAACTGCCAGGCAGTGAATTCATCTGTGTTTTCACCAACGAGGTTTTGGTGGACCGTGGCGTGCAAGGCGCCCATTACCGTTTCCGATGGGATGGTCAGCGTATCGGCCGCCTTTATGACTTCGCCGCCGACCGCGACATCGATCGCAACGACATTATCGCCGGGTCCATGGCGGCTTAAGTGCGGTCGAGCACGGCGCCGCCGGAGGACTGGCCGCTGCGCCGCTGCTAGTCATTGCGGGAGCAGGTTCGGGAAAGACCAACACCCTCGCCCATCGGGTCGCCCATCTGATCGTTCAGGGCGCCGATCCGCGCCGAATCCTGTTGATGACGTTTTCCCGGCGCGCCGCCGCCGAGATGACAAGGCGGGTCGAACGGATCGCCCGCAAGGTACTGGGCGAGAACGCTGGGATCATGACCGACGCGCTCACCTGGGCCGGCACCTACCACGGCATTGGCGCCCGGCTGCTGCGCGAGTATGCCGAACAGATCGGCCTGGATCCCGCCTTTACGATTCACGACCGCGAAGACTCTGCAGACCTGATGAACCTCGTCAGGCATGAGAGAGGCTTCTCGAAGACCGAGAGCCGCTTCCCTACCAAAGGGACGTGCCTCTCGATCTACTCGCGCTGCGTCAACGCCGAGATGCCGATCGAGCAGGTAATCGGCGCTTGGTATCCATGGTGTTCCGGGTGGGCCGCAGAGCTCAAGGAACTGTTCGCGGCTTATGTTGAAGCCAAGCAGAAGCAGAACGTGCTGGATTACGATGACCTCCTTCTCTACTGGGCGCAGACGGTCGGCGACGCTGCCTTGGCTGACGACATCGGCGGCCGCTTTGATCACGTCTTGGTCGACGAGTATCAGGACACCAACCGCCTGCAGTCCTCGATCCTGCTCGCGTTGAAGCCCGGAGGCCGGGGGCTGACGGTCGTCGGCGACGACGCTCAATCGATCTACTCGTTCCGCGCCGCGACCGTGCGCAACATCCTCGACTTTCCTGCACAATTTTCGCCGCCCGCCAACATCATCACGCTCGACCGCAATTATCGGTCGACGCAGCCGATCCTTGCCGCCGCCAATGGCGTTATCGACCTTGCCAAGGAACGCTTCACCAAGAACCTATGGACCGAACGCACCTCGGCAGCGAAACCGCAGCTCGTCACCGTACGTGACGAGGCTGACCAGGCGCACTTCATCGTCGAACGCACTCTCGAGAACCGCGAGTCCGGAACGCTCCTCAAAGAGCAGGCTGTTCTGTTCCGGACATCCAGCCACAGCGGTCCGCTTGAGATCGAATTAACGCGTCGGAACATCCCGTTCGTAAAGTTCGGCGGACTGAAGTTTCTCGATGCCGCTCACATCAAGGACATGCTGGCATTGCTGCGGTTCGTCGAGAATCCGCGCGATCGTGTGGCCGGGTTTCGTCTGCTGCATTTGCTGCCTGGCATCGGCTCAGCCACCGCGCAGCGTGTGCTTGACCACATGGCGCAAGCCTCCGATCCGATCACAGCGCTCGCGGACATACCGACGCCACCGCGCACGGGCGACGACTGGAAGGGCTTCGTCGAAGCGTTGGGCAATCTCCATTATTCCGAGTGGCCCGTCGATCTCGAGCGTGCCCGCCTCTGGTACGAACCGCATCTCGACCGCATCCATGAAGACGCCGAAACACGGCGGGCGACTTGCTCCAGCTCGAGCAGATCGCCTCCGGATATCCTTCCCGAGAACGCTTCCTAACTGAACTCACGCTGGATCCGCCCGACGCGACTAGCGATCAGGCCGGCGTGCCGCTGCTCGATGAGGACTATCTGATCCTGTCGACGATCCACTCCGCCAAGGGTCAGGAATGGAAGTCGGTCTATCTGCTGAACGTCGTCGACGGCTGCATGCCGTCCGATCTCGGTGCCGGGACCTCGGCCGAGATCGAGGAGGAACGCCGCCTGCTTTACGTCGCCATGACCCGAGCAAAGGATGACCTCCATCTGGTCGTGCCGCAGCGCTTCTTCGTTCACGGTCAGCATTCGCTGGGTGACCGCCACCTCTACGCCTCGAGGACACGGTTCATCCCAGAAAAGCTGCTGGATCTGTTCGAGCGGACGACTTGGCCAGTTGTACCTGCCGGCGCACGTGCTCCTAGCCAAGGACCCAAGGTGGATATCGGCGCGCGCATGCGTGGAATGTGGCGGTAGCTGACCGCCACAAAAGGGGCGAAGGCGCATCATAATACTAGTGTCGCTACACGGCGTAATACTAGTGTAACTACACAACATAATACTAGTGTTTGAACACAACATAAAAGTAGTGTAAACATACAGCATAAAAGTAGTGTAATCACCCAACCCAAAGTTAGTGCGCGCAAACGCCGGAGCCGGAGGTTCCAGATGCCGAGCCTGAACCAAAAACTGGCCGATTCTCTTAGTAATCTCAAGAAATTATCTGGAGACCCCTCTCGGCGGGTGTTCAAGTCAACTGACTTGTCCCGCACGGACCGCGAGCGCCTAACCGAAGCCGGCTTTCTGACTGAAATCATAAAAGGATGGGTTATGACCACCCGTCCGGCCGACCGCCAGGGCGATACCACCTCTTGGTACTCGTCGTTCTGGGAGTTCGCGAGAGCCTACCTGGATGACCGCTTCGCCAAAGCGTGGGTCCTTTCTCCTGAGGTCTCCGTCTTGCTGAACGCCAAGAACCTCAACGTCCCGCAGCAGATCATCATCCATGCCCCGGACGCCAACAACCAACTGCTCAAGCTACCGCACGACAATTCCTTCTATCTGCTCAGGGTCCCGAAGCTCGCCGTCACCCCGATCGAAGTCGCTGGAATGCGGGCATTCCCGGCTGAGGAAGCCTTGTGCTCGGCTGGACCAGCCTTCTGGCAAAGCAACAAGAACGACGTCGTCGCCCTGATCGGCGCAGTCCGCAGCCCCGTCATCCTGCGCGTTCTCCTGGCCGGAGGGCATGCGCTGGTAGCCGGACGTATCGCGGGCGCCTATCGGACGCTCGGAAATACCCGGGTCGCGGACGAAATCGTCGCCACAATGCAGCGCGCAGGACACGATGTCCGCGAGGATGCCGATCCGTTCAAGGGGCCGGTGCCCATGCAACTAACGGGCGCGCGCCAGGTCTCCCCGATCGCCACCCGCGTCCGTCTCATGTGGGCGGAGATGCGCGACAAGGTCCTGCAGAACTTCGACATCGAGCCGCGGCTGATCAACGATCATGACGCATACATGGCCTCGGTTGACGACATCTACACGTCCGACGCCTACCACTCCCTGTCGATCGAGGGATACACGGTCACCGAAGATCTGATCGAGAAGGTCAGAAGCGGAAAGTGGAATCCCGACGATGATCCGGAAGATCGCGAACAGAAGAATGCGTTGGCGGCCAAAGGATATTGGGATGCATTTCAAGAAGTCCGCAAAGCCGTCGACCGCATTCTCAAGGGAGAGCAATCGGCAGAAGTCGTCGAGGCGGAGCACCTCAATTGGTACCGCGCGCTGTTCCAGCCTTCGCTCGCCGCCGGCATCGCCAAGCCAGAGAACATGGCCGGATACCGCCAGCATTTCCTCCATATCCGAGGCTCTCGGCACACTCCCGTGAACTGGGAGTCGGTACCCGATGCGATGGAAGCGTTCTTCGACTGCCTGAAGCAGGAGAAAGACCCGCGCGTCCGCGCGATACTCGGGCATTTTCTCTTCACGTTTATCCATCCGCTGCCGGACGGAAACGGCAGATCGGGCCGTTTTATCATGAACACGATGCTGGCATCGGGCGGCATTCCTTGGACGATCATTCCGGTCGATCGGCGGGTCGAGTACATGCAAGCTCTCGAAAATGCCAGCAGCGACGGCGACATCGTTCCCTTCGCCAAGATGGTTGCCGACTGCGCGAAACATGAACCGCCGCCGCCGAGGCGCAGCCGCCCAGGCGAGAAGCTGGCGGAAATCGTCGAAGCGGCGTCTCCACTCAAACCATAAGGGATTCCATCCGCTCCGCGCGAAACAGGGATGAGACTTCCCGCCACAAGCTCAAAGATGTGCAACCTCTATTCGATCACCACCAACCAGGCTGCCATAACCGCGCTGTTTCGCGTCGTGAACCGATACGTTGGCAATCTGGCACCGATGCCGGGCGTGTTCCCGGACTACAAGGCGCCGATCGTGCGCAACGGCGCCGACGGACGCGAGCTTGTCACTGCGCGATGGGGGATGCCGTCGTCGCAGCACGCGCTCATGGAGGCGACCAAGAAGCGCGCCGCGAAACTTGAGGCCAAAGGCAAGTCGGTCGATTTCAAGGAATTGCTTCGAATGGAGCCGGACGGCGGAACAACCAACATCCGCAACGTGAAGAGCAAGCACTGGAGGAGATGGCTGGGAGCGGAAAACCGTTGCGTCGTCCCGTTCAATTCTTTCAGCGAGTTCAACAAGCCCGAGGGCGGCGATATATGGTTCGCGCTCGATGAGACGCGTCCCCTCGCCTGCTTCGCCGGCATATGGACCAACTGGACCTCCGTCCGGAAGGTCAAGGAAGGTGAGACGACCAACGACCTCTACGCGTTCCTCACGACTGAGCCGAATGCCGAGGTCGGCGCCATCCACCCCAAGGCGATGCCTGTAATCCTGACGACTCCGGACGAGATCGAGACCTGGATGACGGCTCCTCCGGACGAGGTCTTGAAGCTGCAACGGCCGCTTTCGGACGGGTCGCTCAAAATCGTCGCCCGCGGCGTCAAGGAAGACCCGCCCGGACAGACAACGTGACCATCGAGTACGAGGACGACCAGGCAGTTCCCCCGGGCCGCCAGCGAAAGATCATCCACGTCGACATGGACGCCTTCTACGCGTCCGTCGAACAACGAGACAATCCGGATCTCCGCGGCAAGCCGGTCGCCGTCGGCGGATCTCAGGAGCGGGGCGTCGTGGCGGCAGCCAGCTATGAAGCTAGGAAGTTCGGGGTGCGCTCGGCCATGCCGTCGGTAACCGCCAAGCGGCAGTGTCCAGATCTGATCTTCGTGAAGCCGCGCTTCGAGGTCTACAAGGCGGTATCCCAGCAGATTCGTGAGATCTTCGCGGAGCACACCCCGATCATCGAGCCGCTGTCGCTGGACGAGGCCTATCTGGACGTCACGGAAAATCTTCAAGGCATTCCGCTGGCGCGGGACGTCGCCTTGGCGATCCGTGCCAAGATCAAACAGGAGACCGGCCTCAACGCCTCCGCCGGGATATCCTATAACAAATTTCTGGCGAAGGTCGCCTCCGACTTCCGCAAGCCGAACGGCCAGTACGTCATCACGCCGGAGATGGGGCCGGCGTTCGTCGAAGCTCTCCCCGTCGGCAAGTTTCACGGCATAGGTCCAGCGACCAACGCTAAGATGAACTCGCTCGGATTGTACACCGGTCTCGACATGCGTAACCAGTCGCTCGAATTCATGCAGGCAAACTTCGGCAAGGCCGGCGCGTACTACTACTGGATCTCCAGAGGCATCGACAATCGTGAGGTCCGCGCCGACCGCATCCGGAAATCCGTCGGCGCCGAGAACACGTTCTCCAGCGATCTGACCTCGACGCCATGCTTTCAGAATTGCAGCCCTTAATCGACAAGGTCTGGCGGCATTGCGACGACAGGGGGTCTCGGGGCCGAACGGTGACCCTGAAGGTGAAATTCAACGACTTCGAGATTATCACGCGCAGCAGGTCCGTACCTGTTCCGGTTTCTAGCCGGCGCGAGTTGGAACGCCTTTCGGTCGCCTTACTGCAGGATGAGATCCCCTTTTCCAAACCGGTGCGTCTTCTGGGGGGCGCGCTCTCGTCGCTACAAGGTGACAATCAGGCAGAGCCGCAACTCGGGCTACCGATCTAGCTAACTGCTATCAACGAGGGATTCCGGTGTCCTCACCGACCCTTTACCCACTCCCAGCACGATGTTCCGGCGGACCGCATGTCCGCAATCTCGATCACCTAGCGTCTCACAAGGAAGGCTGATCGACCGCAGCCTGTGGCGGCGGTGCGTTTCGGTCGGCTTTAGCCTTCTGAAACTTGATGTGGTCCGCGAGGTTCTCGGGCGAGTACTCCTCGGTGGAGTAGAAATGCGGGACGCGCGCGGCGGCCGCCCTTGCGTAGACGGATGAATGCAGGATCGCCTCCGGATCGACGTGACGCAGCCCCTTCGGCCATCGGACGCCCCAGAAGCCGGGTTCGCGCTCGTCGTGCTGGGGTCCCAGTGCATCCGGCCGAAGCTGCAGCAGGAGCGGGTTGACCTTGATGCCGGCGCCGTCCGGTCCGGTCTCGTCCGGAAGCGCGGTCGCCGCGTGCACCATCCATTTCAGCGAAATATCGGAGAGCCGGGATTCGTTTTCCAGATAGCTACCACCAACGTCCGAATGGTTACCGGCGAACCAGACCTGTTGCAGCCAGTCCGGATCGCTGTCCTTGCGCGGCGGACCTTTGTTGCTCTTGCTGCCCCATTTCACGATGGCGAAATCGTTACGGTTCTCGTCGAGCGACAAGGCGTGGCGGGCATACCGCACCTCATTGTCCAGGTGCGGGTCGTAGAACCTCATCTTCGGCGAGGTGAAGTGCAGCGTTTCCCAAAATGTGTAGCCTTCGAGGCCGGTGGCATAGCGCAGGTGGGAAACGACATACCAAATGCCGGCGACGGCAACGGCGAGCCCTCCCAACACCAGCATCCACGTCCAGAACGTCAGCGCGAACATAGACAGGGCCCAGCTTCCGAGCAGCAGGAGCGCCGCAGCGCCGGCCACCATGGCCGCCGACAGCCGGTAGCTTCCGAGCGATGCGACGGTGTCGAACACGCCGATGAAGTACGGGTTGACGTTCGGAATGCCGGCAACATCTGAGTTGTATTTCCGGCGGAAGCGGAGCGCGATGGCCTTGCGCTGGCCGACGTATTTTTCGTCGGCCGGCGAACTGACGTGCTGGTAGACGTTCTTGACGGCCTCGTTTGCAATCTTCTTGATGGATTTCGCATCGCGCCGCAGCGGCGTCTTACCGTCCGCCATGGTGGTCGGTACGCCGCACATCGACAGCACCGCCGCGAGGCACCGGACCGTGTAGGCGCCCCTAGAAAATCCGAACACGAAGATCCTGTCGCCAGGCTCCCACATGCTCAGGATCGCGCAGTAGCAGTCGATGATGTTGGTGGTGATTCCGAGCCCTGTAGCGAGGCTGAACAAGTTGTGCAGCCAGCGGTAGGCGCGGACGACGAAAAAGGCGCCCTCCGGCGGCATCGACCCGAGCCCTGCGTCATAGAAGGTGACCTGGTCGGCCGGGTCGATGTCGGAGTCCGGTCCGCAACGTGTTGCCCGGTAGAGCTTGTAGATGTTGCTGCGGCGCTCGTCCGGGCGAAGACCACCGACCTGTCCGGTGCCGTCTGAGAAGATTAGTATGTTCTTTGCCATGATGTCCTGCTCCTACCGGGGATACGACTTGTGCAGACCGTAGCGCTGCCGCAACGTGTCGCCGTTGGCGTCGAGAATTCCGCTCTTCTTCGACACGAAGTCGACTCGGGACGATTCCTTGCCCGATTTTTCGATCAGGTTGATGGCCTGGTACGCGCCGGTGTGGTCGCCGGTGGAACGGACGATCACGTCGCCGGTCTTGGTGGTCATGAGCCGGATGCCTTGCTCGTGCAGCAGTTCCCGGATCTCTTCGCGTGGATGGTCATACTGGTTGTCGTAGTCGGCCGAGCAGATCGCCAGACTGGGCCCCAGATGGGTAAGGAATTTTTTGGTGGTGAAGCCGTTGTCGGCACCATGGTGGGCCAGGATCATGACGTCCGTTTCCGTCGTCAGGACCGGTGACCGGCGAAGCCGCGCGCCGATCATCGGCGACTCGACGTCGCCGAGGCTCAGGACGTTGAAACTGCCTTTGCGGAAATGCTTCACCGTCGAGTTGTCGTTGGCGCAATCACCGATGTGATAGGGGTTGTACAACGTGTTGCGGAAAGCCTGACTCTCGGCCCGCTCGAGCCCATTGATATAGGCCGGCGTGATGTGTGTGATTTCCGGAATCCGATTGGTGTTGCGACGGCGGTCTCGATAGTCCGCGATGATCTCCAGACACCCTTCGCCGTGGTCGGTATAGGGGTCGTAGCCGGGACACTCGATCCTCAGCGGTTGGATCAGGTTCAGCAAATCGAGAAGCTCGTGCCTATTGCAGTGATCCGCGTCCCAACTCGTGATGTGGAGAAGGTCGGCCTGCTCAACGCCGCAACGGTTCATCATTTCATGCTCAAGCTGGCGGCGGCTCTCGTCGGTGAGCCGTCCTTCGATGACGGTGAAATGGCCGCCTGCGAAATAGGAGAACGAAGAGCCGGGACAACCCAGGTGATAGGCACGGAACCGGGTGATGATACTTTTCATGATCGGGTCTCCCACTGAAGCGATCGCGGGAAACCCGCCGGGGTATATGTCGTCAAGGTCACGTCAGCGACTTCGAACCCGTGCCGCCCAAGAGCGTCGAACTGCGTTTCGGAGAGCGCCTTGAGGTCGGTCGGATATTGCAGGGCCGTCACTTCCTGCTCGTCGGACTGGAACTCGTCGTAGAACCCGACCGGGCGTGCTCGGTCCGACTTGATGTCGACGCTGCGCACCGAATTGCCCATGCGCAGCAAGACGCCGCTGACGTTGCCGGACGCGATATCCGCGATGAGCATCCTGCTGCGGAGCGCGCGGATCTGGTCGCCGGCGATGTCGAACAACCGGGGCTTGGCTAGAATTCCCCTGAACAGCGCTGCGAGCGGCGATCTGCCCGGTGGCCGCAGCGGCCCCGAGGCATCGCTGCAGATCAGAAAGTCGCAATCTTTTAGGCCACAGCCCGGCTTAGAGATCGCCTCAAGGCCCATGTTGTCGTAGGCACCACCGTCCCAAAGGCGCACCGAAGTCGCCGGTGGCGGCCGCATTTTGATCTGCTTGCCGGTCGCCGGATCGGTTTCCCACCAACCTCCGGGTGGTAACCGGAGCGTCAGCGCGCCGATTGCGTACGGGACCGCAGCTGAAGCTGCCGCGGCCATGCTCAAGGGCACGTCCGGCGCGTAATTCCGGCCGAAAGTCCAGTCGCCCATTTCGCGCTTGGCGAAGCGCCAGTTCTTTCCGATCTCCAAGCAGGTGGCGTTGATCAGCCAACGCGGATGGTCCGGAAGGTCGCCGAGCCGCCCGCGGATGCCCCACTGCCTCTCAAGGAGCGTTGACAGCACCGCGGCACGGTCCATGAATAGGCGAGCATTGAATTCGACGACGCCGCTCCAGCCTATTGCCTTGAAACTGAACAGATCGGCCGCTGTCATGCGGCGGCGCAGTTCCGGATAGATGTTCTGAAGGTAGCGCCGCGATGATGGCCACGACATTCCCGAGTGCGAAATGACCGCAGCGATCACCAGGCTGCCGCCGGATACCGTTGACACGGTCGAGACCTCCTCGAGAAGCCCTTCTTCGGCGAGGCGCTTGATTACTCCCAAATGGAAGACTGCGGCACGCACTCCTCCGCCGGACAGCGCGAGCCCGATCTTCCTGCCAGCGAGACCCGCCGCAGGCGGCTGCGGCGCAACCGCGGTATCGATGCCGTCACTCATGACCCAAATAATCCTGCCCAAAAAAACACGATTAGAAAAATGGCACACAAAGTATGCCTACTCCGAACATGGAACGCGGGTTTCCATTGTCAAGCAGTTTTGGTATCGCTACTCTGAACTTATTTAATTCGTTGAATCGCTTGGAGAAAAATGAGATGGCGCAAACGTTCGGAGAAAAGATCCGAGCTCTCCGGAAGGAAAATGGGCTCACGCTCGACCAACTGGCCGACAAGACTGAGTCGTCGAAGAGCTACATTTGGGAGCTCGAGAACAAGAATCCGCCAAGACCATCGGCGGAAAAAATAGCAAGGATTGCTGCGGCACTTGGCGTGACCAGCGATTATCTGATGGATGAAAAGGATCAGAAGAAGGAGACCGCACAGGATCTCGCCTTCTATCGCAAATACCGGACGGTGGATCCCGCAACCAAGGATAAAGTCAGGCAGATGTTGGATCTGATGATCAAGAAATGACTGACGTCGGCGCGGTCATCGGTCATAAAAAGTGGGCAACCGAATTGACCCACTTGCTGCGCGCAGTTCTCGGCGACGAGCGATTTCCGGTCGACGTCGAAAAACTTGCGATGGAGGTGTCGGCAAGCCGCTTTCCAAAGGATCCTCTCAAGGCCATCAAGGGGGGTAACCTCCCCGGATTTGAGGGCGCCTTATATCCGCTGGGCGAGCCGCGCGACGGATGGGCCATAATCTACAACAATGCAAACGTATCCCCAGGACGTATAAGATTTACGACGGGGCACGAATTCGGCCACTACTTGGCTCATAGGCATTTGCTGCCCGACGGGATCGAGTGTGACGACAAAGTCGTCATCCAGCGCGCCGGCATTGGCATCGAGAAGGAAGCCGACGAGTTTGCCGCGTATTTGCTCATGCCGTTCGACGATTTCAGAAAGCGGGTGTCATCGACCGACAAGCCGGGCGTAGATGAATTGAGTGCGTGCGCCGAGCGCTACGGAGTTTCACTCGTTGCTGCTATCATGCGATGGCTTGAATACACCGAGCGCCGCGCAATCCTGGTCGTTTCGCGCGATGGCGGAGCCATTTGGTCAAAGGCGAGCGATGCGGCATTTAGGTCAGGGCGGTTTATTCGCACCGCCAAGCAGACATTTATGCTTCCAGCGGGGAGTCTAGCCGTTCGTGAACAATTCGACGGGGCTGGCCGTGCGATCGGCACCCATCCTCCGGGAGTATGGTTCCCCGAGGTGACGGAGGAGATTTCGGTTAGGTCGAACCGATATGATTTGACTCTCACGTTGCTGCATCTTGCGAAGGAATACCGCTACCAGCCGAGCGCCGAGCCCGAATTGATGGATACTTTCGAGAAGTTTTCAGAACGCCGATAAGGCCTGCGCCGTGATGCTTGGGCTCGGTCAATACTTCACGACCGCGATCATCTCTCGTTCGTCATCCGGCTGCTCTAATACCGATCCGCGAACGAAAGAATATCGGCGCCGGATATTGACTCCTGACCGACCGCAAAAGACTGCATGGGGGCAGCAGAGGCAAGAGACGGCGTGATCACTGCTGGACGCCTCGATCTGACCGAGGTTCTCCACCATTGCGCAGCCAAGATCATCCAACAATTTTGCCGGACGCGTGCGTTGAATACGAGAATTGCAAATTCAGCGAGACACAAACTGGACACCCAGTTCTGTCAGTACGCTAACTATTTGATTTGATGGCGCTCCCTAGGGGAATCGAACCCCTGTTTCAGCCTTGAGAGGGCAAGGTCGATCCACTCAGCGAGTATCTGAAACGAGTCCTATAGAAGTCAATCACGGCTCGTCTGCACGAGCAGGCGTGACCGCACCAATTTCGCACCAGAAACGACCTCACGGGAACGCAACAAACGCGATGGAACGCAGACGAAACCGCAGCAAAATCAACAATCGCATTCTCTATCCTGCCGCTCATAACGGTCTGGTTGCAGGTCGCGTCCGACTCGGTCCACCAGTGAGATCAGAGCACTATACCCAGGAGCGCAAAAAGCGCCCCCACAGTAATCGCCGTGGGGTCGAGACGACAGCGCGTTGTCTAGCGGATCATCCGAGCAGCAGCTATAGAACGCTCTTTTCCCATGCGATTTAGGTTCCGGGCCGCGATTGGAGGACATGCCGCAGCGATGCGCCGCGTAACAGGCTGGAAAGAGAAGACCGAGGGACTCTGCTTCCCCGGAATTTGTGAACAGCCTGTGGTCAAGCCCGATGACGAGATCATCACCCCGATCATGATATTTTCGCGCTTGAGGCCACACACATAGCCGGCAAGTGTCGATGATGAATGCAAGAGCGCTTCCCGGCGCGTGAAACCAATCGATCGCAAATCGACGGATGGCTCGCGACAGATGCGGAGCAGATACGTCCAATGCGTTGTTCTTCTTTCGGGTGGGCAAGCTTGTACTACCAATGCCGCCGCCGGCCTGGTTTGCCGTGGTGGCCTCGATGTAGATCTCAAACGCCATTTTGTCGGTATGAAGCCAGCAGGTCGGTGGCTGCGATCGATCGCCCTAGCTAGACGTCCTCTCGAGTCTTGGTTTGCGCGTCATAGATTCTGACTCGAAGCATGGGAAACCGCTTCTTCAGCTCGCGCGCCAGTTTTGGTCCCGTCTCCCGTCGCTAATTCAGTCTCGAGTCGCCTATCGATTTCAAGTGTGTAATCTGAATGCGGTAATTCACGGGCCATAGCGACCATCTTTTCGCTTGAGCACAGTCGGAATCGAGGTTGGCTATTTAGCCCAAGTCGCGCAAATAGCGCCAGCTCACTCCTATGTTCACTGCGTTTTCGACCGTTGAAATTCTCGATTTGCTGCATGAAGGCACGATGGAGATTTTCGGTTGTCGACTGCGGCCGAGGGCACTCGCAATCGCAATCCCAACGTCGCGCGGCGGATTCCGACCACCACGATCACGATGACGTGGTGCTCGGGGCAGCGGCAACGCCGTCACATTTCATAGAAACCCGCAATTCAACTCATTTCCGAAAGAGCTTGAATCGTACGTAAGGTCATATTGTACTCTATCGATCGCGCTGAGCTGCGCCTCGGTTGCCGCAATTGGGACGACATTCATCGCGAACGTGTCGACTTACGGAAAGCACCGCCTGGCATGAGTGATGCTTGTTGAAGTAAACGAGACGTTAGACCAAATCAATCGATGCAAGCGCACACGGCAGCGCCCGATCCTGCTGGACTAGGCGGGAGAGAGCCGTGGCGCTTTCTTCATCTTTCGCAAGCGCGCTTGCAGCGGTGCCGTGTCGCGCTGATGGGCGACGAACGAAAATGATGCATGAGCGAACTGGCATGAGGGATACAGCTCGACGGTCACCCTCAAGATCACTTATTGCAAACGGGGAAGCGCGGAAGTGGATAATATCAAATCGATGACGCTACAGGAGCTGCGCTCTGCAGTCGCTGGCGGCAGGGTCTTGGAGATAAGTACGACAACGGGCTGTGTCGTCGGGTGTTCTTATTGCTCGCAGGACAGGTTTGCTGAACGGCAAAGAGCGAGATCCGACGTGAAGCATCTTTCTCTGCAAGATTTCAAGCGATGCCTGGGGAGCGTACCAGCAGCTGTCGACATCAGCTTTTCCGGGTATTCGCAGCCTTGGCTCAATCCGGCTTGCACCGAAATGGTTGAGCATGCCTACGCGCGTGGCCATGGAATTCGGATTTTCACAACCCTGGCCGGAATGAATGGGCAGGATCTAAGACGCTTACGTGCGCTGCAGTTCGGCGTTTTCCTGGTGCAGGTTGTTGATGACGGCACGTACATGGATAGCGGTCTCGTCAGGCGCAACTATGTCGATTTGATGCGCCAACTTGTCGACGCCGACATTTCATCACTGCTCTTCATAGTCATGGGCGAGGTTCATCCCGAACTTGTCGACATCATTCCTGACGAAGCGCTGGTCCGCTTGCGTCCGCCGCGCAGGAGGGCTGGCAGCGGCGAGCTTGAGATGGTTGAAGCACGACAGCCAATCGTTGGAAGACTGACATGTCCTGACGAACGGCAATATCGTAATGTTCTTCTCCCAAACGGCGATGTTACTTTCTGCTGCATGGATTTTGACCGACGACACGTCTTGGGCAACCTCCTGCGCGACAGGTACAAGGATCTCTTCGAAGGGGCGACTTTTCGTAACATTGCCGATCGCATGAACGGAACGGACGGCTTTCTGCTTTGTCGATCGTGTGAATTCGCTGAACCAACAACGTCGGAGAGCTGATCTTTGAGAGCAGTTAGGCCGCTGCCTGATCGAAGCGAATCGCGAGCCCTGGCGAAGGTCGGCCTGCAGCTCATCATTACATCAGCCGCGGGCACGACCCTGCCATAAACGGAGGGTCGCCATGGCCTGGAGCATTTTGTGGGTCGCCGGTCTGCTGGAGGTCGCCTGGGCTACCCGGCGGAATCTGATTGTTGTTTCCGTGCCACGCCCTTGTCTTGTCAGGCCCTGGAGAACCCCATCATTCTTCTGAGGCGAATGCCGCTCTCTCTCGAACTCAAAAGGCGGCGTCTTGGCATAACCGCGAGTCCCTGGTTTCCAAGAATCAGGGCCGAGATGGCATCGTTCCTGCCGAGCTCGCGACTTTGTGTCTTGCGCCGTTCGCGCTTACGAGAGTTTGAGACCATCTTACTCCTTTGAGCATGGTCGGGAGGACGTGGCGCCAAACCGGACGCTAAGGTAAACATGGATCAACTTGCGCCCGGCAGGCCTGCCATCTGCGGAAAAGCGGCGTCCGCCTCGCCGCTGCTTGGCCTTCTGCCGTGATTTCCCTTGCTAGGCTGTTAACGAACGGTTCCGTGATCCGCCAGCAGCGCACCGCGCGTGCTGCAACTGAGCAAGAAAGCTCAGAACTGCGGATCTTGTGATCTTGTGCTCACTATAAAGACCCGAGCTTGACGCGGCCGGGGACTGCGACCGGGCGTGCATAGCGGCTCCGCGTCGGGATAAACGTCAAACGGAGGACAAAGGAACTACGCCGCGACTTTCGACGCGGTTTTGACCCTCTGCAGGGACTGTCCTCAAAGCGCCCTGAACACTCACACGCCGTCGGCGGCTCCCCTCAAGTCCGCGTTCGAACCGATCCCGGCATGACGATCCTTCGCTGGCTCATTCAGCAGCCCGGCGAGCCTGAGGCCTTCAAGGACTCCTTCGAGCCGCTGTTCGCGAATGATTGCGGCGAGCAGCAAAACGGCCTCCTCCCGATGGACGGTGAAGCAGACGTCAGGCGCTTGCTGAACCAAGAAGTCCAGCAAGTCCGGAAGGTCAACAACGTGGTGGCGTAAGGTCGAGACCGCATCATTGGCGAGATAGGTCGCCAAATCCGCATTCGCCGGCGGATCAAAGTCCAAGTCGACCTCGGCGCGCTTCTCGATCGCCTGTCGGATCAACTCGCCCTGCCGTCTTGCATTCATCGAGAGCATGAACACCGCATCCGCGAGCTTCTCGCGCGGCAAGCTTCTCAGTTCGGCTATGCATGCCTGGATGTCGACAACCGAACTCTCACGGCCTACCTCTGCTCCCCGCGCGTTAGCGGCTGCCCTGCTCTTTTGTACTCGAATCATCATAATGCTCTCCGGCCGGCGATATATCCCCGCGATACAATGCGTCGCGCCCTTGTTTTGGATCCGCTCGATTCGGCTGTCTTCGGGAATATCATGGGGGAAGCTGGGAAGCTGCGGTTGTCCACCATGCAAGGGCCTGCCCGTGGCCCCGATTGAATGTGCCCGGGTGAAATCTCGAGTCCCGCGCATCTCGTTGCATCGCGACAACGCCGCATCCTGCCAAAGTCAGGCGCTCCCCTGAAGCTTCAACCAAACTTGAATAGCACACCGTAACCGCCCCGTGGGTAGCTCCACTTGATATCACCGCTTCCTTCGCAAATCACCCGGCAGGTGCCGCACTCGAGACACCCGTCGACTGTAACCTCAACATGACCCTTATCGTTGAGATCGTAGCACCGTGCTGGGCAAGCCTTCAGCATCGATAGCAGCTGCGACGATGGCGTGGTGTGCGGCCGCACCTTGATATGGGCGCGGCCGGAATCAACAAGATAACGGTTGTAGAATAGTTTGTCCTCGACACGTTGGGATGGCTCGCACGGCATTGATTCTGGCTCCGTCAATCGTCGTTATCTTTGCTTCGTGATCAGCGCCAGGCCCGGGCAATGCGGACGGCATCGCTGAACAGTCCACTCCACGATCGCGCCTTGATGAACGAGTTCAGCGTCAGCTTCTCTTTCTCGAGCTTTGGTGTGCCGTCGACGCGCACGTAATCCTGCATCGCCTTCGAGAAGAGCTGCGGATATGTGAGAAAGAAGTTCTGCGAGTGGGTATGCAACAGTGCCGGCATATCCTTGTACTTCTTCAGGTCCTTGATTACGAAGGAGTCATTCAGCATTTTTTTGTAAAGCGAAAGATTCTTCGCCGTCATCGGATCCTTTCGCGATCTGATAAGACAGATCGCTTCCGCCGCGATACGGCCCGACGTCATCGCCAGATTGGACCCCTCGCGATGGATGGCGTTGTTGAGCTGGGCGGCGTCCCCGACGACGACCCAGCCCTCACCACAAAGCTGCGGGATCGCCTTGTACCCACCTTCGGGGATCAAGTGCGCGGAATATTCCTTTACTTCCGAACCCTCGATCAGCGGCGCAACGGAGGGGTGACGCTTGAAACCCTCGAGCAAGCCGTAGGGCGTCTCGCCGGTACGCTGGAAATCGGCAACAAGACAGCCAATACCGAGCGAGATGCATTCCTTGTTGGAATAGATGAAGCCCATGCCGGTCATGCCGCGGGAGATGGTTCCGACAGCTTCGATGACGAGCCCCTCGTCGCCTTTGAGACTGAAGCGAGCATCGATTGTCTCGCGCGACAGGAAATGCATCTCCTTGACCGCGAGTGCCACCTTATCCGGCTTCGGCCGTCCTCTTAACCCCGCACCCGTCCCGAGCACTCCGTTCACCCCCTCGGCCAGCACGACGACATCTGCATGGATTTCACCGCCATCGCGGTCTGTGCGCACCCCGACTACCCGCCCATGTGAATCCTGGAGGAGCTCGGTCACCGTGGTCTCGCACAGCACCGTGGCGCCGGCCTCGCGGACCTTCTGCGAGAACCATTTATCGAACTGAGCGCGGATGATGGTGTAGCGGTTCGGCTTCTCCTCATTGAAATCATCGGAGCGATAGTGAAGCCCCGTGTGCGAACGCTCGTCCATGATCCAGAAGCGCTGCTCGACCAGATGCCGCTCAAGCGGTGCATCCTCGCGGAAATCCGGGATCAGCTTCTCCAGCATATCGGCATAGAGGATGGCTCCTTGCACATTCTTCGACCCCGAATACTCGCCGCGCTCCAGCTGAAGCACTTTCAGGCCACGCTGGGCCATCGTAAGCGCCGCCGCATTCCCGCCCATGCCAGCACCCACGACGATCGCATCGAATTTTTCCTCGATCATAACAAGCTCCCTAGCCGGCGATGCGGTCGTGCGAGTGCGGCGACAGCCGCGCGCGGAATGCAGAGGTCAATGCCGGCAACAGTCGAATCGCGTCGGTGACGATACCGATATGGGCGAAGTCGAAGATCGGGGCGTTCTTGTCGGTATTGATGGCAACGATGAGGTCGCCACCCTCAACTCCGACGCGATGCTGGATCGCCCCGGAAATGCCGGCCGCGATGTAAAGCTTTGGCCTAATGGTTTTCCCAGTCTGGCCGATTTGTCGCTCCGAGGTGACCCAGCCCTTTTGGACCAGCGGCCGCGAACAGCCGTATTCGGCGCCAAGCACGTCGGCAAGTTGCTGTACCAGCTGGAAGTTCTCAGGCGATCCCAGACCGAGCCCTCCAGCGACGACCACGTCCGCATAGGCAAGGTTGGACTTTTTGGAATCGCGGTCCGGCAGGAACGAGAGGACTTTTGTGACGATATCTTCTTCTACAAGCCCGAGCGGATGCGCGATGACGCGCCAGACGGCCCCCGTCACGCGCTCGGGCATCGGCATCACGCGCGGGCGGACGGTTGCCATCTGTGGACGATAGTTGAGTGTGTAGATCGTGCACAGCAGTGAACCGCCAAACGTCGGCCGCGTCGCTGCAAGCGAGCCGTCGGGATCGACATCGAGCTCGGTGCAGTCGGCAGTTAGGCCGGTGAGCAGTGTGGTGGCCACTGAGCCGGCGAGATCCCGGCCGAGTGTAGTTGCCCCTAGGAGTAGGATTTCCGGCTTGTACGTATTGACCAGCTCTGACAGGGCCTTGGTATAAGATTCATTGCGATAGTCGGCCAAGAGATGGTCCGCGACGATATAGGCGAGGTCGGCGCCGTAGCAGAAGGATTCGGCGACCGCCTGCTCCGTTGTCTCCCCGACCGGGCCGATGACAACCGCGGCGAGGTCGACGTTGAGCTTGTCAGCGAGCCGGCGGCCGGCACCCATCAGCTCCCAGGAGACGGGGTGCACAACCCCGCGTTCCTGCTCGATGAAGACCCAGACGTGCTTATACGCCTTAAATCGTTCGGGTAGCTCCCTCTTGGTCGCTGCGCGACCACCACCCGCGGCCGGAGCTGCGCTTTTGGGTGCGGTGCTCATCATCTGTACTCCCATCCGTTGTTCAGTAGCGGTTCGCCAGCGGAGCGCGCTCCGCCCCCAGCTTTGAATTCGTGCTTGAGGATTGCTTCAGTCAAAAGTTCGGCCGGGTGCCCGCCGCCATTCAGTCGGCACCGCCTGCCAGCAGCGCGGGGCCGAGACAGACATTGCTCGATGTGTCGACGAGCCCGGAAGCACGCGTCTCGGGTTCTCCACGCCGCTCACGCGAGCTGATCGATTGGTCCCCCTCATCTTCGAGATGCAACCGAGCTGGAACGGATCGAGGATATGGCGGAGGCTCGGCTGATATCATTATCCGCTGCGTGCTTGCCTGTGAAAACGCGATCCATTGCTCCGAATGCGCTCGATCTCTCGCCGATCGCAGCGGCAAGTCCGCAACTCTTGGCGAGGGCGCGAGCGCCGGGGTCACCCCCCCCCGTCAACGGCGCCGCGCGACCGGCGCTGGAGAGCAAGGACTGCCCCCGCGAAACCTCGGCCATGGATCGGCCGACGGGGGTGATTTCGTCGACGAACCTTTGGCGCGGATCAAGCGCAGCTTTCAGCTGAGCCGGGTCGGAATATGCGGCCATCGCTTTGGCGTCGCGACGCATCACGGTGCCGACAGGCAGCGCGCGCGAACCTGCGCGACATCAAAACCAACATCGATGCGGACCAAGATGTGCATGCGCTTCTCCAGACTGGCTGAGCATATGTCAGCAATTGTCGTACCAATTGCGTAGGCGATTAAAGTTGGGCGCCAATACAGACTCTTGCTGAAGGAAATTGGGTTGGCTGCCGCTCACGACGAGCGGACCATTCGATAACCGAGTCGAGGCGTGTCCGGAATGCGACACAAGGCAGTCATCCGAATCTGGTGGGCTTTCCTCGCCAAATGTGCGCTTCCGCTGCCGGCGTACATTGGAGGAGATAGGTGCGCCATCGGCAGCAGCTTGAAAGGATGGACAAACCAGCGCTCAGTCGTGATTGGCAAAGGAGAGCGGATGAGTGTTAAAGCTGCGGATCCACGAGGCCACCCGCAACTTCCGTTTGAATTGGAAGCCCTAGGGCTGTCAGCTCCGGACATTCACGGTCCAGAGCACGAGATATAAACTCGATTCACTCCAAGGAACCGAGCTGGACCAATGCTCGATGCTCATTCGGTTGTGGCGCTGCCGCATCCTTGAGGACCTTGAACACGCGCTGTTCGATCGGGGAAGACGTAACGAAGTCGGCATAGGCGCGCTCAAGCGTAGCCTTACAACGCAAGGCGATGTCAGGATCGGATGCACCGGTCAACTCCTCACCCGCAAGATATTGACCCATGCGACGCAGGATGTGAAGCCGCGCCACGTTGATGATCTTCTCGTCGTACTCGACGCCGAGCAGTGCAAAAAACTCCTCTGCTGCCGAGGCCTTCTGCAATTGCGAAAGGATGCCGTCCGTCATCATTCTCAACCTCCATCTAGAGATCCGCGCCCAGAAACCATCCGGGCCGAATGTTTCAACCTGATCGCGCGGCGCGCATGGCTGACCAACCGATCACCCGCCGTTGACGAGGGAGCCCTCGTGAATATCGCGCCAGCTTGCCACCACCGTTGCTGGGCAACCGGCCTTTGTGCTCGTGGCATGCTTGCGGACGCGCGCGATGATGGTTCCGTTTGCTCGGCGGTTATCGATAGCTGCAACCGGACAACAGCGAAGTGATCGCGGCAAGCCCTGAATGCTTGCCAATCACAATGCGGTGGGAGCGGCCAAGCAATCGCGGGTCCAGCGCTTGGTAGGTAAGCCGGTCTTTTCAACGGAGTCATCGCGACGACGCAGATGATCACGCCGTCGTCCTGCCATCCGGCTCTCTCCGCTCTCCTCGCCGAAGCAAAGATCAAAATCATTGCATTCCGTGCAGACCGGCGTAGTACACATCACCAGACCGTCATCTTCGCATAGCATGCGATAGAAGAAACGCTTCCAGCGCATCTTCTTGGAGTTGCGAGCCGCTAACGGCCCGAAATGGCGCGTCAGGAGGCGGGACAATTCGTCCCGCTTCCGCAAACCGAGATCTTCCCACAAGTGATTGGGCTCCATGGCGCGCCGCGCGATCATCGTCGCCAACCAGCCGCCGACCTCGCTATGGGTGGAGCGTTGCGCAAGCAGGAGGTCGCGCACCATAATTGTCTCGTCAGGAGACGCTAACGCGGGCTGTTCGCGCCAAGTACACCTTCTGACCGGGCTGGACGGGAAGTATTGCACTAGGAGCGCATTGAGCTCCTGGTTAGTCAGGCCAGCCCGTTCGGGAAGTTGGCCGCCATCCATAGCGGATGCGGCGAGAACGCAAGCGAGCACATGGCGATCGAAATCGTAATTATCGCTGATGTCGACTTCTGTTGGATGGCTGCCAGTCAGAAGGCCGTAGAGCTTACTTCCATCGCGCTGCTCGGCGACGTGAGCTGCCGATAGAGGAGGTAACACCGTATCGGCCAATTTCCTTTGTGTACCAATCATGAGGGTCCCCCAGCATCTGAGTGGACGATGTCGGCCTTCCCGGATCGAGAAGGCCGACAACATGAATTATGCCGAAACAGCGGCGAGCTCGGCGGCGGTCTTGCCGACCAAGCTCTCGTCGACGGGCTTGATGATGCCGTGCTCCATGAGCATATCCTCGAGCTCGTCCATGCTGATTGGCGTCGGGATAGCGCCTTGTCCAGCATTATTGTGGATCTTGGTCGCGAGATTGCGATAGTGATCCGCCTGCTTGGAATCTGGCGCGTACTCCAGCACCGTCATGCGGCGCAGCTCCGCGTGCTGAACGACGTTGTCGCGCGGCACGAAGTAGATCAGCTTGCTGCCGAGCTTCTTGGCAAGAGCATCTGCAAGCTCCAGCTCCTTGTCGGTCTGCCGCTCGTTGCAGATCAGGCCGCCGAGGCGCACGCCGCCGGAATTCGCATACTTCAGAATACCCTTGGAGATGTTGTTGGCGGCATACATCGCCATCATCTCGCCGGACATCACGATGTAGATTTCCTGTGCCTTGTTTTCGCGGATAGGCATCGCGAAGCCGCCGCAGACGACGTCGCCGAGCACGTCGTAAGAGACGTAGTCGATGTTCTCATAGGCGCCATTTTCCTCCAGAAAGTTAATGGAAGTGATCACGCCTCTTCCGGCGCACCCGACCCCCGGCTCCGGACCGCCGGACTCGACGCATCGAATGTCCTTGTAGCCGAGCTTGATGACGTCCTCGATTTCGAGGTCCTCGACGCTGCCGGCATTCGCCGCCAGGCTCAGAATGGTGTCCTGCGCTTTGGCGTGCAGGATAAGGCGGGTCGAGTCTGCTTTGGGATCACAACCGACGATCAGAATCTTTTGGCCCAGCTCAGCAAGGGCCGCCAGCGTATTTTGCGACGTCGTCGATTTACCGATGCCACCCTTGCCATAAAACGCGATTTGTCTCAGCGAAGACATGTTGCTCTCCATCAACCGATTGCCAACTTTTTCGCGCCGAACGCGCGAGGCTGTTTCTCTCTCAGAAACGTGGGCACACGGGTTTCGGGAAGGAGGCCATCGCTCGCCATCGGCGTCGGCGTGCCCTCAGCCCTCACTCGTTGTTGCTGCATTCATTTAGCAACCGGCGTGCCATTTCGTTCGAAGGTGCGTCAAGCGCCTGACCATGCTCGACTAATCGCGCGGCGTCCGAGACCGGATGCCGTGGCGGATGCGACAGCCGCAAGGGCTTTGACAGAAACCGGACAAAGCCTTGGCGCGTTTGTTCCATTACCAGCGCCCGGCGAAAGGGCGCAGAACGGGGAACGCCGGGCCTTAGCCCAAGGCGATTGAGGAGATCATACAGTGCGAGATCGGGTTCGAGGACACCGCCATCGAAGGCGAATGTTTCATGACCGGCACGGTGGGTACTTGCCGTCTGATGGGGTGGCATATCGCTTGCTTTACTAGTCCCGGAACGCAGTTTGCGCGTGACGCGATGTTGTTGTGAGGACAATATGTCTGGAATTGGAAGTAAGTTGCCGCCGTTCGACATCACAGGCGTGAAGCCCGGCTTTCACCAGCACCAGGAGAACGGGCAGAGCGCCTTCGAGACGCTGACTGAGAGGAGCTTCCCAGGCAAATGGAAAGTCATCTTCTTTTATCCGAAGGATTTTACATTCGTCTGCCCAACCGAAATCGCAGAGTTTGCCCGCCTTTCCAAGGATTTCGCCGATCGCAATGCAGTCGTACTTGGTGGCTCGACCGATAGCGAGTTCTGCAAGCTCGCCTGGCGGCGTGAGCACAAGGACCTGCACCGTCTATCGATCTGGCAGTTTGCCGACTCCAAGGGCGCGCTGGTCGATGGCCTTGGAGTGCGCTCGCGTGATGGCATCGCGCATCGCTACACCTTCATCGTCGATCCTGAGAACACGATCCAGCATGTCTATGCGACAAGCCTCAATGTCGGCCGGAGCCCAAAGGACACGCTACGCGTTCTGGATGCGATACAGACTCACGAGCTCTGCCCTTGCAACCGGGAGATCGATGGCGATACGCTTAAAATTGCCTGAGGCAACATGTTGATCGTGCAGTTGAAGGAGCAGCTCCCGCATTCGAAGGACATCAGACTCGGTACCGTCTACATGGAGGCTATTTCCTAGAACCCCTAGCCGGCAGAACCACATCGCACCGGCCGTCGCCGAGCTGGCGCATGGCTGCCGTCACCGACACGACTGTTTTGGCGATGCGGCAACCCGACAGTGAGGCAAACAGACCCATGAGCATCGTTGCAAGCCCGATCATCCAGATCAGCTTCCGCCGAATTTCTTAAGCTCGTATTTCAGCAGCCCGCGGATTGAGTTCGGCCGACAAGTCGGAGAGCACCGGCCCAACTCAAACCCACTCATTTCAGAGTGAGCCGATCCGCCTGGCCAGCTCGAAGGTGTCCGCGGCCACATTAAGAACATCAAGGGCTGGGAAGTCACCGAACCGATTGCGCTCGCGACGCTGTCCTTTACCAAGTACCTGATGTGGAAGGATCTCGTCGACCGCGCAGATTTGCTCAAGAGTAATCCGGTTGCGCGTCACCTGATCGATACCCCGACCCACAGCTACGGTGGGTCCCGGGCGAGCTTCATCGATGCGCGAACCATCGGCGAGATCATCGATCCGATCGAACTGTTCGCGCCGCTCTCGGCCGATTCCTTGTAGATCCCTAGCGTCGTTGCCCCAAGCGCGGCGCGGACTATGTACTGTTCGGCCCGCCCGGGCTAGAGTCCAGACTATCGCCAACTGCCTCGCACGCGAGAAGACGGTGCTGTTCGTCTCGCAGAAGACTGCGGCGCTCGAAGGCGTCAGGCAGCGGATGCAGGCCACCGGGCTCGGCAACTACTGTCTCGAGGTGCACTCGACCAAAGCCGAGAAGTCGAGCGTGCTGGAGCAACTCTCGACCGCCTGGCGCGAGCGCAATCTCGTCATCGAAGAGCACTGGTCGACGGCCACCGGCGACCTGAGGAAGAAGAGCGATCAGTTGAACAGGCTGTTCTCGGCGCTGCACTGATGGCGCGCGAACGGGATGACGGCCTACGAGGGATTGACGTGTGGTGGCGGATCTGGACCGCCTCGCCGACATCGAACTGACATGCGTACAACGCGGCCGAGTCCAGATCGCAAGCCGCGCGGGCGTACTTCGAACTGCCGACCCCTTATTCGTGCGTCGCAGAACGCGAGCGAACTGAAGCCTTAGCCCGATCTGCTGGTATACATGCGCGAAGTTGTAGCGCGCACCGCAATCGCCGAGACGATGCCCCTCACAGGTCACGAAGAACGCATCCGGGCTGCGCCCGAGCAGCAGGTATCGCTCGCGACCGTAACATTCCAGTCGCTGCTCGACGCTCGGGTCCAGCGGTAGGAACCGTTCCTTGCGAAGCTTGGCCAAGTGGAAGCGAAAAGCAATCGGGCAGCGGCCAGGGACGCAATGTCGAGCGTGGCTTCCGTGGCGAGAAGCGCAAGAACGACACGCATTCTTCGACCGACCCCGACGCCCGCTTGTTTCGCAAGGCCGCTGGCAACGAGGCCAAGCTCTGCCACATGGGGCATCTGATGATGGAGAACGGCAACGGGCTGTACGCCTGCAGCAGCAGCGCCCGCAACAGCCGCTCCGGCGGAATCGACGGTCGGCCATGGCGCGCGTACAGCCTGGCAAAGTCGCGACAGATCCTTCAGCGCCGCGTAGGCCACGTCGCGGATGGCACGCTGGGGATGATCCGCTGGAACGCGCTGCTCCAGCGGCAGGTAGCTGAATATGTCTTCCGACCGCTGATCTGCCCCGCGCATCGCATCCCCAGCCCAAAGGAATCAGACACATGCACGGAATCACACTCCAAGCAACTCGCAAAACCACTGTTTAGCAGCCCGCTAGCTCTTTCAGGTCCTCGATGAACTGTTTTGGAAACTTGCGAAGCTTGTCACCATCAGTCCTGGTAGTTCTCCGACTCAGACCACAGGCAGCTTCAATGAGATCATCGTCTGCCTTAGAGGGGCAAGCGGCTTGACGCCGACCATCGAGCCAGCAGCCCTTTCGAAATCGAGGAAACATGCCCAGCGCGCCAATCACGTGGTGGTCATGAAGTCAGTACTTTTAGACGTGAGCGGCAAGGATGCATCGTCTGCTCTAATCATCCGTCCCAGACGTCCGAGATCATTCGCCAACTTACGAAGACAGAGTAGGCTCTCTCTCAGGGTCTTAGCTGCCGGGTCAGACTTTTCAGCGGCTTTCTCGAACAGGTCGTCGAGGTAGTTCAGGCTGTCGGAAGAGGCGTGAGGGTAATTTCTTTCGGATGGTCTCGGGGGGTGGCGCGCTGCTTACCGCGGCTGCGCCGCTTGCTCAGCTTGCCTCGGCTTCTCAGCTTGCTGCTGTTGGTACGCCAACCACCACTCTCCAAGGAATGGATTGAACCGGCTTGGGTGGAATGCATCAAATTTTCGAGCGCCGTCCACGTTAACCCATTCGCCGACATTTTCCCCAGTCCACCGACGAGCAAGAGCTTGCCGCTCAGTCAATCGTTTGTATGCGCAGCAGGGTCTCGAGCCGGTGCCGACCGTCGTCGATCGGGCCGGACCAATGGCCGAGCCGCTCCTGCACGACAACCTCGAATGAAGGATACCAGAGGGGCTTGCCATCCGCCTGAGCCCAATACCAGGGATAACCGCGCGGAACAAAGACTACCCCTGAAAGGCCGAGCGCTCCGGCGATATGGACGGCGAAGCTGTCGGGCCCGACCACGGCGTCGAGATTGGCGATCGCTGCAATGAATTCCGCAGGGTGTTCGATATGCACACCAACATCAATCGGACGGCTCCATCGCTTCAAGTCATGCCGTCGCGCGTCGGTCATCAAACTGACCGGCGTCACCGAGTGAGGAATCACGGCGGCGATCTGCTCCATCGATAGGCCGAGAGCGCCGCCCTCCCACACGATGCCAACCCAAGGCCTTGGGAAGGCGGCCAAGGCATCCCGCCATCTCGCTGACAGCTCGGCGTCGGGGCGCAGGTAGGGAACATCAACGGCAATGTTCCGCGCGTCCGTCGACAGAATGGGCAATAACGATTGCAGGGGGGTAGTTGAGAGCCCGGGCCTCGGCTCATCGAGAATGGCCTGCTCGGCTAGATTCCTAAGAAGAACCTGGTAACGTGGCTCCGCGACAACATGCACATTTTGCCGGCTCGTCGCCCGACGCAAGAGACGAGCGAGTGCGATGAATTCGAGGGCGCCAGTCCTCGGCGGCACGATTACTCGCATCCCAACTCCCAAGGCGGCCGGCTCGGGCCTCGGGAAGCGACCGAGCGTCAATTCAAGCGCGGTCGCGAGAGATTTAGCCGCTTCATCTTGAGTTTGCGTTCGCGAGACGTAGCTGGCGAGCCTTAGGGCTTCATCAAACCGGCCAACGAACCGCAAAATGTCGGCCAGAAGAAGCGCAGCAGAAGGGTGCGATTTGTGCGCGCGTACGAACGTTGTGAGCTCAGCAATTGCGCGTTCCTCCTCGCCATTGGCAATCATGACGCGGGTAAGGATTTCGCGCGCGCCAAGATGGGTCGGTGCATAGGCGAGCAATCTCCTGCAGGTTGCTTCCGCTTCCGCCCAAAGTCCCATCGCGGCACGGCAATAAGCGAGATGCGAGAGCCCGGCCGTGTCGAGCGGCGCGCGCAGATGCGCGTGTTCAGCAACATTGAGCGCCTGCTCGAAGCAGCCGCATTCAAACAAGAGTACCGACAAATTGCGCAGCGTATCGGGATCGTTGGGAACAAGCTCCAGGGCACGAAGCAGGGCGATCTCGGCCGACGAGTAATCGCGCAAGCCGATATCGAGTGTGCCGAGCTGAAGGAGGGCGCGCGCATTGCCCGGCTCGTGTTCGACAACAGCCTTTGTGATCGCGCGGGCTTCAGCAACGTCACCGCGGCTCTCCAGCGCATGAGCCAGCGTGAGCTTGATCTCCTGGCTGCGTGGGGCGAGCGCCGCTGCGCGTTTGAGGCAAATAACTGCCTCGTCAAACCTGCCGAGCATCTCATGGGCGATCCCGAGGTTAGTAGCAAGCCCAGCGTGATCGGGATGACCGGTCGCCGCCTCCGCCAGCAGCTCGAATGCCAATTCCGTGCGTTGCCGTGCGAGCGCTAGTGCAGCCTTTGCACTGAGCGTATCGGGATCGCTTGTGGCGACGACCTGCTCCAACAGCGCCTCCGCTTCCTCGAGACGGCCGGCCGCAATAAACTCCTGCGCCGTCCTGAGCCGGTCTTGTCGGGTCGGGCCGGCCATGCCAGTGGTCGGCATGCGCATTATGCAACCGTCACGCGTTTGCCGTCGAGGCGGAGATCCTCGCTCACCGTGATGACTTTGCTGTGGGCTGTCTCGGTGGCAATGCCGGTGACCCTGATAACCTGGGTTTCGGTCTGCAATGAGTCGATACGCTCGATCACTGAGACACGTTCGCCCGCCTTCACCGTAAGCAACTCGGCGCTCGCTTCCTGGGTCCGCGCCGAGCATCGGACACGGTCCGCGATTAACGTGTAGAGCTTGCCGATCCAGGTGCCTTTGTTCGCGAGCACGGCAAACAACTTAGCCTGCAGATCGATACTATCAGCGCGAAAGGATATCCGCTGGCGCGCGGCGATGGTGATGGTCTCGCCCTCAATCGATATGTTGCGACATCCTGGTAAGCCGAGCGTGCCATCATTGGAAGCCGCCCGCTCGAGCACGGTCACGACGAAGGCTTGCTCCACGTTAGCGAAGAGCAGCACTCTGTCCCGTGGTATAGGCCGGATCAGGCAACCAACAGCCACCGTCGCCGTGTGACGAGCGCCAGCGACTTCGACCTCCATCACACTGCCGTCATCGCTGACTGACACTACATGGGCTGTGTGATGTCCAGGTTCAAGCATGCGCTCGGCCATCGCCAAGCTGTCGCTGTTTGTGACGCGGATTGTCATCGTCATTCCCGCTCTCCAGTCGGCTACATGAAATTTATCGACTTCTTTTGTATGACTTCGTCCTTGCCGGTGCTGGACACGATCTCCGCTGTTCGGTTCACAACCTCGTACTGTTCAGTATTCAACTTTCCCTTTCTCAATTCTTCTTCTGTGACGGACACGCTGGTCTTGCTGACCTTGCCGTCGCGGCCGACCACCTTCAAATCGTCAACTGGCGCGAGCTTGAAATTGCTTCTTCTGAGAATCTTGGTATCACTATCGGCCGACTTGAAGTCGGGTCCAACGACAGATTTGGTCGAGTTTCCGATCACTTGCTTGACGTCGTTTCCCTGGACAATATCAAGTCTGTTGCCGATCGTTATCGAGCTGAAATCACTGAGATTGACGGAACATTCGCGGGAGACCTTGTACGTGAACGCTTCTCCGAGGAAAATCGATACTTTGCGGGCCATCGTCAGCTTGGTGGCTGCGCCACTCATGCAAGTGAATTTGGTGCCTAGGAAGAGCTCCTTGGTGTTGCCCATCGTCTGCTTTTCCACGTCACCGGTGGTAGTTTCCGACTTGTTGCCTTTGTTGATTAAGTTGACGCGGTTCGAGGCCGTGAGCGTGATGTCGGCGGGCGTCCCGTTAGCGCCAGCCGTGATTGATATGCCCTTCTCGGCGGAGATATCATAAGTACCTTCCGAGACCTTATGTTGGGAGTTGCCGTTCATGACCTCCGTGGTCTGACCGCGACCGATTTTCATCAATGCGGCACCTTCGACGTTTGCCTGAAAGTCCGTATTGGTGAAGGCAAGCATGCCGGTGTTGTCGCTTTCATACTGACTCGTTCCAGCAAGGCCCTGCTCGACAGTCGTCGTCAGTCCAGTGACAATATTTGCCTCCTCCTCCGAATAAGAACCGAGGCGCAGATACGTTGATTTCGTCATGGGAGAGACTGGTGTTTCTGGGACGAACAGTCGCGTGTAGGCATTTGGCATCGTAGGCTCCCCAATCGTAGGACTGTCGGCGCCTTAGCGTTGCGCCATCAAGCGGGTTTGAGAGGGCGATAGTGAAACTCCGAACGCGTTCGGATTGGCTCCATTCTGTTTAGTCGGCATCCCCATTTTGGTTGCCGGGGACCCGCCGATCGACAAATTGTCGGACCCGGCCTTGGCGCGCCCAGGACCCATGACAAGGCCAGAGATGACGCCGAGGGCCAAACCCGCATTGTCGCCGTACGATACCGCACGCTCGGTCGTCATGTTGTGCGCAGGCATGCACATGATAAGACAACGAGACTGCGTGGGAATGGCCGCCGTGTTCGTCGCGATGTTCGGATAGGGTGTAGGCACGACGACAGGGCCGAATGGTGTGTTGCAGACGTCGGGAAAGCCGCAATCCTTCGCCGACATCGGACCATTTGCATTGACAAAGGTCATCGTTTAGCACCCTCCTTTAAACGGGACGATGCGGCTTGCATCGTAGAGTTCGGCGATAGCGCGTTCAGATACGGTATGCAGTGCGTTGCCTTGCTGGGGCACGAACAGACGGCCGCCGGTCGACGCGCAATGAAAGTCAGTGCGCAGAAAGCGCGAGCCGGAAAAGTCGCTGCCATCGACCTTGGCATGATGCATCAGCGCGTAGGACATGTCGGCACCGGCAAATGAAACGAACCTGGCCGATGCACCCGTGAAAACGGCCATCCCCAGTTGTGCGCCCGAGAGATCGCAGCCGTCGAGGCGCGCCTCTGTGAAAACGCACTGCGTCAAATTGGCATTACGCAGCTGGGCCGCTCGCAGGTCAGCCTTAAGAAAAAGTGTGTTCGGGGCGGTCGTGTTGGAGAGGTCGGCGCCCACGAGGCTCGCGCCAGTCAAAATAGAGCCGGAGAGGTCGACGCCGGACAGGTTTGTGCGGTTGAGCTTGGCGCCGCTCAGGTTCGCTCGGGCAAGCAACAGCCCGGTGAGATCTCGCTCCGACAGATCGCATTCCGAGAAAACGATCGTGTCGCAACGCATTCCCGTGACCCGCGCACTGCGCAAATCAGCTTGCGTGATGGCGGCGTTCGTAAGCGTGGCATTGTCGAGCACGACCTCGGCAAGCCCGCAATCCATGATAGCGCTTTGAGATAGAATCGCGCCGCGCAGGACGGTGTGGGCCAAGATGCAACGCATCGCTGTCGTCTGGGTAAACCGCGTCTCGCTGAAGTCGCTATGGCCCAAATCCGATGACATGAACGTCGACTGGGTGAAGCCTGCTCGTCGCCAGTCGGATCCGGCAGCATGGCAACTAACGAACGTGCATTTTTCGAAGCGAGCGTCGGCGAAGGAAGCACCGTTGAAGTCGCAGTCTTGAAACATCATGCCAGTCAGGGAGGCGCCCGAGAAGCTGCTGTCGCGAAAGGAGGAACTCAGCACAACGCCATCATTCAGGCTCAGTCCAGATAGCATCTGGCCATCGACGCGAGCGTCGCGTACGGGGAAACCATGGGCGATCGACTGCAATAGCAGATCAACTGACATGACGCGGGACCATCATAACGGTACGATCGATATTGGCGTTGCTCAAATCGGCGGAGACTAAAGCAGAGCCCATCAGGTCGGCACCATAGAGATTTGCATGGCGCAGGCTGGCGCCGGTCAGGTCGGTCTGATTGAGATGTGCCTCGAGCAGGTTGGCGGCATAGAAGTCGGCGCCGCGCAGATTGTTGCCGGTGAAGACCGCGCGTTTCAGCGATGTCATTCGGAAGGAGGCGCGTGCGAGAGTCGACTTACCAAAATAGACACCGTTTATTCGGGCCAGGGTGAAGTCGCTGCCGCTGAGGTCGGCTGCCTGAAAGGAGAGCGCCTCGGCGCTGCTGCGGCCGAAGCGGGCGTCGCGCAGATCAATGTCGCCGATGAAGCTGACTTGGTCTAATTGCGAGCTGCTGAGATCGAGTTGGGGCGCTGCCACCCTGAGAAAGCAGGTTTGCTCGACTCGCGCGTTAGCAAAGCTCGCACCGGACAGCGATAAATCCATGAATTGCGCCCGCCGGAGGATGGCGTCCTCCCAAACGGTATTATCGAGGGTGGCTTGGATAAAGCAGCATTGATCTAGCTGTGCAGAGCGGAAGGTTGCCGCGATCATCGGCACCCCCAAGATTTGCAGCTCGAAAAGACGCGCTCGGTCGAAGGAAGCGCCCGCCATGCGCGCGCCGAGAAGATTGCTGCGCACAAGCAGGCTCCCCGCGAAACGCGTTCCGCGGCAGTCGGCTTCACCAAGATTGGCTTCGGTCAGGTCGGTCCTACTTAAATCAGCGTTGATGAGCGCCGCGCCTGACAGTGTGGCTTTCATGAGTTTGGCGCCGGCGAGATCGGTCCCGTTGAGATTCGCGCGTTCGAGAAAGGCACCGG
Source organism: Bradyrhizobium nivariense (assembly GCF_029846695.2). Lineage (NCBI taxonomy): Bacteria > Pseudomonadati > Pseudomonadota > Alphaproteobacteria > Hyphomicrobiales > Nitrobacteraceae > Bradyrhizobium > Bradyrhizobium nivariense. Next base: position 182,555 of record NZ_JARWCR020000004.1, on the reverse strand, counting down.
AGAAGTCCGCGTTCGTGAATCGTCGCCTGGAGAGGTCGGCGCCGGCCAGATCGCGTCCGGAAACCGTGCCGCCGCGTCGAAATTCCTCTTCCACCAGATCCCCCAGCGCCCGCGCGACAGCTGGCGCCAGCATGGTTTTTGGTCTGAGCGGCTTGGGTGAGGCAAGCCTGGCCGCGGCCATGCCGGCTGCCAACGGACCTTCCGCTTGGTCGATCTCGGTCCGCAGGGCAGTCAATGCCTTCGTAGATTCCGTTTTCGCCGCGGCGATCGCTGCTTCGGGTCCATCGGCGGTTGCCGTTTGATGGGTTGCACCCACGGCCTCGAATGGCGGACGCTCATCGGCGGCTAGTGAAGGAAGGACCTTATTGAGCGCCGCTTCTGCATCGGCGAAGCCGGTCCGTAGACGTGCTGCGGCGTCAGAAGGTGTACCGGCGCTCTCGATCTGCGTCAGTATCTCGTCAATCGACAGGCGAGGCGGCGCCTCGGGCGCGACGCTGCGCGCTTCTTCCGGCAGGACCAACGCCGGAATATCGGGAAGTGAAAAGGCGTCGTCCGCTATGGCGTTGCGTATCGGCTCTAGCGGCCGTCCAGCCGCCAGGTTAAAGAAACGAGCATGCGCAAGCTCAAGTTGCTTTTGCTCGTCGAGCGGCTGCTGTGCCGCGCCGACGAGGTTGCCGCGCCAGTTCCTAGCGCGCGTGAGCCTGTCTTTGATATCGCCCAGGAAGGCCGGATCAATGTCCACCGGCAGGGGCAGATCTCCCTCCAGGCTCGCGTCGATCGACCGCGCAGCGTCCGTGGAAGAGATCGCGGCAAGCAACGCGTCGATATCGTTCGATGCGGCGTTTCCGTCGGCAATCTTTCCATGGGCTGCGCGTGCGGGTTCGTATTGCGCTGCGAGCTTGTCGATGTCGGATTCCGCCTTCTCCTGTACTTTCTCCAACGCGTCGAGGATCTCGGCCAATTCGATCTCGCCGCTCTCGAGTTCTTCGGGCAACAGTTCCGGAATACTCGAGGGTTCGATGGATGGTATCTCGATCGCGGGGCGCAGCGAAGGCGGAAGGTCAATTCGCGCGAGTTCCCGATCGAGCGCCCAGCGCATGGAGGCCATCTTCCGCTCTGTACGCTGTTCGGCCAGGTGGCGCCGCCGCGTTGCGCGGCGCTCGCGTTCGGCAACCGAAGGCCCAGGGGTGAGTTGATGTTCCGAAAAGGCATAGCGTGCGGCCGTCTTCGGGGCGAGCCGCAACTGCCGAACGGTCAGATAATGATCTAACGGACGCGCGGGCTCGCTTTGGCGCTCGTAGGCGACCATAATGTCGCCAACGTCACCGCCGTCCAATTCCTGCATGGCAATCGAGGTGCGGTAGATCATGATGCCGCGGCGGGCGCCCGCGAACAGCCACAGGGTATCGATGCGCGTCTGCAGTTCCGTGACGCCCCGCGCCGCATCGCTCCAGCCGATGAAGCAGCGCACGCGAAAGGCCGGTAGACGATCTTCAATGAACGGATGCTCCGCCGAGAAGTTCTGCAGCGCATAGGGTTCTCCGCCGCAGATAAAGCCGGTCATGCGCTGGTCTGGCGGAGCGAATAGAAAAAGGCGCGGATCAGCGTCGGTCGCCAGAGCTGGCGCGACCGATTTCAGCCACGCAGCGTCATAGGTTCCCGCGTATTGCAGACGCTCCCTATCATCAAGCGCCATTGGTCCGAACGTTGCAGGCGGTGCGCTTGTGTCAATGAACTGAATCGCATGCTCGGGGTTTTCGAGGTTGGGCAGGGCCACCAATTCGCCGGCCATGCTGCGGCGGAGAGCCTCATGGCCGGCGCCGAGTCGGTTCGCAGCGTAGTCGGGCCCCCCAAACGCGCGTTGGCGCGTTAGCGGTATTTGATGGAACGGTTGCACGGCTGTCGGTCGCCAGCCGGAGGCTGCCATCTGCCAATAGCGGTCGCCCGTCACCAGAAGGTGCTTCTGCATCGACCCGACGGTCCAGCCCAACATCATGCGCTCGGTCAGCCGCCCCTCTGGTGCCGCGGCATGTCCGCCGATGAGCACTTCCGCTTGCGGCTTGGGCATGCCGATGTCGAGAGGGTTGCCGGGCGGAAGCTCCTTCGCTGCCATAACCCAGAGGTCCTGCTCGCCTTCCAGACGGCCCGCACCCGGGTTGGCCAGGTCGAACATCGCGAAAACGGAAATGACGAGGCTCGCCCCTGGCGGATGGCGCTCGCATTTCGTCAAAAGACCCAATGTGCGCGGCTTTACAATAATAGGCATAAGACCCGCCGAGACAATTGTCGCTTCTTAGCTATATTTCTCAAACATGACGGACTTTCGGTCCGCCCATGCGGACGCGTCTTTGTGTCACCTGCCAAATCAGGTGGGTAGCCAAGTCAGCAGAGGGGGGCGTAGATGGCCGATCCGAACTGCAGGAGATTGATCAAGAAAGCCGCGACTTGCTTCTGTGGCGCCCTCATCGGCTCGGAACCCGCTCGCGCGACCAGATGGAAGACTGCGTCGGGGTTTGCGGCGATTGCCGAAAAGGACAAGCGCTCCGGTTTGCAGAACCCCAAGCGCTTCGCTGTCGTTGGAAATCTGCCCTCTGGAGACGAAGCTGTTGGTGCACTGGGAGCCGGAATCACTACATTGCGTGGCCCGCCCGTCATTCTAGCCTACGCGCTGTGTTTGGTCGCAGTCGAGGAAGGCAAATCGTCGATGTCGGTCGGGTACCAGGCTGCGGATCGCAAGTGATCAAGCTTACCGAATGGGCCGCGCGATCCAAGTGGCAATACCGAACGGCTGAGCGCGTATGCCAGAAACTGGGAGACGAAAGTGTCACTTGAAGCCTACATGACAATCAAGGGGAAGAAGCAGGCGATATATCCAAGGATGCCTGCAAGCCGGAAGGAAAGAATTGCCTTCACCATCGTTCCGCGTGACATGACGAGTGGTGTCGCCACGGGCCCGCAACCACCAGCCGGTACTCTTCGCCAAGTTCTTCGATCGGGGCTCGTCGCTGCTGCCAACGAGGTGCTCGAACAGGAGGTCTGCGAGTCGGACGAATTGTCCAACGCACAACGTAGATACGCGGGGAATATACACCGATTCGTTTGGTGGCTTGAGATCTCGCGGTACGATCAAGTCGATCTGTTCGGACCAAAATATCGAGCGCATGTAGCCGCAGGGCGCTGGGATCGTACCGGTGAGCCTGCGTCACGGTCAGTGATTCACCAAATGAGATGCGAATTGGCAACAACCAGCCTCCGCGCCGTCCGAGACTCAACCGGTGGATCGTTCATGGACGGCGTGAGGCCTTAAGTGCGATGACCGCGTTCCACGAAATCTCGCTTGCTTCTCTTCGTTCCCGGGTTTGGCTGATCGTTGGCGGCCAGGCAGAGGCCCCAAGTACACTCAGTGCGTCTCACCAAGCGGGCCATTCACTTGCTACGCTTCGCTCCCAGGTTTGGCAAATGGTCGGCGGACTGGCCGAGGCCGCGAATGCGATGACTGCGCTCAATGGAGAGGGGCTTTCACCTCATCGGCTCTTTGCCGGGGGCGGGGCAACTCCAGCTTCGGGGAGCGCTGCAATGCGACAGGTCGAAAAGGGAACGAATAGTGGAGGCGAAAGGGGGCGCGGGCCAAACTTTGCGAGCGCAGTAAAATGCGGATTGTGCCTTGTTGGCGCGGGCTACGCCTATAATGAGGTCGCAAACGACTTCTTCCTTTCGACCACGTCACTGCACGACGGAAAGAAGGGCTTCACCAGTAACGAACGGCTCAGGTTGGCTCTGGCGAAGGCGAGGGAGTATTACACATCGTATCACGCCGCCGACCCTGACACTCGGCGTTTCAATGAACGTCCCCTCAACCCAATCTGCACCTGCGGTATGAACCTGTTCGTAACGATGATCGACTACCGGGCGGCGACTTACGTGCACGTTGCGCACCTGGTCGATTCCATGCCGGCGCACGCTTCGCTACTTCTGAACCTGAGTTGCATGAAGGGCCATCTTGTCAAGGACGAGTGCGTGGCCAAGTATAAACCGCCGAAGGTGCCGAAGGATCCGGACCTGACGAACAGTCCCTTATACGACAGAAAGAACAAGTACGCATTGACGGGCGTGCTTAACGAGACAACTGGCGCTTACGGCTACACTTCGCGATCGGTCACTCAGCCCTTCGTGAACAAGGGCGTGCAGCACTTCCGGGGCGCCTTCCAAGGCGAGAAGGGACTAACTTTCAAGCGATGCGTCGAGAGGCTGGAGCCACTGCTCAATAAGCACCGCGGCCTCAGAGAGGAGGCCCAGTTCGCGGCTGGGCAGACCATCCTGAACTTCAGGCAGGTGTACGCTGCGGATCCGCATTGGGGCCACGCTGAGAACGTCGTGATGCAGACCTTGCGCGAGCACGGCTGGCTGTCACGGGCGGAAACCGACAGGCTCGATGCGACTCTTATGTTCGAGGATCCAAATAAGAATCTGCTCAAACGCAACAAAAGCTGGGTTGGGCCAGGACTGCACCAACTCGACACCTGGTTTCAGAAATGGCGAGCGGGTCATGATCGCGCGATAGGCCAAGACTTTAACCACCCGGACATCGATGACATGAAATATCTGCCCATCGCGCACGTCAAGTTGAACGAGCAAGGCAATGGATTCGAAGACTGCTCGGGGCTGGGTGACTCGTTCACGTGCGCCAATGCCGTTGCCTGCATCAATCACGCGCGCTTGATGAGTGGACAGCCACGCCTCTCAAAGGAGGACGTTATAGTCATCATCGCGTGTCTGAACGCCGTCTACGAAGACACGACGTCAATACGGCATACGCTCCAGGAGACGGCACGTGGCTGCTTCGCTGGTGCTGGTTACACCATCGAAGACGCGGATGAGTTCTACGAGACGGTGTGTCGGAAGGCCTCGCGAGAGTATTACGGTGGCAGATATCTCTCGAAGCAGAGTTGACGCCGTAAGGAGTCGTGCATTAGCGAGCGCCGCTATCGAGGCAGTCTGAACCGCAACGCGAATTACGTCCGATCATCGCGTGCATGCTTCCTGAGACTCTGGACATCAAATCCGATAGGTTGAAAAAGACGGTTCGTTCCAGCAATGATAACGCGGGACGTGACCGCATGTTGCCACTTCAAGAACGATTTCGGTCGCGCTCTAAGAACGGGAAGTTGGCCATGACGGTGCCGCGGTCACCCCGGAGAGCGCAGCCTTTGACCGAGGCTTTGTCTCTTGTTGGATAATGAGCGGCCCTGGTCCACTGCTCGACTGCTCTGCCAAATGCAGATGTCACCATCGCCCAAAAGCGCATGAAGAACAACGTGATTGTCTATTAGACGTGATACTTTCATCGCCGATCAAGTCGCTCGAGACGGTTGCCAGTAGCCGAGCCCCCAACGCGCGTTGCCGCGTTAGCGGTATTTGACGGAACGGTTGCACGGCTGTCGGTCGCCAGCCGGAGGCTGCCATCTGCCAATAGCGGTCGCCCGTCACCAGAAGGTGCTTCTGCATCGACCCGACGGTCCAGCCCAACATCATGCGCTCGGTCGGCCGCCCCTCTGGTGCCGCGGCATGTCCGCCGATGAGCACTTCCGCTTGCGGCTTGGGCATGCCGATGTCGAGAGGATTGCCGGGCGGAAGCTCCTTCGCTGCCATAACCCAGAGGTCCTGCTCGCCTTCCAGACGGTCCGCACCCGGGTTGGCCAGGTCGAACATCGCGAAAACGGAAATGACGAGGCTCGCCCCTGGCGGATGGCGCTCGCATTTCGTCAAAAGACCCAATGTGCGCGGCTTTACAATAATGGGCATAAGACCCGCCGAGACTATTGTCGCTTCTTAGCTATATTTCTCAAACATGACGGACTTTCGGTCCGCCCATGCGGACGCGTCTTTGTGTCACCTGCCAAATCAGGTGGGTAGCCAAGTCAGCAGAGTGGGGCGTAGATGGCCGATCCGAACTGCAGGAGATTGATCAAGAAAGCCGCGACTTGCTTCTGTGGCGCCCTCATCGGCTCGGAACCCGCTCGCGCGACCAGATGGAAGACTGCGTCGGGGCTTGCGGCGATTGCCGAAATGGACAAGCGCTCCGGTTTGCAGAAAACCAAGCGCTTCGCTGTCGTTGGAAATCTGCCCTCTGGAGACGAAGCTGTTGGTGCACTGGGAGCCGGAATCACTACATTGCGTGGCCCGCCCGTCATTCTAGCCGACGCGCTGTGTTTGGTCGCAGTCGAGGAAGGCAAATCGTCCATGCCGGTCGGGTATCAGGCCGAGGATCGCAAGCGATCAAGCTTACCGAATGGGCCGCGCGATCCAAGTAGCAAGACCGAATGCCTGAGCGCGTGCGTCATTTTGGTTCATCTTTCTTGAGACGATGATCAAGCTATATTTATTGAACGGAAGGGTAACGGTAGCTCAGACGCAAAAGGATGACTTGTGACCCTCGTCGTCGTGTCGAACCGGGTTGCCAGCAGCGATGCCAATGAACCCAAGATAGGCGGTCTTGCAGCGGCGCTGCTCCCCGTGGTGCACAAATCCGGAGCAATCTGGGTGGGGTTCTCGGGCCAATTGGACGATGGTCATGAGAAGGAGCCGCCTACCGAGACGCACGGCGGAGGCAGGCTTGTAAGGCTGGATGTGCCCGCCGAGGATTATCGCCGCTACTACGACGGTTTTGCCAATTCGGCACTATGGCCGGCCTTGCATTGGCGCGCAGACTTGGCTCGCGCCGGCGCCTCGGAGGAGGATTACGATAGCTATCGCAAGATCAACGCCATCATGGCGCAAGAACTGGACCGGATCAAAGAGGCGGCGGCGTTCTGGGTGCACGATTATCATTTCCTTGCTCTCGGCAAGGAGCTGCGCAAGCTCGACATCAAAAAGCCCATCGGTTTTTTCCTGCACACGCCATGGCCGCCGCGCGCTATAATAGAGAGTGTGCGCCATCATGACGAACTGATCGGGGCGATGTTGGATTACGACCTGATCGGCTTTCAGACCGAGGAGGACCGGACCAACTTTCTCGAGTATCTCGGCACCGATCCCATGGTAAACATCAACGGCTATGTTGCGACCTGTGGTCGTCGCCAAACCCGGTGCCAAGTGTTTCCGATAGGCATCGATGTGGACACGTTCACGCAATGGAGCGCGGACGCCGTCTCGGAGCCTTTGATCTCTTACATACGACACGGCCTCAACAGTGAAAGGATAGCAATCGGCGTCGACCGGATCGATTACTCCAAGGGTATCGAAGAACGCCTACATGCTTTAGATCGCCTATGGACCCAAAAGCCCGATCTGAAGCGGAGGATCTCGCTATTGCAGATCGCGATTCCGTCCCGCATCGGGAATCCGATCTATAAGAAGTTGCAGAAGGATGTCTCGGATCTCGTCTGCGACATCAACAGCCGCCATCGTAAGGACAACTGGATTCCGATTAGCTATGTCAAAGAGGGCTTCAGCCAAGCCGCACTTGCGAGTCTGTACCGCGCCGCGGAGGTTGCATTGGTAACGCCGTTGCGTGATGGCATGAATCTGGTGGCGAAAGAATATGTCGCGGCGCAAGATCCAAAAGATCCCGGCGTGCTGATCTTGTCTAAATTTGCTGGCGCTGCCAAAGAGCTGGAGCAGGCGCTGCTCGTCGACCCGAACAACATCGACGACATCGCAGACAAGATTTCGACGGCAATGTCGATGTCGCCTGGCGAGCGCATTTCGCGCTGGCGCGACATGATGGCGAGACTTAAAGCATATCCCATCGCGCGATGGAGCGAGGACTTCGTTACGGAGTTGAAGAAAACTCCGACTGAGAAACTCGCCGGCCCGTTCGGTCCGCGGAATGTGGGGGAGCCTAGCGGCTCGAAAGGGAAGGTCGAGCGGACGTTAGCCGGCGGGTCGAGTCATTTGGACCTGTCGCGGCAGTTGTCACGTCCGGCGTCCGATGTGACGACTAGGAGATTAGATCATGATTTCACGAACATAGTAGGCCCGGGCTGGAACCATGGTCCCCAAGCGGCCCCGGACGTCCTGCTTGGCGTCCTGAATAGAATGGCCGCGTTCCCGAGGCCGTTGCAGGCAACGACAAGTCTTTACATCCACGGTCATTCCTACATGGCGCAGTTGGCTGCGGGGACAAGGGAGGTGACCCTTAACAATCCGCTAGGCGTCAACGTTATTCTCATACCGCAGCTTAAGGGCGGCTGAACAGCTCGTCTGGACTGCAAATCGTCCCTAACGCTCTTCTTCTATTACCCATATCTATCTGTGTCTGCTGATCGGCTTGAGCGGAAAGAATCACTTCTGATTCCTTCGCGAGCATTCGAGGCGCGAGGGAGCTTTAAGGAATCAATTGACCGAAGGCTGGCTGCGATCTCTGCAGAGAGCACATAGCACAATGTGTGTCGCTCGTCTGCCGAGATTGAGTGAGGGCCAAGGCAGTCACCGCTCCTACGACAGGTTAGCGAAGTGGCATCGATGCCGTAGGCTTCGCGCGAGCGATGTGTTACATCGCGATTGGGACTGGAGCAGATGGTTCTGATCTCGCTTCGTGTCGCCGCCGACATCGCGGCAGAATTCTCGGCTCTTGCTGTCAACCAAGGCGCCAAGTCCGCGCTGTTGCGGCACCTCATTGCAGACGCAATAAATGCGCCAGCACGGAGCGGGCGGCGTTGCGGATTCGGGTGAATCCGATGAGCCTGGACGTCGACGACCGTCTCTTAGGGTGAGGGCAAACAATCTCCCGAACCACGATGTGAACCAGCCGCTGCTTGGTGCGTGTGTCCGTTGACGGTGCATTCCGAACCCGCGGCAGATCATCTCAAGTTGCAGTAGCAGGGCGCGGTCGATCCTTGCACTTTCCGGCGATGCGGCGCGCCGCTCCTTGATCCGCCTCTCAAGCTCGGCAACCCCGCTCCAATGCGCCATTTTAGCGCGCCTCGAGTTCACGGGCAAGGAGACGCTTCGCCGGATCTACCAGCTCGTATCGGCTTGCGGCGTAGGACGCTTCGTTTCGTAGGGTCCGACTTCAGGCTTCCCGACGGCGGCAGTGATTTCTTGTCTCGACCGCTGAACCTGGCCGGACGCCAATATCGCTGCTTCAAAAGCCCGATCGGAGACAGTCTCACGTATTTTTAGCGCGACCCACGATCGACCCGCACTGCGCCGATGCTATACATAGGTCGGCACCGACATGGGCATCGTCGCCGCGTTATTGATAACGATGGGCATTTCCTTTGGCCTGGCCAAAGACCACGGGCATCATCTGCCTGCAACGACGCAGCGCATCAACACGGCCAGCAGTGCACGTCCCCGCGCGCCGATTTCCGCGAGCAATTCTTCTTCATGTCCGTCAATCACGACCCATGACGTAGAATCAACAATACGATTGTGAGACCCTGTTCGGCTACACGCGCGATACTCGGTCCGAACACGAGCCGATTTGGTACATGGGACGCCCAAAACCGTCAATGGGACCGGGGTATCTTTGTCGCATGTCGACGTTGTACGTCGGACAATTTGTCTGATCAGCAGGCATATGAGCTCGCTTGCTCAATCGGTTCAGCCTCAATGCAACAATCAGCAATGGTAGCCAATACTAGCCGCCTATCTAACATCTGTTGAGCAAGCACTGTCTACACACTGCCATCAAGCAGACCCGGCATAGCCAACCGGGAGCTCTGCGACGCCTCGAATGTACGCCCTGCATCCGCCATTTCCCGGACGGTGCTTGCGACAAAATTTCCGCCCTTGGTTTGGCGGGGAGCATAGCGCGTCGGCGCCGCAAAACAGCGGCAGCGCGAACGTCGCGGCGTTGTCACCATTTATCCTCGCCGCTGGTGCTGCCGGGAACGTGCTCCCATTTCACTTCTTTGTAGGTGAACGACCAGTCTTCCATGTTCTGAAAGAAGTTGTTCTGCGGATTGATTGTCAGCGGCACATAAGCCTTGCCCTCGACTAACGTCGCGTTCTTCCAGGTTATTCTGAAGAAGTTCTGCGGCTGCGGCATGCCCCCTGGATCGGTGCGGTAGAACTCGCAGACCAGGTTTTCGAGCACCTCGTTGGTGGCCAGCGCCTGCCATAGCAGCGGCGAGGCCCGATCGAAGAATTTCGTGAATAGCACAGGCTGGTGGTTGCGAGAGCCTGTGGCGACACCGCTCGTCGTGTCGCGCGGAACGACGACGCCGCTGGTGAAGGCGACCACGGTGATCTTCCCTTGCTTATCAGAGGCCCCCTTGGCGACCTGCCCGATGCTGTCCAGCTTGGACGCATCCTTGGAGATGTCGCCCTGCTTTTTTCCCTTGATTGTCATGTAGGCTTCAAGTGACACGTTCGTCTCCCCGGTCTCTGGCATACCCGGCACATACTTGCCCGATGACCCTCGCAACATCCGTGCCAAGAGCCGTGTGCAACCGACACGGATTTTCGGGCCTACCGGACGTGATGGTCAATTGGGCTGGGCAGGTCTCCAGGCACCGGCACCCATCACGCGAAGAGTCATCGCAATCAAGACAGCAATCCGTCACGGCATGACAGGGGCGACCTGTTCCAATTGACAGTCGATATCTAGAAAGGCACGCGTGGCAACATCGAGTACAGCCTGTCCCCTCACCTGGTACCCTATGCGGTTGTCGACAACTGCATTGCCCAGCAACGCGTAGACGATCACCGTGCGAGGACCACGTTGTTTCTGATCGAGACAGCGCGTGGATAATTTGAGACGCAATTCTCGTCCGTCGCGAAGCCGTTGCGAACGAACGCCGTCGGTCGACGGCGAGGGTATGTTGATCGACACTGCCGGCAGGATGGTCGCGCGTGCCGCATTGGCGACCGCTTCCAATACCGGGTCGATCTCGCGAGTCGCTGGTCGCCAAGCGGTCATAAGCCGCCGTGAAGAAATCATGCAGGTCCGTCGTAAATCTCGATCGTGGCGCCAGATTGCGACTTGAGGCGATTGAACAAAGGCGTTTCCGAAGTCACTCCTGCCTTCATGTCGGGGTTATGGACCGCCCCGATCACGACTGGCCGATCAATATCGCCGTTCAAGTAGCCGACCAGAACTTCAGTTCCGGGGACTAACGGATAATGCAAGCCGGTTTGATTCGGACCTACATAAGGTTCGAGCTTGCGCACGTAGTCGCTGCCACGTCCCTTTGCCAGTTCTTCGGCGAATGCCAACTGCACCTTGTAGCGGCCATGGTCGTCGATCTCGGCCCGCCCGTTCAAAGCTTCTCCATCGACTGTGGCGGTGTGGAGACCGACGCCCAGAGGCACAGGCGTCATCACAACCGGTCGATAAGGCACGTCCGCGCGGATGCAATGGACCATGTTCTGGTAGGCTCGCCCATCCTGAGCGAACGCGCGGAATCCGGTCGGTGCCGGCCGATAGGCCGAGTGGTCCGCGGCGATGACGAGATATTCACCATCGAAACGGGGATGGCCCTGCAGTTCGAAGATCACGCCAGCTCGCAGCTCCGGTGCGTCGCTGTGGCCGATGTACATTGTCTGGCCGGCGCAGATCTGCTCGGCACGGATCCGGGCCAGCGTGGCCGCTTCTGCTTCGTCCGCAAAGTGCCCGCCGAAGCGCGAGGCTTTGCCCAAGAAACCGCTGCCTTGTCCGACCTGCTTATCGACGGACACGACGGAAGGCACGGTCTCGTCATAATCGTGGAGCGCGATAGTCTTTGTCGAGAGAACCCGGCGCTGCCGGAATGACCGAACGGAGCTTTCGTCGACGCCTCGAGATGTCTTGCGCTCGTATTGGCGCGCATAGAGGAGCGCCGACTTGGCGCCGAACCCGACCTTGGGGAAGGCCAGATTCTTGTCGCCGAAGACGACGATGTCACCGTCTTCTTCCTGCTTGAAGAAGTAAAAAATTCCGTTTCGTTCGCAAAGGCGGGAAATGAACATCAAATCACTTTCATTGTATTGCACAACATAACTTCGTTTGGGATAGCGATCGAGATTGTATTCGGTGGGAACGCTGATGCTCACCTTGTTCAACTGCTGTTTAATGATGTCATCGACACCCATGGGTTCGCCAGGGCCATAAATGCGGCTCGCGATGGAGAGCTCAGCAACGGCAAAGCGCGGCCGTAGGACGAACTGGAGCACTCGTAGGCCAGTCACCGTCGGATCGAGTTCCTCGACTTGGGCGCACAGGCCCGAGGCAAGCCATCGCCCGCACGCGGTTTTGACAGACAGCTTGGCGCGCTCGCCTATCAAAGAGCCGGTATCGACATCGCTCGATGTCGTGGCGTAGATCACGTAACTGAACGGCAGTGAAATGCACTCTGTGCCCTCGAACCCCTCCACGTCGAGCTCAATATTGGGCTTGCTGCAAATGTCCAGATGAATATTGAGATTGGAGTCGTTGTTCATCTGTGCACCATGTCAAACTCTGGCAGTGTTAGGCTTGCTTGTCACGGGTGCTGGGGAGCGAGAGTCGTTTGTGAGCCCGAAACACTGAATGCTAGCGATATCTCACCTAGCTTAGTCGTTACGGCCGCAAACTGCGCCGACAGCAGAACTTAATAAAGCCGAACACGGCCTGCCGAGATGCGGGACGAACTCGCCGACCGGCTCGATCGTGGCAGTTTAAGCCCTGAAGCGACACCCGCCGTCCGCTGGCGAGATGGTGGAAGGCCGGCCCGGTGTCTCGTTGCCATCCATCGTGTATCGCAATCGCCTAACGGCGCCGTTATGAATGTCCGAACGGCGCATCTGGCGCATGGTTCTGAAGAGTTCATCGTTCTCTGCAGCGGCTCGGAGCGCAAGCTGGATCTCACAACGTGAGCCTTGCTTATCAGCACGGATTCGACATCCGGGTGTCGCATTCGAATTCCTGCGGCGCGAACATTGCTCTCTTCCTTCGCACCATAGTTGCAAAGCCGATCGGCAGACCCGCGCGCTTGGTGTATGCGCTCTCAGATGCAGATACGCCGGTTTTCGCTCTTAAGGCGATGCGCACGGGTTCAAGTGAAAGAGAGCATCGTTTGCCTTGCTCCTTTGCGTGTCCTTGCCAGTTGGTGTCGCTACATCTCAATAGCAACAGCCGTGCCAATGACGTCTCCTGATTTGAGCTATTGATCGCCTTGAAATAACTGAGATGTACCGAACAAGTGTTCAACCTGACAAGGGCGACGGCCCCACACTGTCAGACTCTGAACAACAGTCGAGCTGAACGCACCCTAACAAGGTCTTTCGGAGGCATCTCATGATTCATCGCTCGACAAGATCAGCTATTTTTCGAACTAACCTGCAGAGGGACCGGTCCACGACGATCAGCACGGGACGTGCCGCGTGAGGCCACCACAGAGAGGCCTTTCGACGGCTGATGGCGAGCCTATTTGGTGGGCCACAGCATTGAACCGGTACTTCGGTTCTAAGACCGCGCAGCAAACAGACATGTCGATCGTTAAACAAAAGTGTTTGTGACCGAACAGACAGTGCAGATTGGTCTGGTTCACTTCTGGGCATCTCGTGTGTTAGCCTGTGCACTTCAGAAACGCGCTGCGTCCTTGAGCTCCTAAGGGGGCCGTGTTATCACCACTTCAGGCTAGACGCGGCACTGAGGATTGTGACTGCTGTTTTCGGACCGCCTTGGAGGCGAGCCCGAGACAATCCCGAAGCTATCGAAGCGCTGACACTGCAACGCGGCAAGACAACATGGCTCCGGTCCCTGCGCAGACAAGGAAAGGATCCGAGGGGCAGAGGGTGCGCCGCAGATGGCCGCCGACTTGAGCTTCTCGTCGATCGGGATTATACGGCCGCGATCGACTCGTAACGCGAGAACCGGTCTCGAGAAGTCGACGGTCAATCTCGTCGGATTCGTCATCGCAACATCCATCGCCCTGCCGAACGACGAAGTGTAGGCGGTTAAGATTGATCGCAAACAAGCTGGAGCGGTGGCGAATCGTGCTGCTTTTCAATTCGGAGCATCTGGCAGAACGGCTCCCAAACCAAACTCACGCGACGTGCGCTTCGCATCGAGCGAGCATGCCTTACCGCTGCAGTTGCAGCTTTTACCGGAGGTTCGCGTGAGTGACAGCAGCGGCGGCTCGGATCAGTGGCTCCCCCTCTATGCGGCGGATATGCAGCTTTATGAGCACTTCTGGGACTGGTTTGCTTGGAAGCTCCCGGAGCGCCGCTCCCCCCGCGCCGACGTTGCAGCAGGCGATATGCACGATTTCCTCGGGTGGATCCGTGAGACTGACAGACCCCCAATCGCCGACCGGATTACGCGGCCGTCATTGGATACCGACGTGCAAGTCTATGCAGCCGACTATATAGGGCGCGATGCACCGGAGATTGGCGGGTTTCGTAATCGTCTCCTGAACTTGCGAGATATGCTTCGGGACCTGCATTTGGAGAAGTGGGCACGTGAGAGGAGTCTGATGTTTCAGGGCTTTGATGGAGCCGGGCCCTCGTCAAGTAGCCGCAATAGCAACGATATCACCGACAACAGCGATAGCAGCGGTGGCGGCGAAAGCAGCAGGGGCTCCAATCAGGTGCGCGGCCCGTGTGAGGTGGACATGCCGTTTCATCAGGACTTTTGGGATTGGCTTAGAGAGAAGCTCCCGAACCGCCGTTCGCGCGGCGCCGACCATGCTGCAGGGGATTTGTACGACTTCCTCGAGTGGATCCGCGAGACCAACAGACCCCCAATGGTGGACCGGATTGCGCTGCCGTCGTTGGATGCCGACGTGCAAGCCTATGCAGCCGACTGTATAGGGCGCAACGCACCCGCGATTGGCGGAATTCGTAATCGTCTCCTGAATTTGCGAGATATGCTTCGGGATTTTCAGCGCCACGTTCAATTCGAGGACTGGGCCCGTACGCGCGGTGCGATGTTTCAGGGCTTCGAAGTCACCGGGCCATCGTCATCACCACTGGCGCCCACAATGCCGTCGGATCGCCCGTGCCTGGCAGCAGGGGCTAGGCAAGCCGAGCGTGACTTCGGAGCTTATGTCCTCCCCGGTTGGAGGGGCGGCCTAGCGCCGGACCCACTGATCGCGGAATTGCGAGAAAGCGGCCTCCTTCCGGCGGTGTTGCGGCCAGAAAGTGTGCTCATCAACGGTATGCGCTATGCTGCGGTATTGTGGGCAGGGCGGGTGCCCGTGACTCCAAATAATCCGGAAGGCAAAAACTTTATTCTCACCCCTGGATACAGCGAGTTGGGACTGCAGCCCCTGCCTCGAGCCCAGCAGATGAATGAAATCGAGCCATTCCCCGATATCGGGGCGAGCGTCGGCAATGACTGGATTCACGGTCCCCGCGTGGCCGACGACTTCCTGATCGGCATACTGCGAGCGTTCAGACTTCTGCCGACCCCTGAAGTTCCAATGCCTCGCTTCTACATCCAGGGTGAGCGGTACACAGCCGAAACGGGACCAGGCGGCTGCATCCTTGTCATCCATCGACGCTAAGCTTGCCAAAGGAACGGTTGGGCTGCAAGTCTGAAGTGGAGCAGATGATCGGCATTGCCATCTTATAAACTATCCGCATGGCCAGCTCACAGATTCCCGGTGCAACAAGCGATCGATTTGCCTCCCGGCGCGGGCCAAGGCCAGGGTTTGGCTCCCTGGCAGCGGATGTGTTCGCCTCGTACGTGTCGCTCATATACAGAGATCGCTTGATCTAATGTCGTGAATCTAACGCTTGTTTCGCCCGGGCGACTTTTCGAAGATTTGGCTCGCAGACTTGGTCCAGACGGACGGTTTGGGATCGGCATAGTGGTTTTCCAGGTATTGCATGATGGGGCCTTTCAGCTCAGCGACGCTCCCGCGGCGGATGCGGTTTCGGGGGATCTCGGCAAAGAAGCGCTCAACCATGTTGAGCCAGGACGCCGAGGTGGGCGCAAAGTGCATGTGGAAGCGCGGATGTGCCTTGAGCCAGCGTTTCACGGCCGGGGTCTTATGCGTGGCATAGTTGGCGACGAGGAGGTGAAGGTCGAGACCCTGATCTGTTGGTCAATCAGCTTGGAAAGCGCAGAAACTCCCGATGCTGATGGCGTGGCATGCACGCCCCGATGACCTTGCCGTCCAGCATGCTGAGCACTGCAAACAGCTCCTGTGCCATCGTGCTTATAGTCATGGGTCGTCGTTCCGGCGCGGCCCTTCATCATCGGCAGGCCAGGCTGAGGGCGGTCGAGGGCTTAAATCTGGCTCTTTTTCATCGACGCAGAGAACCAGCGCCTGTCCGGCGGATCGAGATAGAGCCAGATCATATCCTCGACCTTCGCGGCGAAGTGCTTGTCGCGCGAGACCTTGAACGTGTTGATGCGACTTCAGCCCGCCGCACGCCAGATCCGTTGATCCCTTGGACGCTGCTGTAGGAAATGCCGGCTGCCGCCGCCATGCTGCGCCGCTCCAATGCGTTGCCTTCGAAGGCCTCTCGTGCAGCGTCCGCACCACTTTCTTGATCTTCTCAGGGCTCAACCGCTTGACGCGCGAAGGCCGGGTTGCGTCCTTCAAAAGCTTGTCCGCTCCCTTGCCAACATAGCGGCGGCGCCAGCGGCGTATTGTCAGAAGGCTCTTGCCCACGGCCGTCGCAATCGCTGGCCAAAAGCACGATCTGCGCTCTCCAAACCACCTTCTGGGGCGCGTTCCGGTTTCGGACCAGTCCCTCCAATCCTTCGCGATCAGCACAGCTGATCGAAATCCGTCCGATCGTCCTCATCGGCCCAGATTGGCAGGTCTGAGCCGATTCGTGAATCGTTCGTCAGCATCGGAACACTAGCCGGCCAATTCCAATACGGGTCAGCCGCGCCATAATCCGAGCGCCAAAACTCCCTCGCGGCTATCGAACAATTTGAACTGCGGCGTTTCAGCGAATTCTGGCAGCGGAAAGAGATCCTCTCTCCAGTTGCCGATGAGCACCCAAAAGAGCGAGACTGTGCGCTCCTCATGACGTCGCATTCGGGCTTTTTCTGCGAGTAACTTCGCGCGCGCCTACTCTCACTCGGACATTGGCATACGCTGACCGCACAATCGGTAGAACCAGGGCGGCCGACCAAGGCTTTGAACGAACTCACCGACGGTTTGTATCCGGTCGCGGCGATTTAGGGCAAGGCCCGAAGCGAGCACCCGCCATTGCGCTGACGAAATAATCGGGGACTGCGCCGGTCTGAGATTTGCCTTGAGTGCTTCGTCGGCCGGCCACCGCGCATACGGGTGCTTGCCGGTCAGGGCCAGATACGCGACCACCGCGAGAGAGTAGACATCGTCACTTTCCGCCCGTGGCTCACCCATCAGCATCTCTGGGGAAGCATAAGCCGGTGTCAGGAGTCCAATTTGATCCAGCACAGCTTTCGCCCTGTCGCATTGCGGCGGGCCGCCCAGCGTGACGACTGTCCCAAAATCCACAATCTTGATCTCGCCCGTCGAGGTCATGAAGATGTTTCCCGGTTTGAGGTCACCATGGACGATACCTAAGTTGTGCATGTGGGTGAGCCCCTGCCCGGCGGCGTTGACGATATGAAAGGATACAGAGGGTGACAGCGGCTGTCCCTGACGATCGGCCAGGATCTGCGCTAGCGAGCGGCCTTTTAAGAGCTCCATGACCATGTAATGGTACTTGCCGTCGTAGTCGGAATCGTAGATTCGCACCAAATTCTGGTGCACGAAGTCGCGCAAAAGGCGCGCCTCGCCGTGCAGCAACTGCACTAATTTCGGGCGCATCTTCGAATGCGGTTGGATGACCTTCACTGCGACCTCGGGATTTTGCTCACGCGCCCATAGGCCGATCCGATCAATCGCGCGATAGACGGTGCTGGTGCCGCCCTCGCCAATGACCTCTACCAGGTCGAAACGACCGCCCAGCACGTATCCCAAGGCGGCCGTACTCACAATGCAACCTCGCCCAAACGTTCGACGATCGCACTCGCATCCTTGTTAGCCTGTTCCGCTGGAGCGCAAGGCAGGACGATGCCCGTCAGAATGTGGACCGCCAACAGTCCCTTGAGCTCCTGATACAGCACTTTCGTATCGATGCGGTTGCGGCAAAGCTGGGACATGTCGCGCAGCTCACTCGCCGCTACCAGGCGACGGCGTGCGAGCGTTGCGGCCGAGCTGAGCGCTCGCTCCACGGTGGTGCCACCGTCATTTTCGCGGCTCTTCCCAAAAACACTGAAAAGAACTCTCACGGCGCTCCTATCATAGGTGATCCGGACATTGGAACGAACGAAGGACATGTAAACTGAACGGATTGCTTACACTTTCCGCCCGCAGTTCATAGGTTACCTTGGGTCGGTGAGATCCACCGATCGCGATGGTGAAGCGGTCGGGAGCGCCACGCGAGGCGGGCCGCGAGGCGTCGAGGAGACGGAAGAGAGCCCAAGGGCCTGAGCGCTCTATCTTCTCCTCAGTCCCATCCACTAAGACAAGGGTGATGGAGGCCGTGCTTGCATCGTTTCGAGTCGGCCATTCAATGTCGTAGGCACGGGACGGCTCATGACGATAGACAATCTCCCTGCCATCCATGACAAAAGTCGCGCGGAGCAGTTTGGGGGCGAGGTAGACCGGCTTGATGCTGAACTTCACGGCCGGTGCGGCGCCAGAACCGCTGAAGAAGGACTTGCGAATCTCTCGCGCGCGCTGAAATTGAGCCAGAGCATCCGCATGAATCGGCGCCGCCGCGCCGTCAATCGTCGCCGGCTCAAGGCCGGTCCTGCCCTCGACGACGAATGGCGACAGGTAATTCTGAAAAAAGTCATCGAGGATGCCAGCGGGACGAAAGAGATCGCTGAAGTCCTTTAATGTTACGTCCTCGGTCGCTGCCGAGAAAAATGGATAACGCTGGTAGATGCCAGTTTGGCAGACCGGCACCACTTTCCGCATCCAAACGGCATTGAGATGCCCGTGGGCCTGTTGAAGCAAGACGCTCCATGTTGAACGCGCGATGTCGTTCATGATGGTCCGGACCAACTCGGGTTGTAGCGCCGAGTCGGCGCGCAAGGTGCCGAAGGCATCGTTGTTCGGGTCCTTGACGCGCCGCTGAACGAGCTGAAATGCGGCCTGGCCGGGATCCGGTGCGGTTGCGATACCGGCCACCGTTGCATACAGACCGCCGAAAAGATCCCGGATGCGATCCATACCGGCCGGCTCTCCCGAGGCCCCGCCTATGCCGAGTTGGACCAGAGGCCGGAAGGCTTCCGTAATCCGTGTTCCCGGCCAGGAACCGTCGCCGGGTGCCGCAGAGAACATGCTGACCGCTGTCTCGCCCGCCCTGGCCGCGTTCTGCTCTCCGGGCGGCGGCAGGTTCGTATTGTCGCGCACGAGGGAAATGATCTGCTGCAGGGTGCTTTGCGGGCCGGCCAACCCGCGCAGGATCCCCGAGGCGCGCTGCATATCGTCGAACTTGCGGACGCGGACGCTGCTCAGCGCGTTTGTCCAAATGCGAATGTAATCGGCAACATAGCGATCGATGACCTTGCGCACCACCTGCTGTGTATCCGCCTCGTCGAACGAGCTACCGGCGAGGACCCAGTCGCCGCTTTGCTCGTCCTGGACGATGATTGGAAGGTGCGGCAGCACGAAATCGATCCAACCATCTCGTGTGAAGATGCCCGGGATGATCGCAGTGCCGTCCGAAGAAGGTAGCCCTTGCTGGTCAAAAGTAGGGAGCACAGCCTGGGGTTTTATCTCAAGCTGGCCGGCCCCCAGTAGACTGACCAGGTGGATTGGCCGGAGCTGCGTGTTCTGAGCGCCTTCGCGCAAAAGCCGGGCGTAGATCTGCTCGACCAGGGGACGTTCCATCAGCCGCGAGCCCACCGCAACTACGAATGTCCGGTCACTCGTGATGGGCTTCGGCAGCAACTCTATGAGGCGTGAAAAATGCTCCATTAGCTCGCCCGCTGATGTCTCGTCGAGCGCAAATGCACGCGCCACTTCGCTACGCGCAGCCTGTTCGACTTTGCCGCGATCGAAATGCCTCGGATCGCTCAGCCTCAAATACGTGCGGAACATTTCCTTGGCTTGGTCCAGCAGAGCATCATTGCCAATACGCGATAGGTCTTCGATGCGAAAGGCAAGTCTGCTGGCAAAAACCGGCAGCAGGCGATCGACCAGAATCTGATCATAGGCCTGTTGCGCAGCTGGCACGAGCACCGGGGTCGCCGAAATTCCGACGGCACCGAGCCAAGTGTACCAAGTGTTCTCGCCGGCAGCCAGACGCAGCCGGCGCGCGGCATTGAGGGTCGGCAAGAGCTGCTTCAGGTCCAGCGGCTCGCGTACTTCCTTGAGGCGCCCTTGCAGTGTCTGTGCGGCCATTTTTATTTCAGTGATGCGCGCTTCGCTGCGGGCGAAGGCGTCGTACCACTGGGTCAATGCGGCCACCGCCAGTATGACCGCCGCGAAATAGCCACCACAGTGCTTCATCGCGAGCTTGCATTCGAGTTTGAGATTGCGGCCGACCAGTCCCTGCTCGGCAAAGATCACGTCGGCCAGCAACTGCTTGATGAAGAATCCCTTTCCCGGTCCGATTGACGACGTGGGCAGGACTGCGCGCAGACCGCAATTCCTTCTGACCGCAGCGCTGATCCTCTCAATCGGCATCCCTTCCTGGGCAGCACTTGTCAGGTAGATTCCGCGCAGCATCGGTCGTACTTCGAAGCGGCTCGACCGGAATACCTCGCTCACGAAGCCAGCGACCGCGGTCCGGATGCTCCGCAACTCTTTCGGAAATATATACATCATTGCACGACGATTGGGATTACGTTCGTCATGCATGCGAAAGGCTAATTTGCCCTCGAGCCGCTCGGCAAGTTCCTCGATCTCACGGGTTACGACGTCATCAATGTGATCGCCTGGCCCTTCGAGAGGAAAGGTCTTGCCCCAGACCTGCGCGCGGCCCTCATCGTCGAGATCGTCGAAATATTCAGCGAAGCCAGGCACGAGATCACACTTGGTCACCACAACATAGACCGGAATGCGCATGCCAAACGTCTTCAGAAGCTCCTGTATCCGCGATCGAATCGACTGGGCGAGCCTGCGCCCGTTCTCATGGCGCATCAAGAGATCGGACAGGCTGATCGCAACCAAGATGCCGTTGATCGGCCGCCGGCGTCGATGCATTGTGAGAAGATTGAGAAAGCCGTGCCACGCCGCACGATCGACCTCGGCATCCGTATCCTGGCTCGTGTAACGACCTGCCGTGTCGATCAAGACTGCTTCTTCGGTAAACCACCACTCGCAGCTTCGCGTGCCGCCGAGGCCCGCCACCGGGTGGGCGCCGAGCCGTTCGGCCAACGGAAATTGGAGGCCCGAGTTGCGCAGGATCGTCGTCTTGCCGGCGCCCGATGGCCCAATGACGACGTACCAGGGCAATTCGAAGAGAGAGCTTGGTCCGATCTTGCCGGCGAACACCTTATCGCGCAGGACCTTAAGCGCGTCCTCGAAGCGTGCCCGGATCAGCTCGACCTCCTCCTGACTACGATTTTTGGAGGTCGTGACGAGGCCTTCGCTCTCCATCAGCGACTTGATGACCCGCCGGTTGGCACGGCGCGCCAGCCAAGAACGGACAAAGATGATGACGACCACCGCCAGAAAGAAGCAGGCGATTGTGGCGGCGCGAACAGTCACCGAGCCGAACGGATGTTGACCGAACAGGTCAAGGTAAGGCCCGCCTACCCAAATGAACGCGCTGACCAGCAACAAGGCGATCAGCGTGGTGATGCCTCGAACCGAGAAGAGTGCCGCGAATTGAGCCCCAAACATCTGCACCTCCACATTAACGCCGCCCGGACTGCCCGATCACGAAGAGCAGCTGCTCGAGGGGCGCGAGTTCGTCCGATAGTCGCCAACGGACGAAACTGTAGCCGGTCAGCATAACAACGGCGGCGGCGACGAAGATGGTCCACAATGGCACGTAGGGACGCACGCCCGTACGTACTTTGATGCCGCGCCATCGGATCGATAGTTCGGCGGGTAGTGCCCCGGTATAGCCCCGCAAGAGACGTTGAACGTCGGAACGCACGTCTTCAAGCCGCTCGCGGCCCCCTTCCATCACGCGATATTTGCCCTCGAACCCCATCAACAAGCAGATGTTGATGAGCTTAAGCAACGCGAGGTACTTGGCCGGCTTTGCCTGGACGCGCTCGAGTATTTGGAAGACCTTCTCGCCTCCCCACGTCTCGTTGTGGAACTGGTTGAGCAAGCTGTTGTCACTCCAGGCGCTTTCACCGCCCCAGCGCGTGGTCATTACCGCCTCGTCCAGCAGCGCGCATATCACGTAACGGGCGGCTCCTATATCGCCGCGGCCCGCTTCTTCTTTGGTGGCCCGCTCCTCGAAGCGACGGATTTGCTCGACAATGCCGCGACGCAGCGCGGCGATATCGGCATTGTTGACGACACGAAGCTGCGCGACAACCAAAAGGAGCGGGGTCGCGGCCGCGACCAAGGCGTCCTCCACTGCCTTTGGCTCGAAGAGATTTTGCACAACGATCTCGGTATGGTCTTCTGCCCATACCTCGTCTGATTCAGATACAGCCGACGACGTGTGAGAACCCGTTGGAGCGGCGACCTTCGGTGGAACGAAAGCGCAAGCTTTCGCGCTTTGAGTGTTACGGGTTGGACCGACTGGCCTGCGTCCAATGACTGTTGGCTCATCCATCTGTTTCGAGCCCATCACGCCCGTTTTCCACGGATGGCCCAGAACTCGAGGTGGAGATCCGAGTAGTCACCGCTGGCGTGGAAAGCAAAGGCCGCCGAGCGCGGCAGGATGCGCCACAGCTCCACCGACTGGTCCAGTTCGAAATAGACAGCATTCTGGATGTAAGGCAACTCGCGTGGCGCCACCGCGAGGGCGCGAATCGGAACACCCGGGAGTTGAAGATTAACGAGATCGCGAATCTGCTCGACCGAGCCTACTTTAATCTGCGCCGGAAGCTGGTTACGCAACTTCTCGGTCGGTACGCTTCCCACAGCGACAAGAACGAAGCGAGCGTTCTGGAACAAGATACGGTCGGTGATCTGGCCAATCAGGATACCGTAGCCTCGATCCTGCAAGGGGAGCGATATTGCCGTGCTCTCGATCACGACAGACAGCAGCTTGTGCAGAGTATCAGCCAACGGCGTGAAGCAGCTCTCGAGATCCTCATGCCGATAGGGAGGCATCTCTTGCGGTGGGCGGCGGTCGCCAACGAAACTCGACAGCTGCCCTGCAAGACCAAGCACCGCGCGGAAGAGGGTTTCAGGATGGTGCCCACGTGTTGCTGCGAAGTGGTCGAACTCGGCTTCTGCCCCGTTCACAATCGACAAAGTGATAAGATCAATCAGTCCCGCTCCGTCTGTCGTCGCGCGCGAGGGATCCGCGCGCGCAGCAAGCGCCTCTGCGCGCGTCCGCAGCAACGATCTGGCCTCGTTCAACAGCGCGATGAGCGGCTGGACTGCATGAATGTCGATGGCCGGCGGAACGTAGGTGTCGGATAAAGTGATCGCACCGGCCGGATCGATCTCACGGATGCGGCAAATAGGAAGCGTGATCAGATCACCTTGTTCCTCGCCGTCGAACATGAGATGTGTTATTAGCGGCGCAACCCTGATGTCGATCGGAGCCTTTTCCGGCGCGCTCGCATTCCGGACCTGCAAGACCTCCTGATCGTGGCGGCGCGCAAGTGCATCCCCCGAAGCGACGTCGCTGCCGGCCTGCCGGCGTGTACCCACCGCGATCTTGACCAGCAGGTTTCTCGCCGCGGGTGGAGGGATTCGTCCGATCGGAAGCCGGACATGCTCAGGTAAACGAAGGGCCGTGCCGTCGGGCATAATGGCTTCAAGTTCAGTCAGGGCGACTTGGCCAAGCGCCAGAAGATTACGATCAAAGGCAATTTTTCGAACGCCCCAGCCGTAGCCGACCAAGCCAGCAACGCGGTTCTCGACCAGTTGCTCGATCCAGCGGTCGTACTGCTGAAAGTGCTGCGGCCGCACCAACATTCCTTCGGACCAGATCGGTTTGCTTGTCGTAGACACTGTTTCAAGCGCCTCTTCGCTGAGTTTGCCAATGATGTATCTGTCCGGCGGCCGTTGCGATCACCACCAGCCGGTCAGAAGATTTTCCACCAGTTTCGGCTGGCCTCCTCCTCGATGGTAACAGCCTGTGCGGTCAGTTTGACCAAAATCCTGTTGTCACGATCAGGCTTGATTTCGGCAGTTGTGCGCCACTGCGCGTTGTTGCCGGAGCGGAAGCCGGCAATCACACCGACACTTCGAGTCTCGATCGGCGTGTTGCGTTCGAAATCGACTCTACCGCCAGGGGACAGCTCGTACTCACGTGTAGCCACCAGATCGGGGCCGAGGCGTTTGGCACCATCGTCGAACAGCTCGAAGAACTGCGCTTGGGTGAAACTGGCCGTTGACTTCAGCTCATAGATGCGGACGACAACCGGCGACGGTTTGCCGTGCGCGTTTGGATTGACGAGCTCATCGGCCTCGATCACGAATTTGATTGGCGTCGTCTTTGAGCTCTTATCAGTCGAACAACTGCTGGCCGCAGCAGCCAACAGCAATGCACCGGCAAGGGCGGAAAACCGCTGAGGTGTGTTTGACGGCGCCATTACGCCGTTTTCCCTGCATTCTGGCCAGGCGCGGAGAATTGCGATTCGTAGCTTCTAGCAAACTCTTCAGCGATATAGGAGCGAGCAGTTCGGTCAATGTCACTGATCATGGATGCGTGCAGTTCCACAAATCTGTCCCACAATTTGGCCTTAGTGATGCGTGCCCCGAAGAGCCCGCTATTGGCACCGTCGCTCTCGATACGCTGAGGACTCATGTGTGTTAGCACATTGCTGACCGCCCCCCTCATCGCCGCTATGGCCGCGACTTCATACGCCTTTATGTCGTCGAAGCCCGCGCGTACAGACCGGGAGAGCAGCAGGAATCCGTGATCTTTTGCGAGCGCCTCGCGCAGGGCGTGACTGCTCTTCATGAACTGTAATGCATTGTCGTTCCCAGCGCGTGTCTGCATCGACCCGATTTGGCACTCGTTCTTCACCGTGGCCCACGCCGTCAGGATCGAATGCAGGCCGTTCGCCATCTCGGCGATCGCACGGCCGAGTTCGGCAAAGAACTCTTGACGCTGCGCTGGTGGCACAAGGTCCGGATTGAATCCGAGCGCGTCCCAGAACGCCTGGAGTTCGTCTGCGTCGGATGGAGAGGTCGCCGGCAACTGCGGCGCCCTGCTCCTTGTCGCGTTGCTCACCTCGGGAGAGGCGACGACGCGTTGCGCAGCAGCTTCCTTCAGGCTCGCCAGCCGATCAAGGTCCCGCTCATCGAGCGAGGGCGACCTCGAGCCAGGATCCCGTAATTTCCCGAGATCATTCGTCGAGGGAGGAGCGAGCTGCTTCGGCGCGATGTGCAGCGCTTCATTCGATTTATCGAGACGCGCATTTTCTTGCTGCGAGGGCACCAATGGCATCCGGCACGAGGCGGCTCCCGGCAACAGATCGCTGAGGTCGAGGTCCTCGGGAATGGGTGATGCAGGTCGAGCATTCGACGGTGCACAACTTTCATCCGAGAGCGACCGTGGAGGCGAATTCGATGGCTCGACAAGCGGGGCGGCCGCCGACGACAACAGAACTAGGGGAAGTTTGCCCAACGGCGCACCCAACGGATGCACGTCCGCGATGGCCGAGCTCGAGGGCCGCGGAGGAACATCTGCCAGCACATTCGCCTCGACAGAGCCTGTGTCGTTGGCGAGCGTTTCGTCTTCAGGCAAGCACAATGGATGAGTCGCTCGGGGCGAAACGACGGCTTGCGGCCTCCCTTCCGCAGCTGAATAGGAGAACAATTCGGTGTTAGCAGGCGCCATTAATGGGTCGAGTTGAACATTCGCAACGACCTCTAGTAGTCCGCCAGTCGAATCATGTGCTGTTAGAACCGAGCCTGTCAGGCCGAGCCCTTGACGTTCCTCGACAGGATCGTTCTCAATCATGACAGAGATGATGTAATTCGCCATGTAGAGTGTATCGCCATCGGCCAACGGTGCCGTATTGCCACGTCCTAACAGCGCGTCAACGGTGTTGATGTAGAGACCATTGGTGCTGGTGTCGGTGATGTTGAAGCCAATGCCATTAAATGCAATCAGTGCGTGGCGTGCTGACAGCGTGTTGGTTCGATCGGGAAGCTGCCAGTTGCAGCCGAGCCCCCGCCCCAGGGAGCCACCTTCTGGTCCAAACGCCTGTCTAGCGTTACGACCTAGCGGTTCAGCCTGCTCTCCGACGACTTCGAGTATGAGATGCATCCGGTCCCCTCAGGCTCACTCACTTAGCGCACATCAATATCCGATCGTCGCTTTAGACTTCCGTGCAGCATCAACACTGACGCTGCCTGTTCCGCACCATAATTGTGGAGCTGATTGACTGGTTTGGGCGCGTTTAGTGCACGAAGAGCGAAGATCTTTTCGAGCGTTCTCAGATCCCGTGGAGGACGCGCCGGCATTCTCTCTCAGGATCGAGGCACGCGGCCCTGAGGACGGAAGAGCATCGCTCGTAATACGCATGTGCGTGTACTCAGCCAAACAGTGTTGCCGGATCTCAATAGCAACGGCCGTGCCAATGGCATGCCCTCATTTAAGCGACTGATTACGCGTCGAGAACCTTAGGTCGGCGAAAGGCGGCAGGTGTTCTCAACGTGACAGAAGCGCTGCGGCTGTCGGACACTGGACATTCTCAACCGGATGCTGTCTGTGTCGTCCATCCTTGCTGAATCGGTAAGCGTCACTTCCACGCCGGACGCACGCGGTCCGACACCGGAATCGTATCCTCAATCGATGAAAGGACGAAGACCTGCCAGACCATACGGCTCGGCGGTCCGGCGATCTACGCCTTTGGCGACTTTCTCGACGGCCGCGTTATCGGTGACTTCAGGCACTGGGCTCGATGCCTTCGATAGGTTTGTTGATGACGCACTTGGCGCGACATCAAGTGTTGCAAACACGAGGGTTGTACTATCGCGCGCGTACGATCGCTGCGGCACTCCACGCATCATCTGCAAACTGGCTGCTCGACATCGAGTGCCTGGATCTGATTTTCGTCGTCGTTGCTGAGCAAGTGCTCACTTCGGGGGGCCACGTCTGGTCGGGACGTTCCGCGACAGGCTAAAGGCTACTCGAGCTCCGGCGCGCTGCGACAAAGCCGTGCAATGATCTGCCTCGCCACCGCTGTCATCCAGAACAGCGCTCGCTATGGCGGAAACCTCATTCGCTAATCCTCCTTTTCTTATCCCGACGGTTGGTGCGAAGCCAGTCGTGTCACCCGCGAAACCGCTTTGAGCGACCATTGCGCAGCTAGCAACCGCAATGCTACGGACGCCAAGGCCTCACGGCGGCTGACCCTCGTGCAGTTGGGTCGAGCCGCGAAAAGACCTGGCCCGAGCAAACGGTCGCAAACGAGTTGACGCCTTTGCCGGGAGCGCAGGGTTCCGGCCCTCCTCCGCGACGATCCCACGTCCCGTGTCGCGAGTGATCTTTGCGAGAAGGCAGCGCGGCTTCTGCCCAGGACGCAAATGTCTTCTGGAATGAGAGAACGCAATCCCAGGAAGGATAGAGCGAGCCGTCAACCCACCATGACACATCATTTAGCTCGGCCACCGACGGGGCGCTTGACTTGCTTGAGTTCCGCTCGCGTCAACCGTATGCGATGAAGGGAGGCAAAAAGCAGCGCGCTTTAACGCCATGCCCGGCCAACCACTGGCGCCCTCGGCGGCGGCTTCCGGACTTACATGTCGCCAATCGGACACGAAAGCAGGACTGAGGTGTCTTCGCTCGGGGTTCGCAGCGGAGAGCCCTGTGGCCCGGAGGGGTGTTCACAGCCAATCGCTATTTTTGACGAAAAGGTCGACGAATAAAAAATCACAGAAGTAGATCACTCCACGCGCTGGGTAAGACGGAATCCTATCAGACCAGTCAACACTACTATATGCCCATTCGGTTGTATTCGTTCCCGGAGCGTGACGGCAGACGCAGCGCAGCCCAGATTGGCCCTCGTGTGGTCAGTGTCTCTGCGATAAAATTACGCGTAAAGTCTAATCCTTCGGTGCGCGCCAACCAATCAAACTGGTAACCGTTGATGCCTACGTCAGCCCGCCAAACGGACGGCAGACCCAGCCGAGGCCCCGGGCGAAAGTAGTACGACAGCATACAAGCGCAAGCATACCAACAATTGTCATTCCCATGCGGTCGTATATTTCCGGCATAGTTTCGTCGCATGTTCAATTGACCGTCATAGTCATGTTGTTGGCTGACCAGCGGAACATCCAGCACTACGTTTAGCACCTACAGTTCTCCCAAATTACCAGCGAACTACGCAAAAACCGTGCCGAACGGCTTTAGCGCCAACCGCGGGAAGCCATGCCTACTCACACACTTGGCGCGAACCAGATGTCTCTCATAAGCCCGGCGGGCGCGCACCCGCTCGTGGCTGGGATTGATGCGCAACATGATCTCGGCGACCTCGCGCCACCGCGCCCTCTGCATCCGCATCCAAGAGGCGTATGCAGGTGACGGCGTGCTCACGGTCGTAAGGAGCCAGGATCCGCTCGGTGCGGAAGCCATTGGAGCGCAGCCAGTACCCTATGGCAACCGGGTTGACCGCGACCCGGTCTGCGATCCATCACGCGCCATCATGGTCCGGTGTCCCGTCATCGCCGGTGATCTTCACCATAAGCAAATAACTCGAAAACGATCACAGTAGAACAAGGCCTCCGGTTCCCTTGGGCGGGTCGATCCATGTGCTCCAGCCCAATTCTGCTTCGCCCAGAGTCCATTCCGGTGTCTGCCCGGCCGCTAATTCCAGCTGGAGATCCCATGCCAAAGGCTCGCGCAGAATGACGCTAATCAGACGGCAAAGGATGGCGTGGGTGTCGCAACTGGGCAGCAGCGACCGAAACATCTGCTGGTTGACCGGGCCGAGGCAAACTCGAAATTTGCCCACCACATCCGGCATGGTTTCGCCAGCAAGAGTGTCAACGCCGAGCTCAAGACCACGCCGGCCAAGGCGCCACTGCGCCTCCGGTGGAATCTCGATCTCGCGCCAGATGAATTCCTCGACCCGGGCCGAAATATTTAGATGGCTAGAAATCGCGCCGGCCAGAAGCTTGGCCGACCGGCTGCACAATGCAAGGACACCCGCGTGTGGCAGCAGCCGTGCGCGCCATTCGCGTTCTTTGGCTGTGTTTTCGGCGGGCATCAAGCCAAAGAGGGCACCAATCAGCACCGAGATCGGGTCGGTTGCACCCTCCTCGAACCGCAAATGGTGGCGGTAGTACCGCCAGATCCGCAGCAGCAGGCTAATCAGACGGTGATTAAAAAGGTCAAAAAAGTCGCCGAGCGATCCCATACCGTCCGCATCCATGACCCGTTCGGTGTAGAAGGCCGGCAGCGGCGAGGAAGGGCCGTGCAGCCCGAGGAAATTGACAGTTACCTCCACGCGCTCGCCGGCGGCCTTGACCCGCCTCACTCCCGCGATTTCTTCGGCAGGAAATCCAAGCGTCGGCGCCGCGCGAAAGCGCACCGCCTCACGTGCGGGATTCTCGGTGGATCCGATCGGGGGAGCGTCGCTGAAGCGCCGCTCGAGAAGCGCGGCGAGCGAGAAGAACCCGCAGGCCGAGAGCTCATCCCGCTCATCGTGCGCGGTCAGAGCGGGGTAATCGATCCGATTCTCGCTGGCCATGCGTAGTGTGCGTTGCTTTCCGTGCCCCGGACCGAAAACCGGTGCAGCATGTTGATGCCGGCGAACGTCGCGAAGAAGGCGTCGAGCACCGAACCCAACAGGAACAATTCGCCCTCACTCCCGATCTTGCTGTCGACCACGGCCAGTTCAATATTTCGCATTCGGATCGGGGCGCCGCGTACCACGTGATCGGTATCGGTGGTCACGAACTGGTCGAGGCCTTCGAGCAGCAACTCCAGGCGCCGACGCGCCTGAACGTCGTAGACCGCACGGAACTCGTAGCTGGCAAGAATGCTCCGCAGCGTCTCGACGTTGACTATGGCGCCGTAATTGCGCGCCAGATTGGCCGTCAGCCGCCGCAACAGGCCGTCATTGACCGGTGGCGGAACCTCTGCAACGACGGTCGTGATATTGGAGAAGGTGACCGCGCGAGGCGTATCAGAGGTCGGCAGATCCACTGCACCGACCGGCAACCGGTCGGCGATGGGTCCGTTGGAGCAAGTCAATTGCAGGGATGCGACGTCGATCGGCGCATGCTGGCAGATGTCGAGCCGGTCAACGAAACTCACATAGTGATCGACGCCCCGGCCGACTACCGCCGGCCGGATACGCTCGCGAAAGTAAACGCGGTTGCGCTCGGCGCCGGGCAGATCGTGTCGTAACAGGTCGAATGGCTCAAACTCGGTGCGTTCGGGGCAGCCTTGCACATAGCCCGTCACCCGGTCAACGGAACGGATGCTGAAGTTCGGCCCACCGGCGGCAAGTACCCGGTACTCGGTCTTTGTCCGCTTCAAGCGGATCGGCGAGGCGTCGTGGCTGAAGACGTTGATTGCGGGCGTGCAATTCAAGCAAATCTGGCCCTTGCCCAAGCGCAAGTGCGCGGGGAAGGGACGCTGCAACTCGATGCTGAGCCTGCATTCCGTCTCTGTGTGGGTTCCGACCGGCTCGAGACCGGACAGTTCGAGGTAAAGAAATTTCGATGGATAATTCAGATACTCCTGAATGATCCGGAATCCTGAGAAGCCGTTGCGCGGCCAGGGCAAAACCGCCTCGGCATCGCTGAAGCCGATTGGTGTGATCTGTGCGGGTCCAATGGTGACGACTTGTCGATCCGCCACTGTCACGGTTGCTTGCGCAACGTGCCGGCACAGCCAAGTCCACAGATAGCGCCCCACTTGTGGCTCTCGCTCCGTCGAGAAGAAGAGGCGGAGCCGACCATCCTTAAGACATGACAGGTCTCGCTGGCCGGCTGCCTTGGTCACCAAAATAAGTCGAGCCGAATTCGTCCGGTTCTCAAGCTGAACGTCGCTAATCTCCAGCGGCAGCACGTCAATCGGATAGCAGGTAACGAACGTGCAGTTCGTTCCCTCAATTGGACGCGAGCGAACGCTCGTGCCGGCCGGTACGTTCAGGCTCGCGGCGCTCGCCGATGGCTTCATTGCAAACGCGAGAGTCGTCATTGGCGGCAGAGGTTGGAGATATTGTGGCCATACCATCCGCAACAAGCCGTGGACGAATTCGGGAAATTCGTTGTCGAGCTTCTGGCGCAGCCGCGCGACAAGAAAGGCGAAGCCTTCCAATAGCCGCTCTACGTCGGGATCAGTGGCATCACGTCCGAGAAATGGCGCAAGCTTCGGATTGGCTGAAGCGAACTCAGTGCCGAGCTCGCGCAAATAAGACAGCTCATCCTCGTAATAGGGATTAAGGGCCACCGCTTCAGCCCCTCACCTGGACATGCTTCTCGAAGATCGCATCGAAGGCAACCCGCTCCATCCGGTCGTTATAATTGAGCGTCGCGTTGACGTGGAAACTCAGTTGCAGCGGGTTGTCGGAATCAGCCTGAAAGCGGATCAAAACATTCTTCAAGCGCGGCTCAAATGTCTCGATCTGCTGCTTGAGCGAATGTGCGAGCGCACGCACCGCGTCGGCTCCTTGCCCCATCGCATCGTTGAGGTCGGGCATGCCGAAGTCCTTCCGTGTTTCGCAGCAGCCCTGGCGCGAGTTCAGGACCCGACGTAAATTTTCCATGACGCTTGCCCGGAAACGGTCGAACGACGCGTGATTGGTCGCCGTCTCGTCCTCCAAGCGCTCCATAAGGCTGCGGTCGAACATCGTGTACCACCTCTACTGCTTGTCGAGCTTGCCCTTGAGGGTCAAAGCAAAATCCGCGCCCATGTACTTCAAATGTGGAACGACGGCGATGAAGACGCGATACCAGCCCGGTTCACCTTCTACGTCCTCGACGACGATCTCCGCCTTTCGCAAAGGCCGCCGCGAGCGTATCTCGGCCGACGGATTTTCCTGGTCGGCGACATATTGGCGGATCCAGTTGTTCAGCTCGCTTTGCAGCTCTTCCCTGCTCTTCCACGAGCCGATGTTCTCGCGCTGCAACACCTTAATGTAGTGCGCGAACCGATTGATCACGAAAATGTAAGGCAGCTGGCTGCCGAGCTTATAGTTGAGCTCGGCCGTCTTGCCTTCCGGGGTGTTACCGAAATACTTCGGCTTCTGCACAGAATTTGCCGAAAAGAAAGCGGCATTGTCTGAGCCCTTGCGCATGGTCAACGCGATGAAGCCCTGCTCGGCAAGTTCGAACTCGCGCCTGTCCGAGATCAGAACCTCCGTCGGCACCTTGGTCTGCAATTGCCCCATCGACTCATAAGTATGCAGATTGAGGTCCTCAACCGCCCCACCCGACTGGGGGCCGATGATGTTCGGGCACCAGCGATATTTAGCGAAGCTTTCGGTTAAGCGCGTAGCGAACGCAAAAGCAGCGTTCCCCCAGAGGTAATTATCGGTTTCGCCGTCTGAGGCTTCCTGGTAATTGAAAGTCTTCACCGGAACGGTGTCCGGTCCATAGGGCAGGCGCAGCAGGAAACGCGGCAGCGTCAGTCCGAAATAGCGAGCGTCCTCGCTTTCGCGGAACGAGTTCCACTTCGCGTATTTTGGTCCCTCGAACACCGATCGCAGGTCCTTCAGACCCGCGATCTCTTCATGATGTTCGACGCCGAACATTTCCGGCGCAGCAGAGGCAATGACTGGTGCATGCGACATGGCGGCTACCGCGCTCATATACCGCATGAGCTTAACATCCCGGCTGGCACTGCCGAATTCGTAGGCCGATATCATGGCCGCGACAGGCTGGCCGCCGAACTGGCCGTACTCTGCGGTATAGGCGTGCTTGTACAGACCGGACTTGACGATCTCGGGACTATCCTCGAAATCGGTCAGCAGTTCGTCCTTGCTGACTCTGAGAATTTCCACCTCAATATTCTGACGGAAATCGGTGCGGTCGACCATGAACTTAAGCCCGCGCCAGGCCGACTCGAGCTGCTGGAACTCCACTGTGTGCAACACGGCGTCGAGCTGAGCCGAGATCTTGCGATCGATCTCCGCAATCATCCGATCGACGAGCGCGTTGTTGACCTGCTCGTCGGCCCGGCTCGGTTTGATGAGCTCGGCGACGAAAGCTGCGACGCCCCGGCGGGCAAGGTCGTACTCCTCGTCGCGCGGAGTAATCCTGGTTTCGACGAGGACCTGATCCAGCAGTGAAAGGGTGGCGACTTCAGCCGGCTGCTGCGCGCTTGTATCGGTCATAGCGCACTTGCTCCTGAAACAGCTCGTTGATCCGCTCACTCGCTCTTGCTGGTGAGCTCGCTCAAGAGCTGCGGCCGCGCGCCGTGGTCTTCGAGCAGATTCTGGATGGCTTTGCGGAAACTTGGCACGTTACCGAGGGGGCTCTTCAGGGCGATTAAGGCCGCGCGCAATTCGGTCAACGCATGCAATTCAGGGATTTGCTGTGCGACACGCTCGGGTTCGAAGTCCTTCAGGCTCTCAAACTTCAGCGATACCGACAGCTTGCCAGCCTCGGGCTGGTCGTCGAGCCTATTTTCAGCGGAGATCTGGAGAGTCAGTTCCTGGCTTTTGACAACTTCGTTGAAATTGTCCTTGTCGATATTGACGAGCTCTCGCTCCTCAATCGGGCGGTCATCGGCCCGTCCGGTGAAGTCGCCCAAGACCAACAACTTGAGCGGCAGCTCGACGTCCTCCTTGAGGTTGCCGGTTGCCGGCTTGAAACGGATATTGATGCGCTCCTTCGGCGCGACCGAGCTTTCCTGTGCCATATCAGCTCCCTTTGAGACTATGTTCCTGACAAGATCAGCTAGCCACTAAGTTGGCTTACGCGTGCGATGTCGATACCTGCGACCCGCGTTCGGAGTTGCTCAAGCGCGGCGCGGCGGCGAGGCTCGTCAATCATCTGCTGCGAGTCGGAATGGGTCATCGCGCGAAAGCGCAATTCCGCGACATCAAGTACGAGCGCGGGCTCCCAGCTTTCGAGATTGCGCTCGGCGACGACCTCTTCCATGTGCTCCAGCAGCGGGATGGCGGTCGTGACGAAGCCGGTTTCGATGCAGAAACGTGCTTGCGCAAGCTGGCCCACGAACCGCGCTCGTTCCCCACTCACGCCATTCAAGGCATGGGACAGCTTCTCGAGTGCGGCCTGCGGCTGCCCGCCGCCGATAAGCCTGTATGCCTCGGCAACCGCCGCGTCGACAGGATCACGGCCCGGCGACACGTCCGCACCACCCGCGGCGACCCAAGCACGCGTTCCCTCGTCCGCAAAAGGCCGGCCGTCGTTAAACTGAAGCTCGAAGATCCGCGGATAGCGAATGGCCAGCAGAGCCAAGCCAGCGCGCACCACCGCGGCCGCCGGCTCAAAGAGCGGCCCCATTTGCTTCAGCGCTTTGGCGGCGTGCCGGTGAGTATCGAGCCAGAACGGAGCGATCCAGACGATCTCTTCGACCAAATTCACGACGTCGGCATGCCGACCGGTCGCCACCTTGGCTTCTAACGCTGCGATGTTATCGGCGGGCGGACATATGGTCGTGCGGCCACCCGTATCGGGCGGCAGCGCGTCAAAGCGCATCCACGAGCCGACGCGAGCGAACAGATAGACCTTCGGGTCTGTGGGAGATATGACGCGCCGGGCGGCCGTAGCTTGCCGCAGCATATCAGGCAACCGGTCGATAAAGCCGGCCCAGTCGTCATCGGAACTAGCCGTTAGCGATGCCTCCACTACTGCCGATTGAGCACTCTTGACCGGCAGAATGGATACTGCCGGTGCCACCGCGGCCGGCTCGGCAGCTTGGGTGGCCGCCTCAGTCGCACGTTCGGCCGCCGCGGCGATCACGCGCTTGGCCTGGTCATAATGCGGTTGCAGCGCCCTCAGTAACTCGCCCAACCCGACTTGCTCATTGACGAGCTTCTCGCGCAATTGGCCATCGAGATCATCGAGCACCTCATACGCGGCGAGCACTGCCGGATAGTCGGCTTCAGTTGGCGGATTCTCGGCCACCTCCGGTCCGACGCGACCAAAGAGCCAATCGATCGCTGCGACCCGCGCCCGTTCCCGCCTGATCGGCGGAAAGAGCCCCTCCCAATGCGCGTCCACCATGCCGCGCAAAACCCCTAAACCGACGGCAAGACCCTGGTATCCTCCAGTCCGAAACAAACCATAGCTCGCCCAACAGGCAACCAAAATGTCCTTTGACTGGTTCGACAGGATATGGAGAGACAGTGTATTGACTTTGCTCCAATCAACCGCAGCTGGTCCGTCGGCATCCATCCGCCGCACCTCGGCCTCGAGTTGCTCAAATTCGGCCGCATCACGGACGTTCATGCCGGCGGGCGCGGGGCCTGGCACAGGCGCAGCACCGTGTCGCGCACGCGCATCGATGTTGTCTCGAACCACGACCCAATAGTCAATCACGCGACAGGACCATACGCACACGCGCATTGCGACGGATCGCGGTACTAGGAAAGTGAACATCGTACCCGCCGCATACAATAAGCCGAGAGGCGACACTCTTGTAAGCCACCACTGCCCCTCCTTGCACAGGCGCTGCTGGATGATATTCCCCCTTCAAGCCTTGTGCCAAATGCAATGGCCTGATTTGCAAAAGCGATTTTCTCAATCGGAGGCGTCATGGCCCCGACATCATGTTGCAAACCCAACATTAGAGGAGTCGGCAGTGGCTCTTGGGTCGGCTCAGTCATTGGCCTGAAGGAAGCCTCGAGCTCAGGTAAAGCGCACCACGCGCGCTCGCGCCTGCGAAACTCCGCAAGAAAACGAGACTTCGATATTTCAACACGGTACGGCGATGTTTCGTCGTCGGAACATCTCATTTTGTAGGCGACTTTAAGTGCACTTCCGGCTTGAGATGCAGCAGCATTGGGTGATCGCTCAAGTGCGGTTTCGTCCGTATCGGAGCGATTACGAAAGATGGTGAACCTGAGACCTCAAATACCTCCCGCGAATGCTCAGGTGATAGCACTGAGCACACGGATGAGCCTCTCCCTGAATCGTGAGCGTGACCGGCGTCATATCCGCGCCTGTGCCCAAGTGCGAGTGATGCGTGGAACGGGCAGACGGACGCCTGCCGTTAGGAATGTGAGGATCGGCGATCCTGAACATCTGAAAAACGAATTCTCCCCGATAGTTTTTATCGCATTGACGAGACGTGCACCTGCCGCGCCTATGCTGCAGAAACGCCATCTAATGACGACCTTGGGAACAACACGTTTCCCTGGAATCCGGTGCGCAGAGATTTGGCTCCAGCGAACAGGCAATGTTCACTAGCCGCC
Organism: Bradyrhizobium nivariense; assembly: GCF_029846695.2. Classification (NCBI taxonomy): domain Bacteria; kingdom Pseudomonadati; phylum Pseudomonadota; class Alphaproteobacteria; order Hyphomicrobiales; family Nitrobacteraceae; genus Bradyrhizobium; species Bradyrhizobium nivariense. Next base: position 146,263 of record NZ_JARWCR020000004.1, on the reverse strand, counting down.
CGAGTTGAACCGTGGGTACGACGCCGTGCGTCAGACTTTTCGATGGATGCCCATCCTGATGCGGTAACAGCGAGCCTGGGGCCGCCGCCGTAGTCGCCGCTCGATCTGTCGTTCGCTGCAAGTTGTCATTCCGCCATTTGGCGCCAAGTTATCCGCTTTCGAGCGCAATTGTCGTGTTCACGACTTGCCGGCGGTTGACCTTTGGCCAGAACGTACGCCCCGCGTTTTGTTTTGCGTCCAGCTGGCGCGCAGCGTGGCGGTGCGCAGGCCGCCGGGCAGTTGGCCCGGCCCTTGCTCCGTCGCTTGCTAAACGGTGTGCGGCTTTCCCGCTTTGTCGGAATTGTCTGTCACAGAACGTTGCTCTCTGGAACGAAAGTGCGATGCGATGCAGACCTTGAGTTCGGTAACCGCCAAGGTTGGAAGCACCGCAGCTGGTGCCGTCGATTTGACAACGCGCACCGCACTGGCGGTCGAAACTTATGATAGCGCGGATGGTGACCTTGGGTACCTTCCTGAGCACGAAAGCGTCCTTGTCCGGGACACGGTCGGGTCGGATCGACCAACCAGCTTCACGCTTCAGAACGGCCTGCAGGTCGTGGTGATTGCGGATCGTCGCACGCCCGTTGCGACTCAGATGATCTGGTATAAGGTCGGCTCCGCCGACGAGCCACCCGGCAAATCGGGGCTTGCGCATTTCGTCGAACACCTGATGTTCAAGGGCACATCCAAACATCCGGCGGGTGAATTCTCCCAGACCGTGCAGCGGTGCGGCGGCAACCAGAACGGCTTCACCGGGACCGACTATACCACCTATTTCCAGCACGTGCCGCGCGAGCAGCTCGGTAAGATGATGGAATTTGAAGCCGACCGCATGACGGGCCTCATCCTCAAAGAGGAGAGCGTGATGTCCGAGCGCGACGTGGTGCTGGAGGAACTCAATAAGTCGGTCGCTAATAAGCCGGATGCGCAGCTCGCCGAGCAGATGATGGCCGCGCTTTACCTCAACCATCCCTACGGCCGCCCTGTGATCGGCTGGCGTCAGGAAATCGAAACGTTCGATCGCGAGGACGCGCTCGCCTTCTACAAGCGTTTTTACGCGCCGAACAACGCCATCCTGATCATCGCCGGTGACGTCGACGCAAATGCGATCCGCCCGATGGTGGAGAAGAATTATGGCCACATCCCCCCGCAACCATCAATTCCCGCGGAACGCCTGCGACCGCAGGAGCCGACACCGGCCGCGCCGCGTACCGTGACGCTGACCGATCCCCGCGTCGAGCAGCCAATCTTGCGCCGTTATTATCTCGTGCCGTCGGCTCACCCCGCGGCCGCGGGCGAGAGTCCAGTGCTTGATGTGCTCGCGCAATTGATGGGTGGCGGCGCCAGCTCACATCTTTATCGCGCGTTGGTAGTCGACAAGCAGATTGCGATCACGACGGAGACTAGCTACGAGCGTACCTCGCTCGATCCTTCGCAATTCGAGATTTCTGCGACCCCGAAACCCGGCGTCGAATTCGGGGAGATTGAGTGCGCCATCGACCAAGTGATAGCCGATATTGCGCACAGTTGCGCGCGCACCGAGGATCTCGAGCGGGTCAAGACGCAGCTGATCGCGCAAGCAACCTACGCCCAGGACAGCCAACAAACGCTTGCGACCTGGTATGGTGGTGGGCTCACGACTGGACTCAGCATCGACGAAGTCCGAGGCTGGCAGGACGGCATCCGCGCCGTCACCGCCGACCAGGTGCGCGCGGCCGCTGGGAGATGGCTCGACAAGAAGCGCTCCGTGACCGGCTATCTTATGAAAGGGTCAACGCGGAACCACCAGGAGAAGCGATCATGACCTATTCCTTCACACGTCTTGCGGTCCTCGCCGGCGGAGCCTCGCTCTCGACCGCGATGCTCGCCTCGCCACGTTCACTCTCCGCGGTCGGAACGCATGGCGCGACCAAGATCCAGCGCCTGGTGTCATCTTGCGGTATAATAGCCTGGTTCGTGCAGGACGCCACTGTCCCGTTGATTGCGATGGAATACGCATTCGGCGGCGGCGCGACCCAAGACCCCACCGATAGACCCGGCGTCGGCTACATGGTTTCTGGCCTACTCGGTGAAGGCTCCGGCGATCTAGATTCCCAGACCTTTCATGAGCGGCTCGACCGTCGCGCGATTGAGCTGAACTTTGAATCGACCCGCGATCACCTCCGCGGTGCCTTGCGCACGCTCGAAGACAACAGGGACGAGGCCTTCGACCTGTTACGGATGGCACTAACCTCGCCGCGTTTCGACGCGGCCGATGTCGAACGGATTCGTGCCAGCATGCTTGCGAACCTTCGGCATGGCTCGACCGATCCCTCGTCCCTCGCCAATCGCAAATTCCTCGAAGTCGCCTTTAACGATCATCCTTATGCTAGGGAGGCAAGAGGCACGATCGAGAGCGTGCCAAAGATCGAGGTCGCGGATCTCAGGGGCTATGTCCGACGCGTGATGGCAAAAGACACGCTCAAGATCGCGGTGGTCGGCGACGTCGATCCGGAGGCCCTGTGCAAGTTGCTTGACAGGACTTTTGGCGGCCTGCCGGCCATGGCGGAGTCGACGCCGGTGCCCGACGTGGTCGCAGCAAGACCGCCGCAGCGCGTCTTCATTCCGCTCGATGTGCCCCAGACCGTTGTGACTTTCGGCGGTCCCGGCGTCCGCCGCAGCGAGCCCGATTTCATGGCGGCCTATGTCGTCAACCACATCCTCGGCGGCACCGGTCTGACGTCGCGGCTGTTCCGCGAAGTCCGCGAGAAGCGCGGGCTGGCCTATTCGGTCCACGAGCGCTTGGTCTGGATGGATCATTCCGCCATGTTTGTCGGCAATAGCGGCACCCGCGCCGATCGCGCTGGCGAGACGGTCGAACAGATCGAGAATCAAGCCCGCCGAATCGCCGAGGAAGGACCGACCCAGCAAGAACTCGACGATGCAAAGTCTTACCTGAAGGGCTCACAGATGCTGGCCCTCAACACTTCCTCGAAGTTTGCGCGAACGCTGCTGAAGCATCAGCTTGATAAGCTGCCGATCGACTATGTCAAACAGCATAACGCCGTCGTCGATGCAGTGACGTTGGAGGACGCCAAGAGGGTCGCACAGCGGCTGTGGGGCCAAGGTCTGCTCACCATTATCGTCGGCCGCTCCCCAATGGGCGCAGCCCGGTCGACCACCGTGCCATCGGCCGCGACTTCCTCACCAGGCCTCGAGCAGTTAGGCGCCACGGCATTGCCCGAAATACCGGCCGAACCCAAGTAACTTTGAGCAACGCCCCGCGTAGCTTCGAGCCTCGCTCTCCGCTCCCCCCTGCGGTGAGAACCGGAGAGCGGTTGCCGTGGGCATAGAATTGACGAATAGCCTTGTAGCCTTTCGACAGCGACGTACCGCCCTTAGAGACGACATGCTCGCCGAGCGGTGGTGCAAACAGACCATCCAGCCCCTACACAACCCAGATGTCCTTCTCAAGCAGATGAACAGGCCGTCCCGAGGCGGTCGCGGCAACGCCCAAGGCTTCAGGCCGACCTCGCGCGACAGGGTGAGATAACGTTCAGCCATGAGGCACGAGGGTTGACTTATGGACTTCGACAACCATCCGGGCAGCGCAGGGCGAAGCGCAATTAGCACGTCGATCGTGGTCTTGGACTTGGACTTGCGCATCGCCCTGGTTTTGCTCGGCGAAGGCGAGCGCCGACAATGGCTGGGTTCCGGCTCCCCAGCTCGCAAGGGGCAATTGGATGCCGCAGCGATCTGCGGTGAGGCCGATCATTGACGCGATCGATCGACCTTGCCCGCCAGTGATCGCGAGATCGAGGCCGGCCGGCAGGCTTTCTCTTTGTAACGCGGTATCGAGACACTCGAGCGCGGTCTGTGCTTCGGTGGCCAGTTCGTTCTTGACGTCGTTTTTTGCCAGCTCGCTCGCGATGCGGGACCTACGCGCGCGCGGACAAGTTCGGCGATGAGCTCGCGAAACTGTTCGCGGTAGCGAAGTCGGGTTCGCCGAGGGATCGGCGAACGGCACAGTAGCGAGCGGCCGAGCGCTCATAGCCCCAGATGAAGGCGTCCTTGAGAAGGTCGATTTTCTTCAACTCGTAAGCACCGAGCACGGCTTTGCGTATAGGTCTGCCGGGGCGCATCGGCGAACGACAGCGGCGCTAGGTTGCGCTTGATGAGTGGGATGTTGGCGGCGAGGCGCGACACGGGCTTGTTCACGTCGTCGAAGGAGCTGCAGGTATGGAGCTGCACGATCACGAAAAACGCTTGTTTGAAGGGGGCGCGATCGCGGCAGCGGTTGGCAGGATCTGATCGAAGCTTTCCTCAATGGGCTGCGGCACCCCAGCAGATGAAATTAGGAGCGTTCGATACCGACGTCCATGTAACGCAGCCTGCCGACCGCCTTGGAATCGGCAAGGAGGTTGTTAGCGAGGAGCGCAGTCACCAGTTGAGTCATAGGCGGCATCGACAGCTAGAGACCAGGTTCGAATGCTAGAAGGTCGGCTTTCGAGAAGCTGACCAGCGCCTCGACACAGAGGTCTTGATTGGTTGAGATTGGCCTGATTTGGCACGCCATTTTTGCACGAGTTTTTCGGTTGTGAACAACCAATTGACGCGCGCGCGGTCGGCACTGCGCCGTGTCTCCGGCGGTCTCAGCGACGAGGCCGGGGAAACTGTCGATGCGCCGCTCAAGGCATAGGCGCTGCTGGCCAGTCTCGTTGAGCCAGGCGACTACGGTTAAGACGGCCCGGCGCTTGCGCCGATAACCCGTCGTTTGAACGTAACACGTGCTGAAGCTCGCCTTGTAATCAGCTTCGGCTGAGGAAAATTTCGTGCTCCAGGCTTGGTGGCCCAATGCTGGCCCTGTAGTTTACGCCCCGAAGGCTTAGACTTGTCTCTGGCTCAGACACACTTGGCAAGCCGTTGTGCAAGCGCATTCCCTCCTTGAGCTCTTCCGGTGCCCACTGTTCGCCGTGCTGCCAGTCCGGAGGAACATACGGAGACAACACTTCCAAAAGCTTGAAATCTCCGCTCCGCCATACTTGGCATCTCGTCGTGCGCCTGACAAGAAGCGTCTCCCTCCGAGGTACCCCCCGCAGTTTTCCTCATTCACGCGAGGTACCCAATGGCGGCACGTCGGTCGAAATAGCCTCCAGGGAACGCAGTCGTCGGAGGGATTGGCGTATAGGGATGCCAGAGCGCGAGCCCAACCAGCCGCGCGTCCAGCCGCACAATCAATTTGCGAGCGATCATGTCAGCTATCGTAGCCTCAATCTCGGCCTGCATTACATTCGTCCCGCTCAGCTGTTCGCGCAGGCGGGTTTCAGGCGAGCTTTCGTCCGCAGCGAGAAGAATTTCCCGCGCGAGGCCCCTGACCCGGTGTTCGCGCTCGACTGCAACGGCTCGCGTGTCCTCGACTATGATCTCGTCGCCGCTGTCCCGCATCGACAGCATAGACAAATTCGGCTCGTACCAGGCTTCCAGCCAGGCATCGATACCCTTGGCGACAGCGCTTAGCCCCGGACGGCGATTAGCGCTGCGCGCCGCGAAATGGCCGCCGACGTCGTCGTCTTCACTGTCTTCGAAGTAGTAAACTTGATCCGCCAGATCGCGCTCCGACAACGGATAGACGTAGCGATAGGAGACGGCCGGGCGCAGCTTCAATCCATGTTTCTCGGCTGCGTAATGATAGGGGCTGTAGCGCTGGTACCGCAAACGCACCGCAGGTCCCGGCTGTAGATGATGCAGCAGCGGTAGCAAAGGAGCCATTTCCGCATACCATGCGTCGCTCTCGCCGGGGAAGCCCCACAGCAAACTCCAACTGACCCGCACGCCGTGCTGACGGCACCACTTCAAGAGTTGGACATTATGCGCTGAGCTCGTTCCTTTGCGCATCAGCTTCAAAACACGGGTATCCAGGCTCTCGATACCCGGTTGGATCCAGCGGACGCCCGCGGCAGCCAGCTTCTCCACTTCGTGGCGCTTCAGGTCGGCTTTGACCTCAAAGAAAATCGCGAGCTTCTCGGGTAGCGCGGTGAGGCGAGGCAGCGCCTTTTTTAGGTAATCAGTGGCCAGAATATTGTCCACCGCTTCGATGCGCGACAAACCGTAGCGCGCCGACATCTCAATCATCTCCTCTGCGGCCTGCCTCGCGGGTTTCTGGCGATAGGTCATCGATCCGCCGTTCAGCCCACAAAACGTGCAGTGGCTCCGCTCGCCCCACCAGCAGCCTCGAGAGAACTCCATCGGCAGCCCGGCATGGATGCGGTCGGCGTAGATCGACGCGTCGAGCTCGGCAAAATAGTCCGAGAAATCGGGCAGCGGCAGGTCACCCATGTTCTCGATCACTGCGCGGGGCACTAAGTCGCGCGTCGACGCAGCGGGATAACCGGCCTCGCGATGCGCCGGACCGAAAACGCCATATGGCAGGTCAGCAGGGGGAATGTCTCTGCCGCGATTAAGGATGTCCCAACACAGCGGGCCGATCAGTAAGTCGGCCTCGCCCGACACGACATAGTCCACCCATGGGAAACGCATGTGAGTGCTCCGCCCCATTACCGACTCGCAGTTTGCGCCCCCCATGAAAGTGACAAGATCCGGTGAGCGCTCGCTCAGTCGGCGCAGCAACGCGAGCGAGGGAACATGCTGGGTGAAGGTCGAGCTGCACCCGACCATGGCCGGCCGCTGCTCCAATATCTTGTCAGCCGTCCAATCAATAAACCCGCCGATTAGCGAGCGCAGCCTGAGGAAATTCGCGCGACGCTCGGCCAACGATTTGCCTGCGTGTATCGGGTTACGTTCGAAATAAAGGTCCAGGAAGGCGCTTTCTTCAGGCGCGAAGTCGGGAAAAGCAACGCCCGCGAACAGCCAATCAACCAGCGCCTCCTCTGGCGGGCAACTCTCAAGAGGCCCATAGTCGGCAATGCCTATGTATTCCAAAAACCAGATGTTGGGATATGCGATCGTGGCTTGCAGCCCAGCCTGGGTCAGCGCTGACTTCAGCAGACCAAGCGCCAACGACGGTCTTTCGACTGCCGACATAGGCATGTTGACTAAGACGATTGGCACACCGATACTCATGTGATGCCACATTATTTGTGATAGGCTGGGCGCGTTCGCCCGGCCACAGCCTCATACGCTGGACGGCAATGCGAACTTCTGCGCGACTCCGTGATTGGAGCCGTGAACACGACGTCAACTAATTCAGCAAATGCCCTAGGCGGCGCGCTTCGAGCCATGTTTCCGTGTCACGTTCGTTGCCTGGAGACTGGAAGGTATGAACGCGCTAGCCCAGCGGAGGGTGCTAGAGCCGGGGCGGTGAATGAGCCGACACACCGCTTCGCTCCCGACATTAAGCGGCGCCACGCCAAGGATCAGGTCGGGTCGAGCCGTTCTTGACCAAGAGCGTGCTGCGTTCCAGTCGTACTCGCGGATGTGCAAAAAACGAGGACTTGGCTCGAAACCGCGAGCGCGGAAGTCCTTCGGTCGCGTCCAGCGCAGAGCTACCAAAGCCCATCCGGCAGAGCTCAGGCAGGTGGTAGACCGAATGAGTTCGAGCTGCCTAGGAGAGCCCGGCACGCCAAGAACAGGTTCTGCGGTCATGTCGGTTCTGCGCGCCATGAAGCCGCGGACGGTGGATGCGAAACGGCTTGCCACCCCAATCCACCCTGCGAGATGGTAAGATGCCGCAGCTCCTCGATACTGACGTAGTACCTCAGTGCGAATCGGCATGATCTATGTTCGTGCGGGAGCCTGCGTATTTGGCAGCTTCGATGCGGCTCGTCGTCCAATTGCTGGTCTGCCAGGCGAAGCGGTCGTCCAGGTCGTCTTCGATTACCCCGGCCGCGTGCAACCGATCGAGCAAGTCAGCGACTGCAAGTACGCTCGTTCCGTCAGTCGTGACCCGCATAACCAGCTCCGACGCTGTGCAGTTGCCGAACGCGATGAGATCGCCAACGGAAATCGGAGCGACGTCGTCGGGCACCCGGTGTTCCATGTTGCGGGCGCGGAGCTGGAAGTACCGGTTCCCTGCTTTGTATTGCAGGTCTTTGCGGAAGCGGATCGGCAGGTGGGGGGCTGGGCTCTCGAGCATATACTGGTCGATCATGCTCAGCAGCCCCTCGCGGAACTCGTCAGGCGTCCTGAAGAAACGTTCACCCAAGATGCGGTAACCGAGAGGCCAGCGTTCGCTCCCCGGTACCGGCGTCACCAGTTGCAAACGTCCCTGCTGCATATTCACGAGGAAGCCGGAAACACACGCGATCGTGGTATGATCGCGTTCGAACAACGCGATTGCATCATCTTTGATGGCGGACCTGAGCTTCCCCTTCCGCTCGCGCGCGCGTCCGGCGAAAGCCTTTGCGGTCGGCGCCTCCTTGCCCTGCAGGATGAGTTCGACCCCTAGCAGCTCCTCTGGCGAAAACGCCTTATGGATCTGATTGAGATGTGTTTTGCTCAGCACAGAGAAACGATTGGGCGTGGTGCCATATAGGTTGAACAATCTGAGCACGCGCCTGGTGAGTGCCCGATCCTTAAGCGGCGCAGCGGTCGTTGTCTGCGGCAATGCGCCCGTGATCCGATAGTAGTCGAACAGAAAGCGATCGTAGTGTGGGTTGTCCATAGGATCTGTAGCCCAGTAGCAGAAGCCAGTGCGGGCTGCCGAACCAAACACCTCGCTCGCGACGCCAACTACGCCACGCCAACGCTCTGCCTGCTCTTTGCTGTAGTCGTAATAGCCTTTGAACCGGTCGGCAGAGAGGCCACAGAACCAGCAACCAACGGTGCAGCCTTCGCTCAACTCGAAAGCGATGATCGGGTACGTCATCGATAGCGACGATGCGCCCAATTCGTCGTTGCAGCGCCGGATTTGGCGCTCGCGCCAGGCATGGAAACGAGGGTTAATCGTCGACATTTCGCCTTCGTCGCGCAGGAGGTCGCGATGGCGCACCATCTCGCGCACATGCTCGTCCCACATCGTAGCCAGCGGCCACTGGGCAGACTCCGGCTTGAAGCGGTAATTTTGGTAGTCTCCGTGCCAGAGCGGCAACATTTTCATTGGGTCAACTTCGATGCCGTAGCGCTCTATTGCCGTACGAGGGGCGTTCGCCGAAAGCGCCTTGCGGAACTCCACGTCACCGGCTAACCGCTCCATGAAGCGCTTGACGTGCGACAGCGTGCGCAGTTGCTCGGGGGTGCGCCGGTCAAAACTCTGTCGGTCGTGTTCGGTGGCAGCGCGGGTCATCACGTTACGGATAAACCTTGAAGCAGCATCTTATAACCTAATGGCAATGATCTCACCTCGGACGCGGCCTGCTTTCATGTTCTCGTCGCACTTCTCGTCTCCTTGAGTACGAGCCAATGCGGTCAGAGCGAAAGGCATGTCAGGCCGCGACCGCAACAACAACAACCAGAACAACAGCGACGGGCTGGACTGCCGAGGCGAAGTTAGAGTGCGCTTCCGCGACCTGTACGTCGCTCGTGGGCACCTCCGCAGCGGACCTGGCCGACCCAGCGGCCTGCACAACACCGGTCGAGATCGCAACACTCGAATCAGGTTTGGCGCCGACAGTCGCATCGAGCTGCTTACTAATCAACTCGTGTCGGCTTCGACACCGGATGTAACTCTTCGCTTCATCAAGAGTAAAATTGTAGCCGTGGCTTTTTCCGACCGCTACAATTGATGCAAGACCTATAGCACTCGGTTTTGCGTTTTCGAGCAGATTGCGCTTTTTCCCTAGATCGTTGACAAATCGCTCTACCTCAGTTTGCGACACAGCCAGTCTCCCCGTCTTCGCTTAATGTTGCCAAACTATGCACGATGCCTTCGCAGGCGATCGACGCCGACGGCGCGAACAAAGCAAGCAACGCGCCAGACTGAAAATCGCCGATTTTTCGCTTCGTATCACGTCGTCAATACGACAACATTGGCTTGGAACCGACAACCGGCTCACGATGCGGGACAAGATTTCGTTGTCGGTATCTAATAAAGTCGTCCGTTCTTTAATCGCGGGCGACAGCAAACCGCGCCGCCCAGTGCAGGGAAATGAGCCCGTAGATCTGCAGCATGTTTCGGATCAGCCGCGCAAGAGCTGTCGCGCCCGTATATGACGCATCTAATTCTGGGAGGGGACGCCTGTGCTTCACTGAATAATGCGGTGGAGCGTACCAGGAAGGCGCCGGTTGCATGGCGGTGGTCCTTCGAGATTGAGTGGCTGCGCGCAAAATGAGAGGTCATCGCCCTCAGTCAGGAGGGTGAAGATAGCGCGCTTCCGCGCGGGCAAGTTCGTCATACCCCAACAGTTCGAAGACGTCGTCGAGCGTCGCAATGTTGGGCTCGATACCGGCAACACCTTCTTCAGCAATGATGCGATGGCAGATCTGCCGCATTGCCGCTATTGCAGCTCGTACGGAATGGTTGGCCCAGATCACTGTTGAGATGCGGGCATTACGATAGGCAGAGACCGGTGTTCGATAGTACGTCGTTGGAACAATCACGACGGGCAATCGGCTTTGCCAGGTGCGCGTGAAGGAAAGGACCTCGTCCGCGCTGCTCTTTCGCGAGTGAATCAGGATCGCATCCGCACCCGCGTCCGCGTAGGCGTGAGCGCGTAAAATTGCGTCGTCCATTCCATGCCCCGCGATCAACGCCTCGATCCGGGCCACGAGGACCAAGTCTTCCGCGACTGTATCCTTGACTGCCCGCAGGCGGCCTGAGAATTCGTCGATATCGGCGAGGGGATGACGATCGCCAATGAGCGAGTTCATCTTTGGAAAGCAGCTGTCCTCCAGCGCAACGCCCGCAGCACCTCGCTGACGGAGCTTGCGGGCGAGGAGGCGCGCATTGTTGAAATTACCGAAGCCGCCATCGCCGTCAACCAGAACGGGCAGTTTGGTCGAGCCCACGATCCGCTCGACCGCATCGACAAGTTGGCTCCATGACGCTTCGTTGACATCACGATAGCCGAGAGAACAAGCGATTGAAAGACCCGACGCCCAGAGACCTTTGAACCCTGCGCGCTCAGCGATCGCGGCGGAGAGGCCATCATGCGCTTCCATGAGGACGGAGAGTTCAAGATTGGAGCAGATCTGTGCACGCAGCATTTCTGCGGGCGTGCATCGATCAGGACCATTGGCGAGTACAAATTGTGGTTCACGTTTCATGCCGAACACCCCAGGAGCGACGGTTGAGGAGCCCGACTGAACAGCCCAACCTTCATTCGGCAATCAGTCGCCTTTTCTGACATCAAGATCAATTAGCATGCTTGATAGTTGACGGGACGTTCCTCGCCCGTCCGGTCGAGCGCGATGACCCTCTCTGTGGATCGACGCCACCTACGTGAAGCCGCCAGCTGGGGCGCATTGTCTCGGCGCGGGGATCGTCGCGATCGGCGTACAGTGATGGCCGGTGCGAAGTCCCCGGCATGGATGTCGGCCGATCCGCGGTTGGCGTTCCTGAGCTGGCTCGCCAGGCGGGTCTGCACGGCCTCAAGCTAGTGAATCTCGGACGCTCATGAGAGCATCAAGGCCGCCGCGGTGCTGAACGCCACGTGGCAGCGCCGCCGAGTGGAGGTCGTTGAAAAGAGTTCGCGCGGACTGATTCCGTTTCCCTTGTGATTCGCGGTCGCGAGCGGCGCGCGCCCGTAGCGCCGCGCGGATGAATCTCCTAACTTGGTGCAGTCGAACACGCGTCGACTCGCTTCTGTGAGCGGCGCGAATAGTGATGTTATCCTAGATTGAGCGTCCCAGAAGAGAATCATGCGACTGAAAATGGATGAATCAACGGGGAGCCTCTACAAATTGATGATCATGTTGGTGTTACGACAAGAAGTTGGGTGATGAGGCGATGAGCCTCGCTCAGTGCCACCTCAGAATGTCCGTATCGGAAATTGGTGCCCGACTCTGCAACGCTATGTCGATATGCAACAATTTGCATCCACTACCAACGTTAGTAGTTGATCTGGATCAAAGACGCATGTCACTGACTAGTTGATTAAGGTCGAGCCAACGTCACCTGCAGGTGTTCGGCATGGAATAACATCCACAATCTCATCTGTCAGCGCCCCCGATTGAAGTGTTGACTTGTCGCCAGCAGAGACACAATAGAGCGAGCGATCACGACGTGGCGGAGCCCCTCTTTGCCGATAGCTTCTGCTCCAACGAGCACCCGGCCGGCTGAAGGAGGAATCGATGTTGGTCGCTGTTGTTGGAGCGGGGATTATGGGCGCGTCGCTCGCGCTTCATTTCGCCGCGAACGAAATGACGGTACTGTTGTTTGATGGCGCCGTGCCCGGCTGTGGAGCGACCGGATCAAGTTTCGCGTGCCTAAACTTCTTTGCTGCGGCGACATCGGACTACATGCAGTTCAGGTCTGAAGCCCTTGACTACCATATGGAACTTGCACGCCCCATTGGTCTGGTAGACGCCATCAGAGCAACCGGAACATTGCGTTGGTCAACCGATTCCACGCAAAATAAGAAGTTACTTCAGGCAGCCAGTATGGCCGCGGGGCTAGGAAGGACCGTCCAGTACCTTTCACGAAATGATGCATTGAACCTTGAGCCAAATCTTTGCATCGTGGGGGGTCCCGAAGTTATTGTGCGGGTTCCTCAGGAGGGATGGCTCGATTCTGTTTATTTCACGAAGCGCATGATCGACGCTGCCGTCGCTACCGGACTAGCCCACCGCGTCTCTGAAAAATGTACAAAGATAGAGCCTCTCAACCGAGGCGCCGTGGTCTGGACTGATCGTACTTGCTACCTTGTCGATGCAGTCGTGCTGGCCAGCGGCACGGGAATCAACGCGCTGCTTGAAGATCTCGCGTATGCGCCATTGGTTCATGAGTCACCCAAAGTGCTGACACAAATACCTTATTTCGGCCCTCCCATCGGGCACGTTGTCTTTGCTAATCATATTCATTTCCGCGCAAACGGGCCTTCTTCTCTCATCGTCGGCAATGCCGGCGACCCCACGGGTCTTAGCGACTCTGGTGTAGAGGTCACGGCTGCCAGAGAGAATGTCTCGTTAGTAAGGGGCGAACTCAAAGACCCCTCCCTTGGGAAGTCCATTGCCGCGCGGAGAGGGACCTGCCCCGTCCCCAAAGATGGCTACCCGATCGTCGGGCGACTACCTGGTCAAGCACAGATATTCATTGCGGTGACGCACGCAGGCGTCACGCTTGCCCCATATGTCGCGCTACTGCTCACCAGGGAAATTGCAAGGGAAGGATCATGTGAGGTGCTTGGCGCCTTTCGACCCGAGCGCTTCTATCTCCCGATAGATCAAAACGGAATGCGAAGAATCCAGTAGTTCCTGCCGATAGTCGTTGAAGAAATCTAATGAGACTCTTGAGCGATTTATGTTGTCGCGGTGCGAGCCGCGCGCTTTGTCGTGCGTATGATCTCATAGACGCCGGATTGAACAAAGGAGTTGTGGGTGCTTTGAGAGTAGTGAAGCCGGTGCGGTTGCGGAGAAGGCGCACCTGTAGTCGCCGCGCATCGGCGAGACATTCATCGGATGTGAACGGCCCCATTGATCGAGTAAAGGGTGCGATTCAGCGAGCGCTTTGCTCCGTAGAGTGTGCAGCCGAACAATTTGGGTGACGAGCGCGGACAGGCGACATCGAACATTGTCACCGAGAAGGATGATCACAGAATCTATTGATGGTGCGCGCGCGCTGGTCATGACGTATCACTACGAATGTCCAGCGGGCAAGCTCGCCGGACAACGTCGATGTGCCGCATGGTGCCGCCATAATGTGCGCAGACGGAGATCTCGTATCCAAGAAAGGTTCGGCGCCGGCTTCTCGATCTGCTGGGGGATGGCAGACAGCGAGGTAGGCCCTCAGGGGAAAGCGACGAATGACCTGGTGCCGCAGCAATAGCCCGAGCGGTCTGCCCCTGCCCCGCGCGTAGTGAAGCGTAAGCTCGCATCGGCACCTGTCGCCCAGAGACTTACGGTAAGCGCTTAGCCGGAACCCTTGCTTCGGATCTGGATAGCTGTGCGAGAAGCGTCCGGCTTCGACGGAGGTCGGGATGGATTGGACAGCAAAAATGACGCGCATTTTGACGGCTCATTGGCGGGGGCGGTGAGCCGGCTGGAGGTTCTTGGAGGGCCGTCGAGGCGCCGTGTGCGTTCAGAAGCGGAGAGAGCTCGGATCGTCGCCGAGAGCCTGTTACCTGTGCCCAGGTGTCCGAGGTGGCGGCGCAAGTATGGAGAGACGCACTGGCGGATCTAGGGCTGGCGACGGCGCTTTCGACGCCGAGGCCTGTTGCCGGCGTGCGAGGCGTCGCAGCCGACATTCGCGCCGCTGGTGCTGGGAGGTGCGTTGGGGGAGCGTCAGGCTCCGGCAATCAAGCTTAAGATCGCGATCGGTGATATCGTGTTGCGGACGGATACGGCCATTGATGCCGAGCAGCTGTCCCGGGTCATCCGCGTGCTGCGAGCATCACGATGATCGCGGCCGGTGCTGATCTGAAGATTTACGTTGCAACGCGGCCGATCGGTTCGACGCTCGCCGAGGACATCCGCTATGTCCTCAATCATTGGCAGGGGCTGACCCGCTTCCTCGAAGGCGGACGTCTCGAGCTCGACACCAACCCGGTCGAGAATGCCATCCGGCCAGTCTGCTTGACCAGGAAAAATGCTCTCTTTGCCGGTCATGAAATCGAGGCAGAAAACTGGGCCTTGCTGGCGTCGATCGTCGCTACCTGCAAGCTCAACGGCGTCAACCCGGCTGCCTACATCACCGAAATACTCGAAGCGATCATCGACGGCCATCCCCATAGCAGACTCGAAGACCTCATGCCGTGGCGATTCCGCAAAGCGTCAAGCCAGCTTCAAGAGGGCCTAGGCTAAGCGCTTACGACTTATGGCTCGTGAGAAAACGCGTTCTTGTGTGCCGAGAAGTACGCGAGCGGCTCATCGAGCGCACGGACGCGAAACGGTTGCGGAGAGACGGGAAGCAGCGACGTTGCGCGCCTCACCCGATCGTACCGTTGTCGGCGAGCGCCGCGAGGAGACGGTTGCAGCACTCAATCCGACAATGAAGCGCGAACTGCGTGCCGAGCGGACCATCGATGCAGGCACCGAGCGCGCGGTCGCGCAGGAAACAAGCACGCGAAGCGGCCGCGGCTGCCGAGGCAGCGCGATCGCTGGCGCAGCCCTCGCCCCCCTGCCGGCGGCCGTCCTTCGGACGGATACTCTGGCACGTCTGCCGGTGGAGCACGAGCAGATCATCCGGATGATTGAGGCAAGCGAGCGGGCGCAGGCACAATAGACGAATCCCAGCGAACGAGCCGAGCCCGTAGTGGTATCTCGGCGCTGCTCGTGGGCTTCGTCTCTCCTCGGATTTCTCTTCTGAATAGCGCTCGCATTTTCAACGGCCCTATTCGTGGTCGAGGGTAACCAGCGCACCCCGGAGGCTACGACGAAGAGTGTGATGCCGCCGCGAAAAATACGCTTGCGGCGAATTCGTCGGCAAGCCCGCCAACCGTCAGCAGGGTGCTTGCGAACACCAGCATGTTTCGCCTGGACCACATGCGCCAGCCCACGGGCGGGATGATATTCCTTCTCGAGCCCTGCTGGAGCGGGCTATTGTTGAAGTTGCTTCAACTGGGTCTGGAGGCAAAAGCCGAGTCGTTCCCAGATTCACCCGGGCTTCTCCGGGTCATGACGCGGCGGCCTTATTCAAGGACCGGCACGCTTCAGCCCGCCTTCTTGCCGGTGACCACGACGAGCGCTTCCACCACGCGGTCGAGATCCGCCTCCTCGGTATAGAGCGCCGGCGTCAGGTGGACGCATTGCCCTTGACGACACCCGCCCGGCGCACGGAGAGCACCTTATAACTATCTCTGAGCTTCGCCACGATGGCGTCGTTGTCAGCTTCGTCGTAGGAGCCGGCCTTGTCCGGCGTCAGGATCTCGATGTCCTTGAACGCGCGCACACGGCGCACCCAGTAGTCGCGCAGATAGCGCAGGCGGGCCTGCTTCGTGGCCGCGCCGATCTCCTGGTTGAGCGCGATCGTCGCGGGCACCGTCAACACGGTGGCGCAATTGACCGTGCCAGTGTGCACCCGCGGGCGGATGTCGGTCTCCGGAAACTCTTCGTCGCCCATGTCGCGGTCGACGTCGGCGAGGCGGTTCGTCCGGATGTCGAGGAAGCCCGCCCCGAGCGACGCGCCGATCCATTTATGCAGGTTGAAGCCGACGAGGTCGGTCTTGAGCTCGCCTACCTTGAAATCGAGTTATTCCCACGAATGGGCCGCGTCGACGATGGTGCCGATTGCTTGGCCTCGGCCATGCGCACGATCTCGGCGATCGGCATGACGAGGCCTGTCCGATGGCTGATGTGGATGGTTCTCGTCGAGCACCCGGGCGTAGGCGTCCAACGCGGCCTGTCGGGTCGCTGGCTCCGGCACCTAGAGCTAGGTGACCTCGACCCAGCGCCGTGCCTTGAGCGCGTTCATGGCATATTGCATCGAATCGTAGTCGAGACGGCGTAGAGCACAGCATCGCCGGGCTTCAGCTTGTTATAGCCGCCGATCAGGAGCTGCAGCGCCTCTGCCGCGTCAGGCGTGAGCGCGATTCTCGGGTGCCGCGCCCACGGCTTCCGCCACCTTGGCGCGCATGGTCTCGAAGTCCGGTCCGGAGCGCTGCCGCACATAGTAATTCTGATAGTTGACGATGTCCGGTTGGCGGATGAACTCACGCTGCACCGGCTCGTTCATGATGCCCCAATGGCCGTTCTCCAAGTTGACTGCATCCGGCGCACGGCATAGAGCCCGCGCACGGCGCGCCAATCGGCCTCGTCGATGGCGCGGGCGGCACTGTCGGAATCGGACTACGGCGGGTTTCAAACCGCCTCGTGCATCGACATGCCTGCAAATGATAGACGCCATCGCCAAGAGCACGCCTAGACGTGCTCGACTCTGAGAACCGTAGAGCCGCAACTCTCGTCTTAATTCTAACGACTTACATTGCGCTCGGGTCAACTACCAACGCTAGTAATTTGATCTACTGATGGGAGCAAACTATTAGAAGGATGAACATCGGGCTACGCAAGCATCAACTGCAAGGAGTTCAGCATGCAAACTCACTCAAACTCTGTTCTGGCCGACGGCCGCGATCGATGCGTTGGCTCCTCGGTTCCAAAATACTGTGTGCTCAAGTCTGCTCCAACCGCGGCCCTCCTTTCTCGTGTAAGTGCATAAGGGCTCCTTGGCGCGATGAAGGGGCTCCGGTCTCAATGAACTCTTAAGCGCCATTTGGCTACGAAGCGGCTGTCGAACGGAAGAGTGATATCCGCAGGGGCAGACCGCGTACCAACGACGAAGCGGTTGCGATCACCTTAACAAACTCGGCAATCGAAGCAGGAGGAGCGCGCATGTTGGCGCAACGGATGTCTTTGCTCTCAGGTTCGGGCACTGCCGCCGCCCGTGAGGCGGCTAAGAGAGCTGCCGCGACCGGCCGTCAGATCATCGATCTGGCCGCCGGCGAAGTCATCATCGATCCACCATCATCCGTGCGCGACGGAGCGATTGCCGCCATCAATGCCGGGGCGAACCGGTATACCGATTCCATCGGCCTGACGCCGCTTCGCGGCGCTGTCGCCGCAAAGCTGTCTGCGGAAACAGGCATCGGCTGGAATACGGATAACATCGCTATCACTGCGGGTGCAAAGCAGGGCCTGCTCGATGTTGCCTTGGCCGTATTCAATCCCGGAGATGAGGTCATCATCATTCGCCCCTGCTGGCCGACATTCCCGTCCCAGGTCCTTCTCGCTGGCGCAAAGCCCGTGTTCGTTGATGTTCGCGCCCCGACATATACTCCTGATATCGTCGCACTTCGCGCCGCTGTCACCCCGCGCAC
Source organism: Bradyrhizobium nivariense (assembly GCF_029846695.2). NCBI lineage: Bacteria > Pseudomonadati > Pseudomonadota > Alphaproteobacteria > Hyphomicrobiales > Nitrobacteraceae > Bradyrhizobium > Bradyrhizobium nivariense. The sequence goes on along the minus strand of NZ_JARWCR020000004.1, from coordinate 128,381 downwards.
GAAAGCCATTATCATTAACTCGCCGAACAATCCGACCGGCGCCGTCTATGATCGAACGACTCTACAAGCTATCGGCGATCTCGCGATCAACTATCAGCTCTGGATTGTTTCCGACGAAAGCTACTCCAGCTTCGTATTCACCGGTTCACGCCATGAGTCGATCGTCATGGCGCATCCCGGCGTCCGTTCAAGGACAATCCTGGTCAACGCCTTCTCAAAAGAGCTGGCGATCACCGGTTGGCGCCTGGGTTACTTCGCAGCTCCTCCGGAGATCGTTTCGGCGGCCAAGAAGCTGCAGAGCCATACGACCTCGAATGCCAATGTAATCGCACAGCACGCGGTCCTGCATCACCTTGAAGTCGGCGACGGCAGTTTTGAACGGAAGCTGCATGAGCGTCTGTCCGACGCTCGCAACAAAGGCCTTCGTATCCTCTCTGGTCTGCAGGACGTAACCTCGCCGGGCGCCGACGGCTCATTCTTCTTCTATCTCGATCTCAGTAGGCTTGTCTCAGCTTTGCCGGCCGGCGGCCACCTTCGATCCACCGACGACATTGCACGATTGCTCCTGGAGGAAGCCGATGTGGGCTCCGTCGCCGGTAGTGCCTTTGGCGACGTGAACGGGCTGCGTCTCTCGTTCGGCGCTCCACCGGACCTGCTGGAGTCGGGACTTAGACGCGCCGTCGAGACCCTGAACAACCTGCGACCAGGCAAGCAGCGGCCTGAAGCTTTCGAGGAGGACATTTCGAAATGCTCAATGATACACGGGCGGTGATCCTTGCCGCAGGAATGGGCTCCAGACTGCGCCCCTACACGGAATTCGTTCCGAAACCCTTGGTGGAGGTGAACCGAACCCCGATGCTGCACAACGCGCTGCACCATTTGTCTGAGCTCGGGACGCGCAAGGCAACCATCGTCGTGGGTTATCGCAAGGAAGCCATCGAACAGTCGTGCGGCCATCGATTTGAGGAGGTCGACATCGATTATGTCCACAATCCCATCTTCGATCGGACAGGCAGCGCCTATTCCCTATGGCTAGCGCGAAATGCAATGCTTGCCGGCGACACTGTCTTTCTCGAAGGCGACGTGTTCTTCGAGCGAGAAGTCCTCGAAAGAACACTTCGAACGGTCTCTTCTACCAAGCAGAGCGTGGCGGCTGTTGCGGCGTTCAACGCAGCAATGAGTGGCTCTGCCGTCGAGCTGGCTGACGATGGTTCTGTCGTCACGTTCGTCATGAACCAGACGCCCGTCGAGGCCCGGGCCAGGGGTCTCTTCAAGACCATCAACGTGACGCGCTTTTCCGCAGACGCCTCGCGCGAACAGCTGGTGCCAGCACTGCACCACGCTGTGGAAAGCGGGCATCGTACGGCCTACGTCGAGCAGATCCTCGCTCGGCTTGTCGAGCAGCAAGAGCTGCAGCTTTCAGCGGTGGATTGCAGCGATACCCGTTGGTTCGAGATCGACAGCGAAGATGATCTGCGCCTGGCGGAGAAGATGTTCGCGCCGCCGATGATCCGCGCAGTTTCCGCGGCAAGTTCCATCCCGCCGACGGGAGCAAGGCGATGATCGGGTATCTGCGCGACCGTGCAAATGCCATCACCGCCCTCGCCTATCTATTTGCCGTCATCGGGCTGTTCCTGGCCCTTAACGGCGAGATCGAGCTCGGCGTTGCGGCAATGCTTTGGACCTGGTTTCTGGATCATTGGGACGGGCATGTTGCCCGGAAGATGCGGCATCTTCGCCGTCCAGGTGTGGCGGAGTTCGGGAAAAGCTTCGATGGATTTGCCGATCTCATTCATGGCGTTGTGTTCCCGGCCACGATCATTATCCTTGTTGGCCAAGGCACGATGCTGTCGCTCGTCGCGAGCTTGGCGCTGATGTTGGCGGGCGCGATCAGGCTCAGCTATTTCGAAAATGTCGGACTCACATCTGATGCGCGATTTGTTGGCATTCCGGTTTCATACGGTACGCCAGTGCTTACTATCCTGCTGCTCGCTCGCCCGTTGTTATCGGACGATGTTTTTCCGACGACTGTTGCGGCAACCTTCATCATACTCGCACTGTTGTACGTGACCACTGCAATCCGCGTCCCAGCCATTCGTGGAATTGCTGTGCCGATCGCGACAGGCTTTGCAATCGCCGGCTCGATCGCGCTGGCAACTGTCGCGGGTATTGCCCGTTAATCCGACTGAAGATCGTTCTGGTTTCAAGCCAGGGAGGGGAAAATGGACAATCTTTCAAATCTTAGCGAAGTTGCACAGCCTTCCGCACGGCTCATCGACTTCGGACGCAATTTTCCACCTCCGAGTCCGCTTGTACGGACTGCACTCCAGGAATCATTTTCCTATCTTGCGAAGACGAATGTCGCAGAGGCCATTCGATTTCCTCGATTCACCGGCACAGCGCAGGATCGTGAAGCCGGTGCCAATTGGCTCGCACGGCGACTTGAACAAACGCTGGATCCAGACCGAATAGTGCTCGCTAACGGTACGCAGAGCATCCTCGCTATGTTGCTTGCGTACTATGTTAAACCAGGTGGCGTTCTCCTTACGGAGGCACTTACCTATCCCGCGATCAAACCACTGTCGCATCTATTTCGAGTAAAATTGTATGGCATCTCGATTGATGGGGAGGGGATTGAACCTGAAAGCCTTGATCGTGCGTGCAACAAATTTAAGGGGAAGGCGCGCGCCTTGTACTGCATGCCTACTCTTCACAATCCCACATCAGCGATTATGACCGAGACGAGGCGACAAGAAATCGCGAAGATCGCGCGCCGTCATAATCTTTCGATCTTTGAGGACGACATCTATGGCGTCCTTCCACAGAGCGCTCCTCCCCCCCTTTCTGCGTATGCGCCCGAACGCAGCTGGTATATCTCGGGTCTCAGCAAATCCTTGGCTTGTCAGCTTCGGATCGCCTACGTTGCCGGCCCAAGTTTATCGACGACGCAGCGGGTATTTTGGCCTGGGGTTAGAACGACAAATTGGATGGTTGCGCCTCTCATCGCGGAGATCGCGACCCATTGGCTAACGACTGGCTTGGCATCTAAAATTATAGATTCAGTGCGCCTCGAAACGAAAAGCCGACGGAATATCGCGGAAGAGGCATTCGGCATGCCATTCGATATCGATCCGGCAAGTTACCACCTCTGGATCAAACTGCCAGACCACCTAAGCCTCAGTGATTTTGTCGAAGCTTCGAAGCAACGAGGTGTTGTCGTCGGGGCTGGAAATGCCTTCGCCGTTGGTTCGTCTCTAGGCAACACGAGAGTCCGAATCGGACTTGGGGTCGCTACCGATCACGACCAACTTCGCAACGGCCTGTCAATGATCGGCAAACTTATCAGAGCATAGCTTTCGGAGATCTTTGAAAGGTTACGATGACTACCAACTTTCCCAATTTTGAGACCCCCTGGTCCGAGTTCACTGGCGAGGGCGAAAGCTATGACCTTTATAGACCCAGCTATCCCGCTGAAGTTGCGAGGGTAGTCATTGATCACGTCACCAACAAACGCTTCGACGCCCCTATCGTTGACGTGGGAAGCGGCACAGGAATTTTCACAAGGGTGCTCGCCGCGGAAGCGCAGGGAAGGCTCGCCGTTATTGGAGTTGAGCCGAATGCAGACATGCTTCAGATTGCTGGCAAGTCAGCGCCCCACGATCTGCAAATCACGTTCCGCATTGCAGCAGCTGAGCGGTTGCCATTTCCAGACAAGTCTGTGTCTGCCATCGCGGCAGCTACAGCGGCCCACCGGTTTGATAGACAGATGTTCTACACCGAGGTCGCGCGCACATTGCTCCCAGATGGGATGTTGGCGCTTGTTCACAATCGACACCGATACTGGGACAGCCCGGCGCTTGCCGAATACCACCAATTCGTCGAACAGTGCATTCCAGAATATCGCAGGGGCACTTTCACAACCCTCGCTGGAACGTACTCGACGATCGACTTTTGCAGCGAGCTCGTTGCTGACCTCCGATTCGCAGACGTGATCGTTCGGCATTGGAATTGGGATTTCGATGTGGACCTTTCACACTTCCTTGCACTGAGTTTCTCGTCCAGCCTCATGCAGCGATCTGCCTCGGCCATTGGCAAGCAAGCCGTTGCCGCAAAGCTAACCGAATTATTCGATCGATACTCTCAGGACGGTCTACTGCGTCAACCTCACGTGACCGAGGTGACATTAGCGACAAAGCGATAATCGAGATTATCTCGGTCAGGAATGGAACCGGCCCCTGCACATTATTGCCTGGCGGCTGCCACGGTGACGAATAGCAGGTCAGATCGCGCTTCGCATGCTAGCCCAAGAGCTAAAGAGGCGGACGATAAGCGGTCAAGCCATCATTGCCTCTAGTTTGAGTGGCCCTGGGCCCCTGCGGTCTACCCCGGATCGAGCGTCTCGCCATTTGATGGGGAACTCCAAATGCCGCCTTCCCAGTGTTGTCAATTGGAATGCCTACTCAAGTCCACGCCCATTTTATCGAAACGGCCTCGTTACCCCGGGCGGCACTCGCCGTGGACACGCACTCGGGAGGACGTAGCGCTGAGTATACGTTTTGCGCGATGATTCCGTACGTGGCCGAGACGACACAGCGGGGCTCATTGAACTTGTCCAGATCTTTGGAACGCCAATGACATTCGCTTTGGACAAGGAGGATCACAACGCGGGAAGTCTCTTCGCCGCCTGTGAACGTGTTGGAACTTCAGTTCTGGCCGTAGAACTCGGCGGAGGTCCAACCGTCAATATAGACGCTCTGCGGAGGAGATTTTACGAATAGTCGTCCATCTTGAAAACCCTACGCGAACGGCCTCCGACGGCACTGCTGCTTGAGGCAAACCACGAGCCGCCATTGAGCGGTCGCGATATGTAACCCTCGAAACCAAGACTCAAAGAGCGATGATCTCATCATCAACTGGCTCCCTGAGGCAAGCTGACTCGCTCCCGGCCAATGCCGAAGAAGCACTGTGGCCGCCGCTGTCACCTACACCATCTTTAGGGGCACGTTCAACGGAGTCGCCGACGAGTATGCTTGCAGCTTTGCAATTATCCAAGGAGCTTCTTGGCTTGGCCTGCCATGTTCTGCAGTGCTTCCTCCGGTTTGCTGCCCCAGAAGAGGACGCCGCGCATTTGATCGCACATCATCTTTACGATCTTGGCCGTGTTATCGCTCGGGAACGAGAATTGGTCCCCTGTCACCGCAAGCCGTTCCACGATATCCCGATGCAGCGGGTTAATCGTCAAATACTCGTCGAGGAATACGGAGTCCTTGAGAGCCGCGAGATTGACGGGCATGTACCCGCTATTCTTCGCCAGTATCATCTGGCCCTTTTTACTGGCGGCGAACTTCATGAAATCCAACATGACTTCTTGCTTGGCCTGATCTTTGGTAAACATGAAGAAACCATGACCGGCTCCCGCCAGTCGACCCTGAGGCGCAATGGGAATCTGGGCGATGGCCAGTTCGAAATGCCCGGCCGCCGCCTTCGCCGTCGAAGTCATGCCGCTTGCGGACTGAATATGCATTGCAGTGCTACCCGACTTGAACGCCTGGCGAGCTTGCTCCGCGGACATATCTGTCCTGACGGTTTCACCAAAGCGCGCAAGAGTGGTCAGCGCCTGGAGACCTGCCGGGCTGTCGAAGGCAATTGATTTCTGTACCCCGTTCATCATCTCCCCCCCGTAAGACGACAATAGGGTCTGGAACATCCAGGCGTTGCTGGCCTCGTATTCGATGAAGCCGCCGCTGACCGTCTCGTTTAGACTTTTGACCTTTAGACCGAATTCATGAATTTCATCCCAGGACGCTGGAGGTTTCGGATTCAGGTAACCCGCCTTGCGAAGAAGGTCCATGTTGCAGTAGATGACGGGAATGGTCGTCCCGAACGGGACGCTGAAGACTTCGCCATTGACGCTTGCCGCATCGATCATCGCGCTCGAAACTCGAAGGGCTTCAAGACCCCCAGTGTCGCCGCCGAAGAGCTTGTTCAAAGGCTGCGCGATCTTTCTGTTGGCGAGGATCCCCGCATAGGTCAGGGCTTGCCAGGAGCCGTCCGGCAGGGAATTCACAAGAGAACCTCGGATCGTGCTGTTCAATAATGGGTCCCAGTTGTCCCCGTCAGCTACAAATTTGATCGACTTCGAGGGGTTATCAGTTTCGAATTGCGTCGTCAGTTCGGAGAGAAGAGCCCGGTAAGTCGGATTGGCTTGCGAAATCGTGACGGTCGTTTTCTGGGCGGCTCTGCCGACGGCCGGCATGGCGTATACGGCGGTCGACACGGCTCCGGTCACCAGGACGCTTCTGCGGGTGATCATCGTATGGTGCTCCGTTAAGGGGCAATCGGTTTCGGTGTGAGCAGTCGCTCGAAGAATCCGAAGCCGTCAATTGCAGCGATTGCTGTCATGAGAGCAAACCGCGGGAGCTTCTTACGCCTTCATCGGCACCGCGAGCTTGAAGACGCCATCGCCGATTTGTGTTGCAACCGGCAGACGACGGCAGAGTACGAACCCGGCTTCGGCGAAGTAAACCGGCGTCGGCTTGGACCACGGTGTTTCAATAGAATGCAGGAGGCCGGCCAACTGGTCTTTGGTGACCCAGTCGCCTAGTTGCACGAGCGGCTCTAGCAGCCCGCTTGCTGGCGAGAAAACGGTTGAGCTGATCGGGAGGCGACGCATGAACGCGACCTCGGGAGCTGAGTTCGAGGGGCCATCACAAAGGACGCCGGCCCGATGCAGCAGACGTATGACGCCGGTGCGCGCTTGCTCGAGCGTCGATAGGTTGACTGATCCTCCTCCGCCGATTTCGGCGGAAATGTTGAGGACCCCGGCGCGGTCGCATGCGCCGAGAATGCTCGAAGGGGTGTAATCTTCCTCATCGACGAAAAACGCGACCGGAAGTCCGAGTGCCTTGGTGAGATCCACGACGCGGCGTCGCCTGTCGCCATCGATAGCTCCAGAAAGCATTGCCGACGGGAAATAATCGATGGATCTACCGCCTGTATGGATGTCCACGACAAGTTCTGCGCGCGACATCAGGACCGTCTCGATGAAGTGCGCGATGCGCTCGGTCGCCGTGCCGCTTTCCCTGCCGGGGAACACGGCGTTCAGATTCCCGTCGTCAGATGGGGCAAAGCGCCGTCCGGCTCGAACGGCCTCGGCATTCGCGGCGGGAAGCATGATCAACTGGCCACGAACATCCTCGACTTCTACGGTGCCGAGCAGCGACCTTGCGATGAGCTGCCCCTCATACTCGTCGCCGTGGCAGCCGCCGATGACCACAACGCAGGGGCCGTCGCCGTTGCGTATGGATGTGATAGGAACCATAGAACATCCGAATGGCGATAGCTCGCTGGTCGTCTTCACGTTGAGATAGCCGTCCTGACGGCCATCCTTATCTAGATCAATGCTCAATTCAAACGACTGGTTCATGAGCTCACACTCCTCTCGGTTTGACGACAGTCGAATCTGTGAAGCGGAGCCGAGACTGTTCTCTCCCACAACGGTTCGTGACCCGCAATATCGATAGGTTCGCTCAAGGACATGTGTTCGCGAAACTTCGGTGGCGAAGCTCAATCCGCAGGAGCAAGGAAGTTATTGAGATCATAAGGGGCCTGGACCGCAGTCAGGCACGCCTCAATCGGAGACTCTAGAGGAAGGCAATGACGGGGAGCACGACGAGGGTGCGCGTGATCAGGAGAGGGAGATCGGAATCCGGTCGCGCTCGCACAGCTTGGAGAGCTCCTCGCGCAACGTGGCTTTCACCTCCGAAAACTCCTGTTCCGGCAGGAAGTGCGATTCGATCAACTGGCGGTCCAGCGTCCAGATCGAATCGCCAGGCAGCGGATCGGTGCCGTAACGGGGAACGATGTTCCAATGCACGTGAGCAAAAGAGTTTCCGAAGAATGCGACATTCATTTTCTTCGCGCCGAAGGCTAACTGAACTGCCTCAGCGACCATCGCCACTTCCAGAAGGTGCTTCGTGCGTATCTCGATCGGAAGATCATGCAGTTCGCGTGCCTTCCGCTTCGCGGAAAAGAAGCAGTAGCCTTTGAAATACTGACGATTGCGGCTGAGCGTAACAATGCCTGTTTCGAGCTCGGCAACGAAATGGCGCTCGTCTGAATTGTCGATCAACCGCAGGATTTCGGCCGGCGAATAGCTTTCATGAGCCATTTTATATGTCTTTCTATATGGAGGTCCGTCAAATATCAGGATTTCGGTAGACTCGTCACGTCGCGAACCGCTGTCGGCATCGGCCCTTCGGCGGTCTGCTTGAGGGGCACAATATTTTGCAGGTCGTCACGACGGATGTGATGCTCTGACTTCGGGTCGGGATAGGCATTGGTTGAACGGATTTCACCAATTCCGCTGTGCGCGCAGAAGAATGTTCACGGCGCCCTGGTCCTTCAGCTCATACGCAGCACCCGGTTTGGCACTACCTGACTGGAGCGGCAGCGTCACAGTGCTTCCGCCTGCGTACTTTTGATCGAGCATGTTGTAAGCAATCTCGGCTGTGAAGGACAGGTTCTTGACCGGGGTCCAGATTGCGCGTGCACCAACAACCGCGTAGTTGAAGTCGGGGTTGCAACCGGCAACGCCGCTCGATAGCCCGATACCTGCTACGAATGCGCCGCAGATGTAGCCTTTCGCTCTGCTGTCATACCGGACAGCAGCCCACGCTCCATAGAGGCTGGTGGCCCAATATGGATCCCAGTTGTGGGTGTACCCACCGTTGAAACCATAGACCGTGGTCAGCTCCTGACCGGCACCGGCGACAAAGACGGAGTCAGACACACCGGCGATGCCGAGGCTTTGGTAAGCACCTGCTGCTCCGGTACCGCCGTATCTCGCGAAAGTCGTCGGCATATAGCTGTTGAACCCATAGCGGCTTGCGCCATTGGCATACATGCCGCTCACATTGATGGTGTCACCCAGCCCGGTCGGAAGGTTCTTGATCGACAAGGCCAATTGCCCAGCCCAGCCCCATTTGTCGGCCGGATGACCAGTCGTCTCGGCCGCGCCATAATATGCGGCATGGTTGTCATGCGCTGCGACCGATGCCTGAAAGAGGCCCCAAGCCTGGTCAACGCGAAGCATAGCGACGAGATCTGGAGCTCGCGATCCCCCGATGTCGCTGGCACCGTAGGCACCGGTTGCGAGACCTGCCGGCGTCGCGGCGCTCACGTTCCATATGTTGGTTGTGTATCTGGCGACCTGATCCTGAGCCGAGAAGGAAGCGGTGATGCCCTGACCGAAGTCGGCTGTATACGTGAATTGATTGACGGCGTCTCCGCCGCCGCTGCCCGGCAGCTCGAAGATGTTCGCTGGATACTCGGTCCAGGGTGTGTTGAATTGCGACTGCGTTTGACCGAAGGTGAAGCCGGCGAACTGGATGAAGGCTAGGTACACCTGGAGGTAACCGCCTGCGACTGCGTCACCGGAGTACGTCGTGGCACCGCCAGAGAGACCCGCGCCAGCACCGGCGTAGCCACCTGTGGTCCACTGGAGCAGGCCTTCGAAGAAGGTCCGAACGACGCCGTACTCGGTCGCGGTACGCGTATCGATGTCGAGGGCCTCACGAGACCGCATGGTGTAATAGTTACTAAGGCGGTTGTTAGCTCCGCCCGCGCCGGTTACGCCGTTCGGCAAGAGAGTTGTGTCAAAACGCAGGTATCCACCCAGTCTGATGCAGGTGTCGGTCCCCGGAATGTAGTAGAATCCGGCACCATAGAGCGAGCAGGCCTTCACGTACTCAATCGCTTTTGCTTTGACGGGAAGATCAGCTGCTTGTGCGCCGCTCAGGGCGAGTAAACCTGCCGCTGAAGTCAAAACCACCTGTTTGATCGCACTTATGTACCGCGCACGGTCGCCATGAATCGGCCCATTCAGGGCAGAGCACAGCTCGATCTGGGCGGATCTAGAAGCCGGGTCCGAGTGCCCCATACAGCCGCTGTTCAATGATTGTCGTGAGGGTGATGCGCGATGGCAGGTCGTCTCGTTCGAGTTTCGCTTGATAATTTTCTTCAGCACAAAAATCTCCATTCACAAAGACGCGATCGTTGACTGTAGGTTTTCGGTTTCCTAGCGAGACGAGGCCGCAAAGCGTTCGGCGAGCGCAGGGATGGTGTCCCGCAAGACCGACCACTGGTGGCGAAGTCTCACGCCAGATTCGACGGATTCGACTGGCGTTCTGGCGGGAAGATGAGCCCAACATCTAAAGTGCCGATGTCGGTTCGCTGAACCAGCGCTGACAGTTTCTGGATGAATGCGCCAAACGTACCTTCAGCCGAAACAAAGATCCGGCACTCGGCTAATCACTCGCTGAAGCGAATGACTCCACCACATATTGCTGGGCCATTCGGGCGGTTGAGGCGACGATCGAAGCGCCGTCGACATCGACCTTGATGTTGCAACTGTAAATCGGCTCCCTGCCCTGTCACCGCCTGCTGGAGGACTGCGGATTAGCTACGTGAGTCGCTTATGATTGATGAGGCAGGAAAATCTCGCTCGTCCACTTTCCGGAGAGGAATTCCTTTGTGTCATTCTTTTAGATGCGACGCCGCTTGAACGATTCGAGAGATGGATTGCGCTGTCTGCTGGGCGCTTTCGCCGATAGAAATGAAATGGTTTGGTACAGGAAGCGGCAGCCGCGAGGTGGCGCCCATGCAAGCAGTCTGGTGAAGCATCGGCGCTTCTCTGGTCTGGAAAGAACGGCGAATCTGCCTGCTAATCAAAGTGGCAAACATCTCCTCAGACGAAACACGGGTTCATTTCATCACTCGCTAAATCGAATAACAACTTGCATCTGTTGCGGCGCCATTCGGCCTCTTGTGACCACGATCGGAACGCCGTCAAGGTCCACATTGATGTTGGTCATCAAAATCACCGGTTGCCGTCGCGGCAGCGCAAGCAGCAGGGCATCGGCCTGCGACAGTAAACCCGCGGAAATTCGCGTCTCGAATCTGTGATAGTCGAGGATTCCAAAGTGTTTCCAGGACTCCGTGAGACTGCCCGACTGTTCGATCAGCGCCTCGATTCCCTCGAATCGAGGCAGTGGGAAATAGCTCGACGAGATCGAGGCGGCGATACCATCGATCAGTATCAGCGTATCGACTCTGCGTGCGAACTGGGTCTGTGGCACACGGAGGTCGCGCGCAAGCTCCCTGTCGACGCGAACCCGCGCGGAACCGACGAACCGGCGCTCGCTGATCCTGTGCATGTCGCGCACGGTCGTGCTCAGACGGGTCCGCGCCCCCAATCGGGAGTGGACGACGCGCTCCTTGACGAAGGTACCGCGTCCCTGCTCGATGCGCACATAGTCGCGCTCCTTCAGCACCGCGAATGCCCGGCGCACAGTATTGCGGTGAACGCCGAAGATCGCGGCTAGCTCAGTTTCTGTAGGTAGGCGTTCGCCCGGCTTATACGTCCCACCGATGATATCCTTGCGGATGGCCTCGACCACGATCCGCCATAGCGAGTTCGCACCACGCCTGGCGTAGAGGGAAGATGGGTGATTCTGTCCGGTCATCGATCTCGGGCCTGCGCTGGGCGGAACGTCTGCGCCAAAGCCCCCGCCAACGTCCAGCGCCTTAGCACATCAAACCGGCGCGGCAATGACCGTAAGGGGCAGATGGCAGTCGAAATTTGCCGGAAAATTCCCATGTGCAGCAGGAAATCGGCGGGATTTCACTTGTGCCGAACTGGCGCTTCGCTCCACTGGAGCCGACGCTAACGCACCGGCGCGGGGACGCCCAACATTATTCTGGAGCCGTATTCTTGCGCTCGCTGTATCCTACTGTCCGAAACGTACCAAATTGGGGGGCGTCGGCAAAGCCAGGCCAGCCGAGCGGAGGCCGATTAGATACAGACCGTTCGTTACTGACTCTCAAGAAGGCTTCATCATTTGACGGCTCCCCCTGTCATTCCTTCAACGAACCACTTCTGAGCGGCGAGGAAGGCGATGACAAGGGGAAGAATGACGATTGTGGCGGCTGCCATGAGGGGCCCGTAATCGTTCCCTGCCTCCTCATTCGCGAACGCAATAATGCCGAGCGGTGGCGGCATCAGGCTCTCCGAACGGACCGCGATCAGCGGCCAGAAGAGGTCATTCCAACGGCCCACGACGGAGAAGATCGAGAATGCAATCACCGCCGGGAGCGCCATCGGTACCATCACCTTCCAAACGATGCCCAGTTCCGAGAGCCCATCGAGGCGCGCGGCGTGGACCACGTCGTCGGGAATGGTCTTGAACACCTGGCGGAAGAGGAAGATGCCAAACGGCGAGACCACGAAGGGAAAGATAAGCGCTGCATAGGTGTTGAGGATACCGAGTTCATAGCAGAGCACGAAAAGTGGCAGCGAGAGCACCTGGTGCGGCAGTAGGAGCCCGATCAATACGAGACCAAAGATCAGATCACGGCCAGGAAAGCGCAGTTTGGCGAGAGCATAGGCGCAAGGGGCGCAGATTAGGATTTGGAGTGTCAAGATTGCGGCGCAGACCAGGATGCCATTTCCCATATAGCGCGCAAGCGGCGCGGAGGTTAACGCTTTTCTGTAGTTCTGCACCGCATACCATTGCTCGGGGAGAAATGCGAAGTGTTCACGAAATATCTCACCCGGCGGTTTCATGGACAGGCTAATCATCCAGACGAAGGGGACGAGGATGATGGCTGCCGTGATCAGCAACACGGCGTGGCGCAATATGGCGGCCTGAGGAGAGAGGCGGGCGTTCATTGGTAGTGCACCCTCTTGTCCATGACGCGGGCTTGAATGATCGTTAGTGCCACAACGATGAGGAGGAATACGACGGCGACGGCTGCGCCGTAGCCGGTGCGCAAATATTCGAAGCTCTCGCGGTAGAGCGTGTAGAGCAGTACATCAGAGGCGTGGCCTGGCCCTCCCTTGGTCAACACCTTGATGGTGTCGAAGGCCTCGAAAGCGCGGAGCGCCACGACGATAACGACGAACATCGATACTGGACCGAGCATTGGCAAGGTGACGGTCCGGACGCGATCGAGCCAGAGGTCAGCACCGTCGATCTCGGCGGCATCGTAGAGGTCGTGGGGGATCGCTTTGAGGCCGGCGAGAAAGAGAACCATAGCAAAGCCGAGGTTCTGCCAGATGCCGATGATTGCAAGCACCGGCAAGGCGGTCACCTCGTCGCGCAACCAGTTGGCTGTGGGCAGCCCCAGCGCAGAGAAAGTCTGGTTGACGAGGCCGATGGTAGGATGGAGCAGCGCCTCCCATGCGATCGCCATCGCAGCCAGCGTCGCCATGAATGGCAGAAAGTGAATGGCGCGGTAAAGAGCGCGCAGCGACCGTCCGCTCTCGATCAGCATTGCGATGGCAAGGCCGAGAATCACGGTGCCGGGCACCACAATCAGGACATAGATGACGGTGTTGAGGAGCGAGGCTCGAAATCCGTCGTCGGCGAATACCTCGCGAAAGTTCGCGATTCCAACGAAGGCGAAGGTGTGCGCGCCAAACTGCCAGTCGGTTAGTGCGATAACGAAGACCGCGATCACAGGTACGAAGAAGAGCAGGACAAGCAGCAGGACCGCCGGCCCCGCGAGGGTGTAGGCAGCCACCCCCTCGGCAAGGCGCTGCCGACGCAAAGGCACCTGAGCGGCGCGCTCTGGCGCGTCCGCGGACTGAGTGCGACCGAGCGCATTCACAGGGCGAACTGCCGGATCGGGATGAGCTTCGGTGTCTCCCCCGACCCGCTGGACCGAAGCCTCTTGCCGTCCTGGCCAAAGACCAGGATGCGGTCGGGATTTACCGACAAATGCAGCGTTTGGCCGAGCGCGATCTGGGGCGCCCGCTCGGCGGCCAGTCGGGCGATAAGCGGATGATCGAGGCCGGCGAGGTCGAGATGGACGAATAGATCGGAACCCATGTGCTCGATGAGCCGGACCGCCCCGGTCAGGGTATTGACGCCGACGCACTCGGAAAGGTGGAAGGCTTCCGAACGGATGCCAAGGGCGAGCGCCGTACCAGGCGGCGCATCGGAGAGGATCTTGAAGCTGGTGCCGAAGGCATCGACCAGGCCCCGCTCGCGCACAATCGCGTCGAGAAGGTTGATCTTGGGGCTTCCGACGAATTCGGCCACGCGGCGGTCGTCGGGGTCGGCATAGATATCTTGGGGTGGAGCGACCTGGATCAACTCGCCATCGAGCATCACTGCGACTCGATCAGATAGCGTCATCGCCTCGGCCTGGTCGTGGGTGACGTAGACGAAGGTGACGCCCAGACGACGATGGAGGTCCTTGATCTCGGCACGCATCTGGACCCGGAGCTTGGCATCCAGATTACTGAGCGGCTCATCCATCAAAAAGACGGCAGGGTGGCGGACCATCGCGCGGCCCACGGCGACGCGCTGGCGTTGTCCGCCGGAGAGCTGGCCGGGCTTTCGGGAAAGCAGATGGCCGATGCCCAGCGCCTTTGCGGTGCGGGCAACTTCTGCGTCGATTTCGGCCGAGACTTGCCGGGCGCCCGGCATGAATCTTCCCAGGATCGGCAGCCTTTGCCAGAACTTCAATCGCCGCATGCGAAGCGGCAGGGCCATGTTGGCGGCTACGGTCATATGGGGATAAAGCGCGTAGGACTGGAACACCATGGCGACATCACGGAGCTTCGGCCGCAAGCCATCAACTAGCCCCTCTCCGATCCTCACGGAGCCGCTGTCCTGCACTTCCAGCCCCGCCAAAATCCTGAGGAGCGTCGACTTACCGCAGCCCGAAGGCCCCAACAGCGTCAGGAACTCTCCATGGTCGATCGCAAGCGAAATACCCCGAAGGACCGGCGTTGGGCCAAAGGATTTGGTGATGTGATGAAGGTGGATGTCACTCATGGGCCACTTTCTGTCCAGACCGGCCCTCATCGTGCCGGGCACCTTGCTAAGGCATTCTGGCGATCGCTACCCGGTCTTGATGAAACTGCACTGACAGAATAGGTACGACCGCGCCATTCATACCCATCCTGGGGGTCGCTTAGCACGTCCAGGCTCAGTCAACGAGCCGCCACACCATATTCAACCGCACTTGGCCATGCGATGCCAAGATGACAAATGTGCACGATTATGCACCCATCTCCGTGATAGCACCTTGCAATCGAGACAGCAGACTGGAAATTCTGCCAACCCTGAACTCAGATAACTGGTCGGCAGCTCGCGAGAATGAATTCCTCTCGTCAGCGTCGAGCGCAGGAGAATTTGCTCTGAGGAAGATTTTGGGAAGCCGCGACGAGCTTCCGAAGAATGATTGATCGCCCTCCGCACCCGTATGGCGCGCCGAAGCAAACAGAATTTTCAACGCTTCGGCAAGAGCTTTTGGACATCGCGGACCATGTCGGCGAGCGCTCCGTCCGGCGTCTGTTTCAGCGTCACGACACTTTGCAGGTGATCTCGAATCACGGCGGTGATGCGGGGCCCGTTGTCACCGGGATAGACGTTCACGCTCTTTATCCGGGCGAGCCCGGCAAGGCCAGCGAGGGCGTTCGGCTTCGATTTGTAATAGTCGCCAAGGTATTTCGGGTCCTTGACCGCAATCGTGTTGACCGGCGTCAATCCGGTCTTCGATACCATCAGCGTTTGCGCCTCCGCGCCGAGAGCGAATTTCAGGTATTCCCACGCCGCTCGCTGTTTCGCTGGATCGCGAGTCATGATCGCCAGTCCGCTGCCACCCGAGGGCACCCTGCCGTCGGCAGCCGAGTGCGGGAACGGACCGGTGCGGATGTCGCGCGTAGATCCAACGTTGGCGGTCAATTGTTCCAGGCGCGAACTGGAGGCGACATAAATGCCGATTTTGCCCGAGGCAAAGGCTTGGCGCGCCTGTTCGGTGGTCATGTCGACCATGCCAGTCTCACCGAAGCGGCGCATCAACTGCAAGGCGGCCTGGCCGGCAGCGCCGTCGAAGGCAATCTTTCCGTCGGGTGTGAACACGTCGCCACCATGGCTATATACAAGCGCGTGGAACGACCAATTGTAACTGTCGGGATAATACTCAAAGAAAATCGGAACAAGTGCAGGGATCGATGTGTGGATGTTGTCGGCGAGCGACAGGATATCGTCCCAAGAAAGATCCAAGTTTGAGAGATTCGGACGCACCTTACGAATGACGTCCATGTTGTAGTAAACGATGCTCGTCGATACGGACTCCGGAAGGGCGATCGTCTTGCCTTTCCATTGCGTCGCGGCGAGCGCCTCTGGCCTAACACCGACCGCGGCAAATAGCGGGTCAGCGGCAAGAAAGCTGTCGAGTGGTACGAGCAGCCCTCGCTCGGCGAGGACCGGCATATCCGGGTAGCAAAGCGAGGCAACGACGTCTGGCAGATCGCCGGTGACCGCCGCCCTCAGGAGTTGCTGCAATAGGGCTGGACAGTCAGCGGCGTTGGCGTCCGTGACGATTCGTATCTCGGGGTTCTGTTGCATGAACCGCTCGACAATCGGCTGGCGGAAGAGGCCGTCGCGGGCCGGAAAGGCGTAGCCCACCCGCAGTGTGACAGGATGGGCATGGGCTGCGCTCACCGCGATGAGCGCGCCAGTGATGGCCGATATTACCGAAGACATCGTTTTCATCATGACAACCTGCCTTGAAGCGGAGACGGATCATGCCGGCGCCGAATAGACGTGCCCGGAAGGGCATGTACTCGACATGCTCCGACTAAGCGCGCCAGATGAAGCTGAATTGACAGAATTGGAATCACATCGCCACTTGTACCTTCGGAAAGAACCATCCAGGCCCTTACTCCTCATTCACGTTGGCGACGAAACTGAAGCGGCCTGGTCGAACGTTTATTGGGACAGCGCCTCTCGATTGAGGACATTGTACAATTCCATCAAAGTAACACGATTTGTCATCGCGCTGTCTCTCACTGCCCTTTGACTGCTGATAGAACTCAAGCGGGTTTAAAAGCAAGAAAGAGGCGTCCTCTGATGGGTCAATCGATCGGTACGCTAAGTCAAGTTCCACAAACTATTCATCAATCCCGCGAGGTTGTCCTGACCAACGCCAAGATCGTGACCCGGTCGACCTGTTTCAAAGGAACGGTCCAGATCGTTGGCGGCGCGATAGCTGATATTTCGACAGGCAATACCACTGCGTGGGGCGCCTTCGACTTTGAAGGCGATCATCTGCTGCCCGGTTTGATTGACGTCCATACCGACCACCTCGAAAAGCAGATTCTCCCGCGCGCCGGCATGACTTGGGACCCCTTGGGTGCGGCGATTGCTCATGACGTTCAGGTCTGCGCGGCTGGGACGACCACTGTGTTCGATTCCGTGATCGTTGGAGCGGTGGGCAACCCGGAGCGACGTCGCCTGCTGCCTCTGATGCTCAAGGGGCTTGGGGAGGCGCGCCGTCACGGCCTGCTTAGGGCTGACCACGCGCTTCACCTGCGCTGCGACGCCCGCGAGCACGACCTCATTGAACTTTTCCTTGAATATGCCGACCAGCCTCAGCTTCGATTCGTGACCATCATGGATGACGGGCCGCGGCGGGACCCGAAGCGCTTCCGCCATCTAGAACGTCGCAAAAATAGGCCGGCGGCGGAGATCGAGGCAGCGATTGCCGCTGTCGCGACCACAGAGGACTGCACGGAAGAAAATCGGCGCCGCCTCGTCGCACACTGTCGCGCGCGCGGTGTACCTTTCGCTAGCCACGATGACACCACTCTTGCCCATATCACGGAAGCGGTCGGATACGGTCTCGTCATTTCCGAATTTCCAATCACTCTGGAGGCGGCGAAAGCCGCCCGCACCGCGGGCATGACGATCATCGTTGGGGGACCGAACCTCGTCGCCGGGCGGTCACATATTGGGAACGTCTCGGTGCGGGAGCTCGCGCAGGACGGCCTCATTGACATCATCTGCTCAGACTACATCCCCGCCAGCATTCTGCGCGGCATTTGGTACTTAGCGAGTCAATCCGGGGGGCTAACGCTTCCTGAGGCCGTTGCACTCGGAAGCCAGCGGCCAGCGGAAACCTTCGGCCTTCTCGATCGCGGCGAAATCGCTGTTGGCAAGCGCGCCGACCTCATCCGCGTAGCCGACCGAGCCGGTCCTGTCGTCCGAGGGGTCTGGACGGCCGGACGTCAAGCGCTGTGAGTTGATCCGAGACACATGAATATCTCAGTGACGCACCATCAATATAGCCGTCAAAACTGGATGACGTTGCTTGCCAAAGCACCGATTGCAGAACTGGACCGGCACTGGGCGGCGATCGCTCGGCCGAAATTCCAGTGGATACGGCGTCCCGAATGTGGTGCGGCGATGCTGCGGGGGGCCGTCGGACGCACCGGCACTGTGTTCAATATCGGCGAGGCGACTGTGACGCGCTGTACGCTCCAGATCGAGACTGGCGAGATTGGCATTGGCTACGTGCTCGGCCGCAACAAGCGCCACGCGGCACTCGCCGCCGTGTTCGATGGATTGATGCAGCGCGACCAAGCTACCGGGACGGGCGAGATCGGCTCGATCATTGCGGGGATTGATCGCTGCGTGCGCCAAGCAGAGCGGGCGATCCGACGCGAGGCCCAACGGAGCAAGGTCGATTTCTTCATGCTGGGCCAGGGAGACATGGCGAATGACGGCTGATCTGATCCCGCCTGCATTCCGCGATCCCGTTCACGATGCGCAGTCAGCTTTCCGCCGACTCCTGACAGCGCTGTCGCGGCCCGGCACACCGGTTTCCTTTCCCGGGCCCGCCCAGCCGCCGCAGCCGATGAGCGGGCCGCTCGCCGCTATCGCGCTGACGCTCCTCGACCCCGATTGTCCGATCTGGCTCGACCCGGCGCTCTCGACGGATTCGGTGCGGCGCTATCTCCATTTCCACACAAACGCACCGCAAGTCAGTGATCCGAGAACCTCGACCTGCGCTCTGATCGGCGATGTTGGCCGGATGCCGGGATTCGGCAGCTTCCATGCGGGGGTGGCCGCCTATCCTGACCGGTCGACGACGCTTCTGCTCCAAGTGCCTTCGCTCGCCGGCGGGCCGGTCGTCCGTCTTTCCGGGCCCGGAATCGAGACGACGACCAGCTTCGCGCCTCGTGGGCTGCCGGACTGGTTTTGGCCGTCCTGGCGCGAGAATGCCGCTCGCTATCCGCTCGGCATCGACATCTTCCTCACTGACGACCTCGCCGTTGTCGGCCTCCCGCGCTCCACCAAAGCCGAGGAACCATGATCACATCGATCAAGGGTGGCGAAGCCGCCATCGCTGCCTCACACCGTCTCCTCGCCAAGCGCCGCCGTGGCAATCCGAACATCGCCGACGTCGGCGTAGACCAGATCCGCGAACAATTATCGCTCGCCGTCGACCGAGTCATGAGCGAGGGGTCGCTCTACGACCCTGACTTGGCGGCGCTGGCGATCAAGCAGTCCGAGGGCGACCTCACCGAGGCGATCTACCTGATGCGCGCTTTCCGGACCACGCTCACCCGGTTCGGCTACGCCGAACCGGTCGACCCCGCGGCGATGGTGGTACGCCGACGCATCGCGACAACCCACAAGGACGTGCCGGGCGGCCAACTCCTCGGGCCGACTTATGACTATACCCACCGGATCCTTGATATCGCTCTTTTGGGAGCAAGCAGCGACGATCTCTCCGATCTCGCCGGCGACGGCGAAAGTAGGTATGAAAAGGAAACCGAAGATGACGCTGCAGAGCCGGGGCACGATTCAGCGGCTCACGCCTTGACAAAGGATTGCGGCGTCCTCGCGCTGGCCGACATCGTCGAGGACGTCCGGCCTGACGGGCAGTCGAAGATTGCCGACATCACCCGCGATCCACTGGTGTTTCCCTCCACACGGGACGAGCGGCTGCAGAGCTTGGCCCGCGGTGACGAGGGCTTCCTGATGGGCCTCTGCTATTCGACGATGCGCGGCTATGGGCGTAACCATCCGTTCGTTGCCGAACTACGCTCCGGTGACGTTGGGATTGTCCTGACCATTCCTGAACTCAACATACCTGTTGGCATTGGGACGATCTGCCTCACCGAATGTCAAACCGTGCATCTGACGACCAGCGACGGTGCGCTGCCGCCTCGTTACACGCGCGGTTACGGCCTCGTCTTTGGCCATAGTGAACGCAAAGCGCTCTCGATGGCCATCCTCGACAGGTCGCTGCGGTCCGCCGAACTGGGCGAGACGGCTACTTACCCGGGACAAGACGACGAATTTGTCCTGTCTCATTGCGATAGCGTGGCGGCATCCGGGTTGGTGCAGCACCTGAAGCTGCCCCACTACGTCGATTTTCAAGCCGAGATGCAGCTGCTCGGCCAGATGCGCGCGGACTATGCGGAACGACATGCAAGCCCCAGTCTAAAACCCACTCCCGGGCCAGATATGATCACGGAGGCACTCGGTGGAGACTGACTTCACATTCGACGACAGCGGCGTCTACAGTTTTGCTTATCTCGACGAGATGACGAAACGAATGATTCGGCGTGCGATCCTGAAGGCGGTGGCCGTGCCGGGCTACCAAGTGCCGTTCGGCAGCCGTGAAATGCCACTTCCTCCCGGGTGGGGCACTGGCGGACTCCAGGTTACCGCGAGCATTCTTGGCCGGGACGATGTGCTAAAGGTAATTGATCAAGGCGCGGACGACACCACCAACGCCGTCTCGATTCGCCGCTTCTTCGCCCATGTCGCCGATGTTGCTACGAGCGAGCGTACTGGGGACGCAACGGTGATTCAGACGCGTCATCGCATTCCTGAGCGGCCGCTTACTGAGGACCAGATCATCGTCTTCCAGGTGCCGCAGCCCGAAGCATTGCGGCGATTCATTCCGCATGAGGCGGTCGCGCGGAAAATCCACGCTTTCGGCCGCTACGGCATTATGTATGTTCGGCTGTATGAAGATATTTCTCGGCTTGGCCACGTTGCGATGTCGGCTGATTATCCGGTTATGGTGAATGGACGCTATCTCGCCTCGCCATCGCCGATCCCGAAATTCGACAATCCGAAGCTTCACCGCAGCCGCGCGCTGGCCCTCTTCGGCGCGGGTCGGGAGCGGCGTATCCATGCCATCCCACCTTTCACCGATGTCAAAAGTCTCGATTTCGTTGACCATCCTTTCACAGTGCAACACTTCGAGGCGTGCTGCTCACTTTGCGGCGCGCAGGACAGCTATCTCGACGAGATCCTCCTCGATGATCGCGGCACCCGGGCCTTTGTTTGCTCGGACACCGCCTATTGCGCCGAGCGGCGCGACGAAAGGACCGCATCATGAACCCGAGGGTAAGGGAAATTCTTCGGGTCAAGCATCTATCCAAAACCTTTGGGCGCGTTCAGGCTTGCAGGGCGGTATCGTTCTCGCTGCGTCAGGGCGAGGTTCTCGGCATTGTCGGAGAGAGCGGCTCGGGCAAGTCGACGCTGCTCCGCTGCCTTGCGGGCTGCATCGAGCCGGATGATGGCAAAGTGCTGATCGCCTCCGATGACCATGTCGTCGATCTTTGGGCGATGGACGAAGCCTCGCGCGAGCAATTCCTGCCGACGACGATTTCACTCATTCATCAGAACCCGCGCGACGGATTGCGCCTTGATATCAGCGCCGGCGGCAATATCGCCGAGCCTCTGATGGCCGCCGGCGGCCGCCACTACGGCTCCTTACGCGCGACGGCACTGGAATGGCTTGGGAAGGTCGATATCGAGGATCGGCGCATCGACGACCTGCCCCAAATCTTCTCCGGCGGCATGCAGCAGCGGCTGCAGATCGCCCGGGGACTCGCTACCCACCCTCGCCTCGTGCTGATGGACGAGCCGACCGGTGGCCTCGATGTCTCGGTCCAGGCAAAGCTCCTTGACCTGCTGCGCAGCCTTGTCCGCGAACTTGGTATCGCCGTCGTTGTCGTCACTCACGATATCGGCGTTGCGCGTCTGCTCGCTGATCGGTTGATGGTGATGCAGTGCGGTCGAGTGATCGAGGAGGGACTCACCGACCAAGTGCTCGATGATCCTCACCACCCATATACGCAACTGCTCGTCTCCTCCATCCTGCAGGTCTAAGGAAAGGCCGGTCATGACCATCCTCCTCAGCGTCGGCGGCCTTTGCAAGACCTTCACGCTCCATACTCAGGGCGGCGCAGAGATCGCCGTTTTCGACGACGTCTCACTCGAGGTCCGCGCAGGAGAGTGCGTCTGCCTACACGGGCCGTCCGGGGCGGGCAAGTCGACGTTGCTGCGCTCGTTGTATGCCAATTACAAGCCGGACGCCGGGCACGTCGTCGTGCAACACGGAGACGACTCCATCGACCTCGTCGACGCCGAGCCTTGGGAAGTGATCGAGGTGCGGCGCCGCACAATCGGCTATGTCAGCCAATTCCTACGCGTCATCCCCCGCGTCGCCACCATTGACATCGTCACCGAGCCAGCGATCGCCATTGGTATTCCAGCAGATGAATCACATGCCAAGGCGGAGGCGCTGCTTGCCCGCCTCAACATCACCAAGCGACTCTGGTCGCTGGCGCCCGCCACCTTCTCGGGGGGCGAACAGCAGCGCGTCAACATCGCACGAGGCTTCATGGTCAACTACCCGGTCCTGCTTCTCGATGAGCCGACAGCCTCGCTCGACGGCGCCAACCGCCAGAGTGTGGTCGAGCTGATCAACGAGGCTAAGGCCCGTGGGGCCGCCATTGTCGGCATTTTCCATGATGAGGAAGTGCGCGAGGCTGTGGCCGACCGCCTGTTCAAAGTGGGCCAGTCGTCCGTTTGTAAGTCTCGGCGCAACGTGACAGCAGTGGAACCTGTCGCATAATGCCCGAACCGTCCTCGCCCCACTAGGCGATCTACTACACACCGGCTCCGGAACACCCGCTGACGGTAACAGCGAGAACGTGGCTTGGGCGCGACGCCTTTGCGGATGCTCGCCCGTGGCGTCGGCTGGACTCGAGGCTGCTACTACGAACCAAATTCGCGGTGCTCTTACCACTGCGCTCCGCCGCTCCGGCTTCCACGCGACGCTCAAGGCGCCGTTCCAGCTGAAGGAGGGGTATTCCGTCGAGGAATTGGTGCGGTCGCTCCGCGTTCGTGACAGCTTGGCCTTCATGCCGATCGGTCCTCCGAAAATCGATCTGCTGGGTGGCGTCTTTGCGCTAATTCCTGTGAACCCGACTTCCACGTTGCAGGGCGTTGCCTCTTGCATCGTCGAAGAGTTCGACTGTTTCGAGCGCCGGCGAGTCCGGACGAGTTTCAACGATGTTTGTGCGGTACGCTTGACGACATCGAGACCACTAATCTTGTGCGATGGGGCTACCCGTACGTTTTCGATCACTTCCGCTTCCACATGACCCTGACCGATTTCGTTCTCGCCGAGAGCCAGCCTGAAGTGCGGCGGGAGTTGGATACGGTCTTCGGGACCTTGCTCTCCGAAGACTATAGCATCAATGCTCTTTCCCTCTTTGTTCAGATACATTCGGGCGCGGACTTTGTCGTCCGGTCGCAATCTACCTTGAGGAGCCGCAGCCTCCTCAAGGAGGCGGTATGAGATCATGACCTCCGCCGGGCGCCGGGGTCGAGCATGGCTGTGCGGCGAGCACGACAGAAGCGCCTGCTCGATCGTCGGCTGGCCACCGCCACAGGTGGTGGTGAACTGCGAGACAGTCCGGTGCCGATGCCGACGGCACCGCCAGAATGAAGAAGGCGATCACGACCAGGAGCCAGGACACCATCAGCACCGCAACTGCAAAGAAGCTGGCGAAGCCCATCATCTGGCTTGCGGTGTCCAGCAGTGGGTGCCGCGCGTCGAGACCGACCTGCGCGAGCCGGCCGGGCCCCAGGAAATCGGCTGTCGAGATGGAGGAGCCGCCGGCCTTCAGGCCAAGGCCGGCGAAGCTATTGAACATGACGCCCGAGAAGGTGTTGAGGGCGAAGAGTCCGATGTAGAGCGTCTTCTTCACCAGCCGCTGGAGGATGCCTTCGTCGGCGCCCCACGCCCAGAACGGCCGGCCAAGGTGATGTCGATGACGATCAGCGTCGAGGCGAGAGAAGTGATCTCGCCTTGGATCAGGCCGAAGCCTGAATCGATATAGGTCGTGAAGGTGTTGAGGAAGGTGTCGATGACGCCGACATTGTGCATCGTTATCTCCCTCCGCAGCGTTCGTCGTCGACGGTGTGGCTGGCGCGGCCTGTTGCGGCACGGGCCGCGCCGGCCTGCCTAACAAGCGCGCGCGGTTCTCGTCCCAGACCGCCTGGCAATGCGGATCTTCGGCATCCTGGGGGGCCAAGCGCGCGGCAGCGGTGCAGCTTGGCGAGAGATCGTCGGGCGTGGAGACAGCAGGAGCGTCGGATCTAGGTTGTGGCGCGGGACTGCGATGGATGGCGGACACCCACTTCCGCCTGCCGCCGGCACACCGCAAGCACATGAAGTCAACCAACATGCTGGAGCGGCTCAACGAGGAGATCAGGCGACGCACCTATGTGGTGCGTATCTTCCCCAATGGCGAGAGCGGTCTACGGCTCGTCCGTGCGTTGACCGTCGAATCGTGAGCCTTGGCTCGACGACCGTGGCTAGCTGAACATGGATCTCTTGAAGGACCACAAGAAGGAGGCCCTACGCCAGGCGGCCTGACAATGCTCGGGCCTATTAAAGGGATGGACGCCACCCCTCTCCGCCGCCGTCGCTCGCCTGCTGCGCTTCTGGGTGAGGCGAGCGACGGCGGCTCGGAGGGGATGGCTCGGCCGGATCCCATGATCGATTTTACTGAACTTGACGCAAAGAAATCTCTTCAGTCGCGGGGTTCGGCTGGATATGTCTGCTGCGAATTTGGGTACGCCTGACCTCCTTCCTTAGGCCCTTGGCTTACTGATGGGCCTTAGTGGCAAACCCTGGCCCGCAGCTTGCAGTCCTCGTCGCCGGTCTCATTGCATCTGGCCACCGCGCCTTGCTGCGATAGCTCCTCTTCAAATTCACCAAATGGGTGGGACCACCACGCACGTCCCAGCGCGCGTCCATTGCCTATGGCAACGGCGGCGCAAGCGTTGTTTTCGTAAGCTTCGATTTGGCAATCCGAGCCGCCGTTGCGGCGACAGTCGAGCAGGGCCCATCGTTTAGCGCCCCTTTGTGATCTACACCCGTGCGAGACACCGACCACGTCATCTGGTTTAGAGTACGCGATGGCCCCGGAGCCGGCGAACGCGGTAGTGTTTGAAATGAACAGCGCGAGGACGCCGATTGTTAGTTTACGCATTCACTTTCTCCATTTGGATTTGAGCATCGCACCGATTGGCGCCTATTGCCCTACGGCGAGATACAGCAAGGGCCGTGCCAGCGCTCCTCGCGCGCACTAAGCGCCTGATTGTGCTTTGAAACAGTTCGCGATACGCAAACGGCGCACGGTGTTTTGAATCTCACAGCTTTGTGCACCGCCGTCAGAAAGCGGACAAGGATCGAGGGGCTGACGCATCCGGACCTTGCCCCACGGACTTGATCCGGGTTGAAGGCAATTCCTTTTTGGCAATGCGCGCGGCACCCTGGGAGACTTGCGGTGGGCTACCGCCAACAGCTGCAAGAGGATTTCACGGTCTCGCCCCGCTTACAGCAAACTAGCATTACAGTTGCTTTTTTGATTTGAAGTGGGCGCGTTGAGCGGCAGCCTGGTGAGCTCTGCGCCAGAAGGACCATGCGATGATGTGTGCGGGTTGAATCCGCTTTCGCGCAAGTCTGATAGCAATGCGACGGATTTCCTGGATTGACCAACGGATCAGTGGTGGGGTGGTGATGCTTTGGCTTTTGCCGGGGGCGCCGTTTCGTTTTTTTGGGCGGTGGCGGATTAGCGCGATGTCGGATCGCGGCCATCATGGCGAAGGCGAGCATCACCAAGGACACATGACGGTGCCAGCCATGCCAGGATCTGCTCTCGTTGTGATCGAGCCCGAACTCGTTTTTCGCGGTTTCAAAGCTGTCCTCGATCGCCCATCGATGGCCTTCGCGACCAGCGTTTCAATGGCTGTTCCCGCTGGGCACCAGGTGGTGAAGAAGGCGAGGTCATCATCGGCGATGCGACGACGGATCAGTAGACCGCGTGTCCACAAACCGTCATTTGTACTGTTGAATGGCTCGGCCTCGAGATCGGCCAATTCGAGATAACACCAATCGTGCAGCCGCGGTCCTTTGGTTCCGGCTCCCGCCGACAGGCGCTTCCAGTCGGATGAGCGCCGCGTCCGGGCGAGGTCTGCAGCCGTACCGGCGACCGGCGGTCGCTTGCCCCAGGATCGAAACACATGAGCGCTGCTGACCCCAAGCACGTAGCCTTTGCCTGCCCGACGTAGTTGCTGCTCGATGTTGCCAACACCGTAGACGGTATCACCGGCAACCCACTTGAATGGTACAGACGCGGCTATCGCGCGCGCGATCATTCGCGTCGCAAGCTTTGGTTTGGTCGCAAAGCCGACATCGGCAGGCACATATGTGGCTTCCAGACGATCTGGATCGTCGGTCCATTCCTTCGGAAGATACAACGCGCGATCGATGAACGCATGGCCATGACGCGAAACGTAGGCAGCGAAGACGCCGATCTGGCAGTTCGTGATCTTCCCTGCCGAACCAGTGTATTGCCGCGCCACTCCGCATGACGCTTTGCCCTGTTTGAGAAAACCGGTCTCGTCGATCACCAGCACCGCATCGTCATCCGCCAAATGCTCGATGACATAGTCGTGCACGATATCGCGCAGCGCATCCGCGTCCCAGTCTCCACGACCCAGAATCGCCTGCTGCCGCCATGGGCCGGGATCGCCAGCCGCCTCCGCGCGCATCCAACCGGTCTTGCGCTGCTCATCTCCGAGCAGACCTTCCAGGAATAGACCTGCATTCGTCGCAACACGCTCTTGCGTGAACAACGGACGTATCCGTTGCTTGATCTCTCGAAGCGACGCCGCCCACAACGCAAGCGTCTCCTCAACCGACGCGGCCCGCGCCCACGACATCCGAATCATGGTTGCCCATGGATTCAGAAGCCCGCAAAAAAGGCAACTGTAATGCTAGGGTACAGACTCAATTGAGCCAATATGCGACGAGAGCGGCGAGCTGAACAGCGGCCAAGAAATTCCGGGCGAGCTTGTCGTATCATGTGGCGATGCAGCGGAAGTCCTTGAGCCGGCAAAAGCAGCGTTCGATGACATTTCGGCCTCCGTAGGCGCGTTCGTTGAAATGATGAATGACGACACGGTTGGATTTATTGGGAATGACGGGCTTGGCGCCGCGACCAGCGATTTCGGCCGAAGGTTGTCGCCGTCGTACCCTTTGTCAGCCAGCAGCGCGCTCATGGGCGGTGCGAGCGCCAGAACATCGGGCGCGGCAGCGATGTCGGCATCCTGACCTGTGGGTCAGGTGCACGACGACCGGTCGGCAGAGCGGATCGCTCAGCGCATGGATTTTTGTCGTACGGCCTCCCCGCGAGCGGCCGATTGCCTGATTGTGCTCCCCCTTTTCCGCCGGAGGCACGCCGATGAGCTTTGATCGAAGTCGAGTCGAGCGATAGCACGACGGCATCTTTGCCAGTTTTGAGCAGTGCTTGAAACATTGCGCACCATCGTTCGCGCTTGGCCCAGCGATTGAAGCGGTTGTAGATCATCGTGTAAGGACGTATTCGCGCGGACAATCACGCCATCGCGCACCCGATTGCAGCATGTGAACAATACCGCTGATGATGCGCCGATCGTCGTCCCGATCCGGCCCCGTCAGTGCCGTCGGCAGATGAGGTTCGATACGAGTCCATTGCCTATCATTCAACCAAAACAACCCCGCGCGCATTGTCTCGCGCCCGAATCAAGAACACGGAGGCAAGAGAATCACGTGGCGCTATTTAGGTTCAGAGCCTAGCAGCGAGAGACAGCTTCGCGCCGAATGACGTCTGCCGGCCGAGCTGATGATCCGCAGGCACGCTCGCGGACACCGCATTTCCGGGTGGTAGATCTATATTCACAGACGCGCCTTTATCAGTCGCTGATTAAAACCATGACAACCGATGAGGTCTGGGCCAAGCGGGCCGGTCTATCGGCAGACCAGTCAGCTCGTTCATGGCGCGAGCTGCCCCTCGGACACGACGAGCTTGACGCCGCGCACACCGCGGCGGGCGAGCTTGCGCAGGAACGCCGTCCAGAACGTCTCGGCCTCGGACGGCCCGATGTCCATGCCGAGAACCTCGCGCCGGCCGTCGCTGTTGACGCCGACCGCGACAATCACCGCGACTGAGACGATGCGGCCATTCTGGCGCACCTTCACGTACGTGGCGTCGATCCACAGATACGGCCAGTGGCCCTCGATCGGACGGGCGAGGAAGGCCTTCACCTTGTCGTCGATCTCGCCGCACAGTCGGCTCACCTTGCTCTTGGAGATGCCGGTCATGCCCATGGCCTGCACCAGATCGTCGACCGAGCGGGTCGAAACGCCCTGCACATAGGCCTCCTGCACCACGGCCGTGAGCGCCTTTTCGGCCATGCGGCGCGGCTCCAGGAAGCCTGGGAAGTAGGAGCCCTTGCGCAGCTTGGGGATGCGCAGCTCGACGGCGCCGGCACGGGTCTCCCAGATCCGGTCGCGGTAACCGTTGCGCTGGGCCAGGCGTTCGGGATTCTTCTCGCCATAGGCCGCCCCGGTCTGGCCTCCCACTTCCAGCTCCATCAGGCGCTGGGCGGCAAAGCCGATCATCTCGCGCAGCAGATCGGCGTCGGGGGTCTTCTCTACCAGCGTGCGCAGGTTCATCATGTCGTCGGTCATCGGTGGTTCCTCGGTTGCGTTGGCGTGTCGCAACCCGATCCTACCGGAGAACTGCCGGTGACCACCGCAAAGCCGCCCGCCCGCTACGGCGCTATTTGTGCGCGCGCGTCCGGGCGGCTTTGCTCTACCGAGCTACACCACCACCGGGGACACGACCAATCAAGCCATAAAGAAGGGACGCTCGATGCGTCTTCGAAAGACAACTCGAGCTTGAATGCTCCGACCTCAGCTCACCAAACATTTCGTACAAAGATACTAGGCGCCAGTATTAAGTGCGCTGGATCAGTCGGGACACTCGCACGCCTCACTTGCGCGCGCGCATCATCAACCGGCCTCCACGGCGAGTGCACGGCGTTACCGCGCGAACGTCTTGTCCTATTTTCCGAAGGAAAGCGCCTTTAAGTGAAAGTTCTCACAAGGGCAAATCTTGCGATACCAGATCCTCGTCGACTGATTGAGCACGGCTCGCCGGTCCTAATTGTTCTGCCGCAGTATTCCTGACCTAATTAGCCACGTTGAGATAGCCGGGCAATTCCGCTGCGGGGAACGATCGCCTGCCCCAGTCTCATGGACCCGACGAACGAGCTTCGTGATATTTCCCGGGCTGGTCACTACCGCATGCGTAAACAACCGGCGAGCCTAGCCGTCCTGGCTGAGTTTGTCACCGGCAGGCGATTACTTGATCATGAGTTGCCAGAGCGCTTGGCAAGCAAAATGCCGGTGGCACGCTGCGGATTATTCGTAATCTGTGCACACTGACCGCTACTGTCGAGCAGATGCAGGTCGAACTGTCCAACGCGGCGGATCGGACTCTGCGTCATGTCAGAGGCCTCGCAACAAATCCAGGCTAGATGTGGAAATTTCTCCCGGAGCGTGAGGCAGGGCTCAGACGCTGTATCGATAGCGGCGAGCGTCTGCTCGATGTTCGTCAATTCGCCTGCTGCGAGCACCATCTCCATAATCCTTATTGCCAGAACAAACGTTCAGGGTCGGCGTTCAGAACCGCTGTCGCCAAGCCAAGCCGTTGATGGGTCGAATGCCACTCCCAGACGCCCTTGCCGTGATCTTTGCGGAACAGCTGCCATGCCGCCCCAGTCTTATCGTGGTGCAACAGCGCGACATCGACGAGGCCTCCCTCCGCATCGATATTGCCTGAGCAGCACCGGCTCTCGACAAGATAGCCGCCAGCAACCGGTGTCACCTTTGGCGAGACATATCGGTAGCGCTCGCGGCTCGTCAGCGCGCGCACGATCCGCCACCGGTCGAGCTCGTTGGGATGCGCAGGCAATCCGGAATGATGTTGTCTGATGATGGCGGCGTTCATTGCGCGATGTCCTGGACGGCGGAGATCTCTGCTTCGAGGCAGCCAACCACCAACTGCTTGCCGAAGTCGACCATATAGATGGGTAGGTTCGCTTCCGTATGGAGACCGACCTGGACGATCTCACCAATGTGTCCGACGCTGACCAGACACTCTTCCGCCGAGGCGTCGGGAAAGGAACCGTCGTTGAGCAGATCGATTGCCGCCTCGACACGTTGGCCTGAGCGGTATTTTGGCAACCTTGGTTCGATCATCTGGGTCCCCCTCCTGACAAGCAAGGCTCCTCGCCTCTGTGGCTTCGCGTGACTAGATCAAGCTCTTTGCGTTTCATGCCGACGCGATAGCCGGATTCGAGGAATTCGACCCCATAGATATAAAATTGTTGCAGGAACGTGCCGATCGAGACGACATAGCCAAGCTCGCCTTTCTTGACGAGAACCTCACCGATCTCCTTGCCCATATAGGTGCCGTCATTGCGGATGCGGCGGTTGGCCCGCACCTTGTCGCCATAATCAAAGAAAGGCGCGTCCGTCAACTCGACGATGTCACTATCACGGGCGATGTTACTCATGCTGCCGTCCCCGTTCCATGCTTCAACCGTACCGTGCCTCGCGAGCGCCGGCGTTACGGACCGCCCTATCATGATCCTCGACCAACTCCGTCGATTCCCGCACCGCGGCGCGGGTTGTGACCACGCATTGGATGAGCCAACGGTCATGACGGTGCGTCAACATCAAGGCCCGCACCCCAAAACGGATGCTTGAGATGGCGATCCGCGAGCCTATGATTGATATTGAGGAAGCCGCCGATGATGCAAGCGAGTCCGTCGTTGACGCAACGAGCTTGAGCCGGCAGCAAGCAGTGCGGTTCCGCGCGAGACGCACAGCCTCCACAATCGACCTGATTGCCCCGGCAACTGAGGGCATCGTGGATGACATCACTCATGGTCCCCCCATCGGCTCGAGCGTGCCTCACAAACCTTGGCGCCAATCTTGTGCGCGGGACCGCAACCGCAGTCTCTCGACAACCGGCGTCCTTCGTCGAGTTGCCCGAGACGCATCTCCAAGTGGGCAACAAGCCTTGAGCGAGAATACGAAGACCCACGCGAGGTACTCTCATAGCAGCCGAATTCGAGCTTGGTGGCACGACCGCGCCGGTCGGCAGCAAATCATGTCCGCATCACGAACGCCTTGGCTTGGCGCAGGTTGATTTGCTGCACCTTCATCGAGGTGATAGGATAACCCTGCCGCCCTGCGATGAAGCTCGGCCGGCTCGACACCGTGCGACCAACACAGGACTCGATGAGGACGCCCTCGTTTCGCTCGGATGACCGACTGAAGAAGACCTCCAGCATGAATGTCGCCTATTCAATGATGGCTGAGGTCACTGGATTGATATCGCGCAAGACGGGTCCGCTCTTGGTGGCCCCATCGGCGAAATCGATCCTCGACGCTCAAGAACGCGACCTTCGGGCCGGCAGGAATAGCTTAACGCGTTGCCCTCGACGTTCGCGTCGCCAGAATATGGTTTGCCAACTGGCGAAAAAGTCGGCGACCAGGGCGAGCCGTCCGCCCGGTTTGGGAGGGCGACAGCCGCGGTCAACGCCTCGTCAAGGCGAGGCATCATCCGCCCGAGTTTCTGAACCGTTCGTGTCGTGGTGACATCCATGTTGTGGTCCTCAAGAGGGCGCCCGATGGCGTGGCAGTGCTGGGTCGAGCACGCATGTGTTGTCAACCGGACAAACCGCCACGCATTGCGGTTCGTCAAAGTAGCCGTCGCACTCGGTGCATTGCTCCGAATCGATCTGGAAAGCGCCGGCTACTTCGGAAATAGCGAGATTTGGGCATTGCGTTTCGCACGCTGAACAGCCCGTGCATTGCCAGGCGATGATCTTGAACGGCATTGTCTGAACCCATCCTTCAGGCGGCGGAAATCAGCGCATTGTGGCGGGCCGGATCGACCCGCTCAACGTGCTTGATCTTCCCCTCATTGACTTTATCGAGATAGAGTTTGAACCAGGCGATCGCCGAGGCATCGATGAACTCGCAGGCGTACTGATCGACGGGCTCGATGCCGGCCTTGATCAATTCGGCCTTCGGGCAAGCGCCGATCTTTGACACGAATACGGCGTGGCAATCCTTGATGGCGCCGATGGCGATTTCGAGCTTGCTGTCCTCGCCATGGCCGCCCTGGCAATAGGGATGGATAGGACGATGACCAACGAATTTCGCGCCTGAAGTCGAGAGCTCGTAGATCTGGAACTCCTTAGCGTGACCGAAGTGCTGGTTGACCAATCCCGAGCCCTTGGTTGCAACCGCCACCAGCACTTTGATTTCGCTGGAAGCGCTGGCGAGCCCCGCAAGTTCCTCCTGCTTGGCCGCAAGCTTTGTGATGCGCGCTTTCTCGACTTTGGCCTGATACTCCTTTCGGGGCTGCTCGTCGTATTTGATGTCCATCGCCACGATCTTTTCCATGGTGAACTCCGAGCCGCGGTCCTCTCCGAGCAGCCCAACGGCGTCGGCCCGGCACTGGCGACAATGACGCATCATGTTCACCTTGCTTTCGCAGCTATTTTGCAACGCTGTCACTTCCTGTGCGGTCGGGCCGCGTTGCCCCCTGAGACCGAACACGGTGCCGTGCTCGGGCGACGATATCAGCGGCATCACGTTATGCAGGAAGGCTCCGCGCGACTTCACAGCCTTGTTCACTTCAACCAGATGCTGATCGTTAATTCCGGGAATCATCACCGAGTTGACTTTGCACAAGATGCCGCGCTCGGTGAGCCTCTCCACGCCCTGGAGCTGCCGATTGCTAAGGATGCTTGCAGCTTCAACGCCGGTGTAGCGCTTATGGCGGTAAAAGATCCAAGGATAGATCTTTGCACCAATTTCGGGATCGATCATGTTGATCGTGATCGTCACGTGGTCGACCTTAAGTCTTGCGATCGTGTCGACATGATCGGCTAGCGCAAGACCGTTCGTCGAGAGGCACAGCTTGATACCTGGCGCGAGCTTGTTCACAAGCTCGAACGTCTTGAATGTCTTGTCTGGATTCGCTAGCGGATCGCCAGGGCCGGCAACGCCGACCACGCTCATCTGAGGGATCGCGGAAGCGACCGCCAGCACCTTCTTGGCGGCCTGCTCCGGCGTCAACTTCTCGCTGACAATGCCGGGGCGCGATTCGTTGGCGCAATCGTATTTACGATTGCAGTAATTGCACTGGATATTGCAGGCGGGTGCGACCGCGACATGCATGCGGGCATAATGGTGGTGCGCCTCCTCGCTGTAGCAGGGATGGTTCTTCACCTTTTCCCAAATCTCATTTGGCAGATTGCCGATGCCAGTCTGAGATCCGCAGCTCGCCTTCCCGCTGCCGCCGATGGTACCGCAGCCCTTGTGCTTAGTGACCGCTTGCATGGTCTCGCTGATTTCGCCGCCGCCGCAGGATACCTGGTGTTGCGCTGAAGTACTCATTTTTCCAATTCTATTCGCAAGCCGAACCATTCCGGCCAGCATCCTCAGACTCGTTTCTGAAAAGCTAAGAGCAACTGGCGTGCCATGCCTGCCACAAATGACTTTTGCGGTTTGCGTCAAGTAGTTAGGTAACGCCCGCTCGAATGTGAATTTTACAACTCATGTTGGAAAGCTGACAGACATTGCGATCACAAGAGCGCTGGCAGCGTTGTTTTGACGACGGGTTGGCTGCTTCACCTATGCCCTTGGCAAAACCAAGGGCGGGTGGCCGGTCACGCCAGGCCCAAGCCAGGGGAATGGTGTCGCGTTCCTCCCAGGTGCCGGACCGCCCCGCCAAGAATAGCTTCCGCATCCGCCGGTTGGCGAGGTTCTGTGGAACCGCAGCATTCATCATTCGGTTGCTTCGCCGCCGCGCTTCTTGGCGTTGATAGTGATTGGTAGGCTGGTGTCACTCGCCATCGCGGGTAGGTCGAGCACCCAGCCGTTCGCGATTCTGATCCAACCGCCCCACAGCGTCTCGTGCTCCCATTCGACGATCGGCTCCTCAAGATCCTTCTTGGGCACGTAAATCGAAAGGCCCGTCTCGGGCGAACGGCGAATCATAACCTTCATGGGAGCTCCGCACGTTGTGAGCTCTCGCCCGCGCGCTCCTGACACGCACGCCACAAGGCTCTCTGTTTGGCAGTGATGTCCGGCATGACTTGCAGGACACGGTCGATCTCATCGGGCGCCGTCTCGCGCGACAGCGAGAAGCGAACCGCACCGCGCAAAAAGGCCGGTGGTACTCCCATCGCGCGCAGGACATGGGATGGCTCCATCGAGCCGGACGCGCAGGCTGAACCGAGTGAGACGGCAATTCCGTTGCGGTTCAGGTGGTGGACCATGGCCTCTGCCTCGAGATGCTCGAAGGCAATGTTAGACGTATTTGGCAAGCGGTTCTCGACATGACCAAGCACGATGCAACAGCCGTGAGCGAGAATGCCTTGCTCCAGCCGGTCGCGAAGGGCGCCAATCTGCATCTGGTCTTGTATGAGGTGTGCCGCAGCGAGTTCCGCCGCCTTGCCGAGCCCAACAATACCCGGAACGTTTTGGGTGCCGGCGCGGCGACGCCGCTCTTGTACGCCGCCGAAGATCAGCGGCCGGAACTTGATGTCCTTGCGCACATAGAGCGCGCCGATCCCCTTCGGACCATGGAGCTTGTGGCCGGAAAGCGACAGCATGTCGATGTCCGTAGCCTTCAGGTCAATCGGAATCCGCCCGACCGCCTGGACTGCGTCGGTGTGAAAGAGCGCGCCGACTGAGCGCGCCATCTTGGCGAGGGACTTCACCGGAAAGATCGTACCGGTCTCATTATTGGCCCACATGACCGAGGCGACTGACGTGCGCCTCGACAATGCGTTGCGATAAGTCTCGATGTCCAGTCGGCCGCTTGCATCGACCGGAATGACATGGGTCTTGATACCTCGTCGGCCCAACTCCTCGGCAAGGGACAGCACGGCCGGATGCTCAACGGCCGTTGTGACGATCTCGTCGCGCCCCTCCTGCACGGCGAGCGCAGACAGGATCGCTGTGTTGTCGGATTCAGTCCCGCCCGAGGTGAAGACGATCTCGTCATCGAATGCCGCGCCAATGAGGGACTGCAGGTTCCGGCGCGCCTGTTTCAATGCGGGCGCAACCTCGCTGCCGAATGCATGCGCGGACGACGCATTGCCGAATTGTGTAGAGAAGAACGGCAGCATCGCCGCAACGACCAACGGATGAGCGCGGGTCGTCGCGTTGTTATCCAGGTAGATCGGCCGCACGGACTGTCCGCTCTGCACTTAATGTCCCACTTTGGCAGCTCCGGGGAGCGGGATCAGGCGCACGAACTCGCCGAGCCGCTCGATCAGACGCGCCTGAATGGCTGCGAGCGTCGTGCCCGCAAGCTTGCATGACATGCAGACGCCGGTCAGCCTGACGATGAGCTCACGATCTCCACGATCACGCCTGAGGCTCGCCCGATTCTCATCGAGCACGGCTCCGACAATTTGCTCGCAATCGGAAGGCTCCGGAATCGGAGGCTGCTTCGTTGGTGCAGTCTTGATGCCCATGTTTCGAAGCCCTTCTATTGCGGATGGTCCGAGGACAGGCTCACCTGCACGATTTGTCGCAGGAGCAGCTCGACTTGGCATGATTGTCGAGCCGGAACCCCGATCCTTCGGGCGACACCACGAAATCGATCGTGGTGCCGTTGAGATGCGCCTGGCTCGCGCTGTCGACGAAGACTTTGATGCCGCCCTGCTCGATCACGGCATCATCGGAGCTCGGCCCATGGGCGAGATCCATCTTGTATGTGAACCCTTCGCAGCCGCCGCCATCGACCATGATCCGCAAACCGCTCGCCGGCTGCACTGTCGTGGAGATTGCGGCCCTCAATGCGTTGATGGCGTTATCCGTTAGGTTGATCATTTCTGACTCGCTTTCAGGTCTTGTCGCAAGGCACGTTTCGCAAATCCCATGCCAGTCGAGATGCAGCTGAAATGAAGGATTTGCAGGCGGCCACTGTTCGATTCGCGACCTGTGTGTCGGGTTTTCGACACCAGGCTTGCCGGCCGCCGCGTCATCCGGCCAAGACCTCGCGACGCTGCCAGCACGTATCCATGCACATAGCGCCAAGCTGCCGCTAACGCCGCAGAGATAGCGTACGGCAAACAACTTGCATGAGCGTAGCGGACGCGTCGCTTTGCGCGACGCGTGCACACCACGCATTGATGAGGAGCCTTTCCATGACGTCGATTGACAACACTGCTCTTGGCCCGTTGGACAAGGAGGGGCGGCTATTGAATGCGGTGCTTAAGAGTGAGACAACGAAGTCGGGGCGATTTGGATTCCGGGGCGACATCGCGCTGAAGTTCCAAGCTCAGCTGGCCGACGAAAAACGACCGCCGGACTATTCCATCGAACAGGTTCTTGCGATCGCGCAGGAAGGCGAGCCGACCATCCCAGTCCTTGCCGGATATCTGCATTCCTTTGCGTATCTGCCTGAAGCCGCAAAGGTGCTGGATGGCAGGCTGAGCGCCAAAGGCAGTTATTTCATCTTCTGCAACAACATCGATCTGCTCGCGAAGTACCGCGTCAAGATAGGCGACATCACCTTCCGCATTCTGCCTTGCGACGAATCAACTGTGTGGAAGGAGATGATGGACCTCGCCGGCGTCGACAAGAATGACATCAAGAAGTTCGGTACGGCCGGTAGGCTCGACTACTTGCTCGACGCGGCCAAGGACATCGGTGGATCATACAGCGAGATCTCATACGAGGACGGTTTGGCCAAAATGGAGCCGGTGAAGAACAGAGGCGAAAACCGCCCGGTCTGAGGCATCGCCTCAGACCCCCTTGCCAGCTCGACGAGTCTGCCGCAGAGAGAGGCACTGCACCCAGAGTGAGTCACTGTACCGCCTCGCCTGGGACTGGCTCTGACACCCTCGTGATGGACTTCTCGGCCTACGTTTGGGAGATCACACGACCGCTCTGCTAAGCGTGTGTTGGTCATGAGTACTGTCGTCAATTACACCGAAGGGCGGCTGGCCGCGAGGATCCGGCTGACTGCGTCCATCGGGATCGGAACATTCCAATGATGATCGGCTCATGATCGCGGTCATATTTCAGAGGGCTGATCGACGGTGTATGGATCAGCTTTGGCGTTGTGCTCCAGGCCTTTGCTGGCCTGAGCGGAGCTGGGATGTCGCGCGAGGAGCGATCACTGTGCTGATGTTCAAGGAAGACCGCAGGCGATCGGCACGCTCGGCGGCTGGGCGATCACCGTGCTGCGGAAAGCCGGCGCCATCCGCGAGTGCGAGGAGCACGGCTGGACGCAGGACCGCGCCGACCCGCATGCGCGCTAACGTGCCTGCGAAATCGCTCGGCAAGATCCGCCGCAAAGAGTGTCGGGGGACGAAGCTGTCGCTGAACTGGTCGAGGTGCTGGACTCGATCGGACTCGATCGGAGATACCTGCCCGGGTGCCCGCCGCTGTAATCCACAGCACGCGCGAGAGGTCGAGCAGGCGGGTGGATTTCTCCTTCAGCCTCGGCTTCGGCCATCCGCGGCGTCCTTAAGGATTGCTCACGAAGGTTGCTGTTTCGATGCGGAGCAGATCGAGCTAGGCAAACGGGATCAAGGCTAGCAAGCACCAGAAGAAATAGAAGGATGCGACCGCTTCGTATGGCGCTATCGAGCCGACCGTGTCGGATGGCAGCTTGGCCGCAGCGCGCTTCATCCTGTAAGCAGTGAAGTCGATGATTGTTGCCGAGGTCTTTGTCATCTGATTCGTCCACTCTCTCTTGAAAGCGTCACGCCTGAGTCCATGGTTGCAGCAGAACTATTCTGCCGGCGTCCATCTTGCGAGAGCACGGCGGCGGCTGCAGCGAGTCGGGTGCCACGCATCAAGGAGTTCGCAAGAAGCGAAGCCATTTGTGGTCGGCCTCGCGCCGCGCGTGGAAGCGGTTGACGCACTTCCTAGGAGCCTGTCCCGGTAATGGACTTGGGATCGAGCGAAGCGAGTTCCGAAGCGGCTTTTTGGGGGAAACAAGTTTCTCCTCAGCGTGCGGCTGCGAGTTTTGCAAGGTTGTGAGCGATGCAGATCATGGCCCATTCGGCTTTGACCTTGTCGAGGCTGCGCAGGAGGAACTGGCGGAAGCCTCTTGCCTGCTTGATCTGGCCGAAGACGGGCTCGACGATCCGTTTTCGCAATCGATAGCGGCTTCGATAGCCTGCGCGCTTGAGCTTTGTGTTCATTCTGGCGATGAGCGTGCCCGGATTTGAGCTTCCTTTTTGTCGTGGCCGCCTTGGTGCCGTGCTTTTGCCGTCCGGTGGCGACGTAGCCCCTCGATCCGGCGTCGGATGAGGGTGCGAAGATTGGCTTGCGAGCAATAGCCTGCATCGGCCGATGCTTCATCCGGGTTCTTCCCGAGATTGGCTTTGATGGCATCGAGCAATGGCGCAAGCTGCGCCTGATCGCTCGGCGAGTTGCGCCACGATGATCTGATGGGTGCCATCGACGGCGGCCTGTGCGTTGTAGCCCTGGATGAAGCCGCTTTTGGTTGGCATCACGCGGCTGTCGGGATCGGTGAAGTTGCGTTGCGCCTTGTCACTCGGCTCTGCCGTGATGAACTTGGACTTGCGTCCCGGCCGGCCCTTGCCGCCGTCGCCGGAGCCATCGTCGTCCGGCTTCGAGGCGGCTTTGGCTTTGGCTTTGGCTTCCAGCGCGGCCTTGGCGGCACGGATTTTCTCGAGCCGCTTCTCCTTGTTGGCCATCCACGCGGGCATCTCGTCGCCAGCTTCGAGGCTCCGAACTGACGATCCTCAGCCTTGTCGGTCTGTGCGGCCTGAGCCAGCCAGTGCTGAACCTCCGCCGCAAGCCTCGGCTCCGCCTCTTTCATCCGGCCATAGCTCATCGCCTTGTTGATCCCGGCATTGGCCTTGATCTTGGTGCCGTCGAGCGCCACATGGCCAAGCTTCACGAGCCCCGCTTCGCGGCACAGCGCAAGAACCTGCCGGAACAAGCCCGAGAGGGCCGCCAAGTGCCGCTTGCGGAACTCGCTGATCGTGCGGAAGTCCGGATGCTGCATCCCCGTTACCGCCGCAAAATCCAGCCGCTCCTCGCAGCCCCGCCCGATCTTGCGCGACGAGTAAATCCACTGGCTGTACGCATAAAGCAGCAGCGCCACCATCATGCCAGGATGATAGGGCGGAAAGCCGCGCTCCTCATTGTAAACATCCATGATCCGCGACAGGTCCAAGCCCGTGCGAACCGTGTCGCGAACAAAGTGGGCCACGTGCCCCGAAGGCACCAAATCCTGGATCGACGGCGGCAGCAGCCAAACCTGATCAACGTCCCAAGGTCGAAATGTCTTGCTCATCCGCCGTTTGAATCACGACGCTCGTTCCTCGTCGAGAAAAATCCGATTACTCAGACAGGCTCCTAGAGCAAAGCGCCGTTTGCCGGCAGTGGTAGCGGATAAGCCCGAATCTTCCCACCGCATACCGAACCTCGCTGACCGTGGTTGGAAGCAGGATAGTCATTGCGCATTCTCGCCTTCATGTCGGCATCACCTGGAATCTCCCCCATGTATCTTCCATTTCCGCGACACGGCTCGCAGTTCAAGTGCGGGGTCGCCAATTGCGATGCTTGTGGCATGTACGGACCACCGGCGCAGAGTGTGACACTGGTGTGCGCCTCCGTGGCAAAAGCGGCGCGCGCTATTCCAAGCGCCTCCGTCGGGATTGCCTACAGTAAGGGACAATTGATCTTGATTGATGCAATCAGCAGGGCAGTGACGATGAAATCATGCGGCTTTTTGCCGATCTTCGATGGACTGCTACTGACCAGGCGACGGCGAGCGTATAGCAGCCCTCACCTGCTGTCCTGCAACCCTCACTGTCATTGCGCTCCAGGCGCCCCGATCCCGTACCTTCCTCAGAACGACGCGTAGCGGACGTCAAAACGATCTCGCGTGATCACGAGGCAGGAACGTCTCAGCCGGGCCTCTCGTGAGGATCTGCTTCGGGGTGCGCTGGCCGGACGCGTGTGGGAGCGGTGTTAGCGCTTTATCATCATCGGGCGCGTGCGGTGTTCGGTATGTCGGTGGTACTGTCTCAGCTTCCGGAGCTCAATCGCGATTCGGCTCGGGGTCCGCGTTAGCAGCCATTTCGCGCAGCGCGCGCCGGTACTCGACCGGCATCACCTTACGGAATTTGGGCAGCCAGTCCTTCCAGTTGGCAAGGATGTCGGCGGCGCGCTTGGAGCCGGTTGCTTTCGCATGGCGCGTGATCAGGACGTGCAGGCGCTCGACATCGGAGTCGAGCA
This sequence comes from Bradyrhizobium nivariense, assembly GCF_029846695.2. NCBI lineage: Bacteria > Pseudomonadati > Pseudomonadota > Alphaproteobacteria > Hyphomicrobiales > Nitrobacteraceae > Bradyrhizobium > Bradyrhizobium nivariense. The sequence goes on along the minus strand of NZ_JARWCR020000004.1, from coordinate 88,043 downwards.
GGTTCTTGAACACGTCGACCCGGCCATGTGCCTCGAGGTCACCGGCGTGGTTATAGGTGCCGTCGTTGATCAGCTCTTCCGACAGCACCGGCTCGAGCTCGACCATCGCCATGTTGCAGAGCTTGTCGAAGTCGCCGCTCTCGTCGAGCACATAGGCGATGCCGCCGGACATGCCGGCCGCGAAGTTGCGCCCGGTCTTGCCGAGCACGACCACGATGCCGCCGGTCATGTATTCGCAGCAATGATCGCCGGCGCCCTCGACCACGGCGACCGCGCCGGAGTTGCGCACGGCAAAGCGCTCGCCGGCGATGCCGCGGAAATAGCACTCGCCATCGGTCGCGCCGTACATCACGGTATTGCCGACGATGATGCTCTCTTCCGGCACGATGGCGCTGTTGACAGGCGGCTTGACGACGATCTTGCCGCCCGAGAGGCCCTTGCCGACATAGTCGTTGGCTTCACCCTCGAGCTCGAAGGTGACGCCATGCGCGAGCCAGGCGCCGAAGGCCTGGCCGGCGGTGCCCTTGAGGCTGACATGGATGGTTTCATGCGGCAGGCCGGCATGGCCGTAGATCTTGGCGACCGTGCCCGACAGCATCGCGCCCGCGGAGCGGTTGGTGCTGTTGATCGTGGCCTCGATCTTCACCGGCGCGCCGCGGTCGAGCGCAGGCGTGGCCTTCTCGATCAGCGTGCGATCGAGCACGGCTTCCAGATGATGGTTCTGGCGCTCGGAGTGATAGATCTTCTGGCCCTTCTCTTCCTTCTGCTTGACGAACAGTTTTGAGAAATCGAGGCCCTTGGCCTTCCAGTGCGCGACCAACCTGGTCTGGTCCAGCAGCTGCACCTGGCCGATCATCTCGTTGAAGCTGCGGAAGCCGAGCGAGGCCATGATCTCGCGGACTTCCTCGGCGACGAAGAAGAAGTAGTTGATCACGTGCTCGGGCTGGCCGGTGAAGCGCTTGCGCAGGACCGGGTCCTGGGTCGCGACGCCGACCGGGCAGGTGTTGAGATGGCACCTGCGCATCATGATGCAGCCGGCCGCGATCAAGGGTGCAGTGGCGAAGCCGAACTCGTCGGCGCCGAGCAGCGCGCCGATCACGACGTCACGGCCGGTGCGGAAACCGCCGTCGACCTGGACCACGATGCGGCTGCGCAGCCGCTCGCGCACCAGCGTCTGGTGAGTCTCGGCGAGGCCGATCTCCCACGGTGAGCCGGCGTGCTTGATCGAGGTCAGCGGCGAAGCGCCGGTGCCGCCCTCGAAGCCCGCGATGGTGACATGGTCGGCGCGCGCCTTGGCGACGCCCGCGGCCACCGTGCCGACGCCGATCTCCGAGACGAGCTTGACCGAGACGTCGCCCGTCGGGTTGACGTTCTTGAGGTCGTAGATGAGCTGCGCCAGATCCTCGATCGAGTAGATGTCGTGGTGCGGCGGCGGCGAGATCAGGCCGACGCCCGGCGTCGAGTGACGAACCTTGGCGATGATCGCGTCGACCTTGTGGCCGGGCAGCTGGCCGCCTTCGCCGGGCTTGGCGCCCTGCGCCATCTTGATCTGCATCATGTCGGAGTTGACGAGATACTCCGTGGTGACGCCGAAACGGCCCGAGGCGACCTGCTTGATCGCGGAGCGCATGCTGTCGCCGTTCGGCAGCGGCTTGAAGCGGTCGGCTTCCTCGCCGCCTTCACCGGTGTTCGACTTACCGCCGATCCGGTTCATGGCGATCGCAAGCGTCGTATGCGCCTCGCGCGAGATCGAGCCGAAGCTCATCGCGCCCGTGGCAAAGCGCCTGACGATGTCCTTGGCCGGCTCGACCTGGTCGAGGGCGACAGGCTTGCGCTTTTCTTCCTCGGCGCTTTTGACCCGGAACAGGCCGCGCAGCGTCAGCAGGCGCTCCGACTGCTCGTTGAGGATCTTGGCGAAGTCGCGATAGTCTTTCAGCGAATTGCCGCGCACGGCGTGCTGAAGCAGCCTCACCGACTTGGCGGTCCAGGCATGGTTTTCGCCGCGGCTGCGATAGGCGTATTCACCGCCGACGTCGAGCGCGGTCTTGTAGACCAGCGCATCACCGAACGCGTCGGCATGGCGGCGCACGGCCTCTTCGGCGATCTCGGCGAGACCGACGCCCTCGACGCGGGTGTGCGTGCCGGCGAAGAATTTTCCGACGAATTCCGCCTTCAGGCCGATGGCGTCAAAGATCTGCGCGCCGCAATAGGACTGGTAGGTCGAGATGCCCATCTTGGACATCACCTTCAGCAGGCCCTTGCCGATCGACTTGATGTAGCGCTTGACGATCTCGTAGTCGTCGAGCGGGCCGGGCAGGCGGTCCTTCATCGCGATGATGGTTTCGAACGCGAGATACGGATTGATCGCTTCCGCGCCGTAGCCCGCGAGACAGGCGAAGTGATGCACTTCGCGCGGCTCGCCGGATTCGACGACGAGACCGACCGAGGTGCGCAGGCCCGTGCGGATCAGATGATGGTGCACGGACGCACAAGCCAGCAGCGACGGGATCGGCACGCGGTCGCTGCCGACCATGCGGTCGGACAGGATGATGATGTTGACGCCCTCACGCACCGCGCTCTCGGCGCGCGCACAGAGCTCGTCCAGCACCTGGTCCATGCCGGCGGCACCGAGGCCGGCGTGGAAGGTGGTGTCCAGCGTGCGCGACTTGAAGTGCGATTCCGCCACGTCAGAGATCGAGCGGATCTTTTCGAGATCCGCATCGGTCAGGATCGGCTGGCGCGCTTCGAGACGCTTGGTGGTGGCGAGGCCCTGCAGGTCGAACAGGTTCGGCCGCGGTCCGATGATCGAGACCAGGCTCATCACCAGCTCCTCGCGGATCGGGTCGATCGGCGGGTTGGTGACCTGCGCAAAGTTCTGCTTGAAGTAGGTGAACAGCGGCTTGGCCTTGGCCGACAGCGCCGAGATCGGCGTGTCGTTGCCCATCGAGCCCGCGGCTTCCTCGCCGGTGGAGGCCATCGGCGTCATCAGGATGGTGATGTCTTCCTGGCTGTAGCCGAACGCCTGCTGGCGATCGAGCAGCGACATGTTGGAGCGCACGCCGGTGGTCGGCACCTTCGGCAGCTCTTCCAGCACGATCTGGGTCCGCTCCAGCCACTCCGTGTAGGGATGGCTCCTGGCGAGCTCGGCCTTGATCTCGTCGTCGGGGATGAGGCGGCCCTGCTCGAGGTCGACCAGCAGCATCTTGCCGGGCTGCAAGCGCCACTTGGTGATGATCTGATCCTCGGGGATCGTCAGCACGCCCATCTCGGACGCCATCACGATGCGGTCGTCCTTGGTGACAAGATAGCGCGCGGGCCGCAGGCCGTTGCGATCGAGCGTGGCACCGATCTGGCGGCCGTCGGTGAAGGCGATCGCGGCGGGGCCGTCCCACGGCTCCATCAAGGCTGCATGATATTCGTAGAAGGCGCGGCGCTTTTCATCCATCAGCGGATTGCCGGCCCACGCCTCCGGAATCATCATCATGACGGCGTGCGGCAGCGAGTAGCCGCCCTGCACCAGGAATTCGAGCGCGTTGTCGAAGCAGGCGGTGTCGCTTTGGCCTTCGTACGAGATCGGCCAGAGCCGGTTGATGTCCTTGCCGTAGAGTTCGGAGCTCACCGAAGCCTGACGTGCCGCCATCCAGTTGGTGTTGCCGCGCAGCGTGTTGATCTCGCCGTTATGCGCGATCATGCGGTAGGGATGCGCCAGCGACCAGGTCGGCAAGGTGTTGGTCGAGAAGCGCTGGTGAACGAGTGCCAGCGCGCTCTCGAAGTCCTCTTCGTGCAGATCGGGATAGTACTTGCCGAGCTGGTCGGCGAGGAACATGCCCTTGTAGATCACCGTGCGGCACGACATCGAGCAGGGGTAGTAACCGGCACGTCTGCGGTCGCGGCGCTGGTAGATCGCCTGCGAGATCGACTTGCGCAGGATGTAGAGCCGGCGTTCGAATTCGTCCTCGGTCTTGGCGGTGCCGTTGCGGCCGATGAACACCTGCATGCAGGCGGGCTCGGTCGGCTTCACGGTGATGCCGAGCGAGGAATTGTCGGTCGGCACGTCGCGCCAGCCGAGCAGCGTCAGGCCCTCTTCCTTGATCTGGTCGGCGATGATGCTCTTGATGACGTTGCGCCAGGCGGTGTCGCGCGGCATGAACAGCGCGCCGATGGCGTATTCGCCCGGATTGGGCAGCGCGAAGCCGAGCTCTTTCGCCTTGCGGCTGAAGAAGGCGTGCGGGATCTGCACCAGAATGCCGGCGCCGTCACCGGCGCGCGGATCGGCGCCGACGGCGCCGCGGTGCTCGAGGTTGCAGAGGATGCTCAGCGCGTCCGCGACGATCTCGTGCGACTTCTTGCCCTTGATGTTGGCGATGAAGCCGACGCCGCAGGAATCCTTTTCCAGGCTCGGATCGTAGAGGCCCACGGCCGGCGGGCGTGAATTGTGTTCCTGAATCGGATCGGTCGTTTTCGAGGCGACCGTCGCCGACAGTTGTTCTGCCACGATGTTTGCCCGCTCGACTTGCGACCCGTTCATGTCCTCGTCCTCTCCATGCGGCAAGCTGCCTCACCGCCATCTTCGGCGCACCTTGGGCGTCCCGCGGCACCCGGTTCTGGGCCACCGCTCGTCCGCTCGCGAGCCGCATTTTCTTAAATTCAGGTCAAGAATTCAGGCCAAGGCGCTCTTCGTCCCCGAGAACGGCTTTGCCTCCTCATCCTTGTACTTGGCCAAGGTCTCAAGCAACAGCCGCAGGTAGTGCGCCTTCTGTTCAGCCCCCATTGGCCCCGGGCCGTCCAGCGACTTCACCGCCGACTCAACTAACTCGACCGCACGATCGTTGTCGCCGCTTTCGTAATAATACTGAGGGACCGCCACATAGGACAGAAACTTGGGGCCGGCCCGGCCTTCTGGAGAGCTCAGCGCGAGGATGTGTTCGGCCAAGTCCTTGCCAATCGCAAAGCGATCAGAATGCGGGACATCAGAGTTTTTCTCCGCTGGATTAGAGAGTTGGCGGATCGCTTGCACCTTCCACAACTCGGATTGTTTTTCGGTCGCATCGCGAGCCAATTGACGCATAACGGGTACCCCCGTCTGCATGTCATGGATTTTGTGCAGGAGCAGATCCGCGTGCACTAGCCGAACGTTGATGTCGTCCGGCATCACTGCGACGCCCTCTCTAGCGGCCGAAAGCGCCGTCGACGAATTCTGCGCCTTCAGCGGCAGTCCAAGTTTGCCCCAGAATGCTCGCATCCGGGCTTTCTCGCGCATTTCAGCTTCTGCTTCAGCGATTCGCCCAGCATCCGCTGCTTTGGCTTCATCGCTGGCGCGCCAGGTGCCATTTACGATTTTTGGAAACACGTCATATAGTTGCATCGGGTGACCGATAAAGGCGACGCGACCGTCACGGTCGATGACGAATGAGGTGGGGATAGTGTTAGAAAAGCTGGGCGCCATCCAAGACTTCTTCATTTTTCCCGCGTAATCGAACGCAATCCGAAAGTTCAGCTTGGCGCCTTTCTTGGTCAACCACGCATCCAAGTTTGTTCGCGCCTCCTCGGCCGTTGAGCCTCGCTCGGAAGCTGCAACTGCAATGACCTCAATTGGGCTATCGTCGTATTTCTCTTGCAGCTGCGCGAGATGGGGCATCTCCGCCGCACATCCGCCGCACCAAGTCGCCCAAAACTCGACAATATACACCGTACCCGGCTTAAAGTTGGTGAGGGGTTCGCCACGTACCCAGCTTTCCACCCTGATCGGAGGAGCTGGCGACTCCATACGAAGAATCACCTTGTTCTCCAAAGCTATGCCCAAACCTTCGCGCGATTGTATGCGCAAGCTCGTTTGTCTCTAAGAAACGCGGCACGAGTTCAATGAACGAGAGAGCGCGTCTGCATGCACTCCGCCCGACACCGTGCTCGATCTGAGCAGCAATGGCCGTGCCAACGCCAGCAACGAACATCACGCACCTGATTCGGTCTAAGATTGCCTCGGCGGCTCAACACGACGTGCGTTTGTAGCTAACGGTCTCGTTCGATGTCAGACATCGGACGGGGGTCGTGCGCTTCGGGCCGCGGGGTTTGTGCCCCGCCCATCATGATGATCGCTCCTGGCGTTTCGATGATCGCTGCCGTAACCGCCGAAATCCTGTCGCCGAATTGAGCGCCTGCGGAACGTACAAAAGGCAATTCGAACTTTAAATCGCGAGCTTTTGTGAGGATACATTCTAAAGGGCAGACAAGACGCAGTCCAGTCACAGTCCTGGAAGATCACGCGCAGCACCGGGCTGAGATACAGCACGCAAGTGAGGTGATAGAGTTGGTGAAGAGAAACGGTCGTTATCAAAGTCCCGGCAAGGCACTAACTCCACCATGCGTTGGTTCAAGCGCGCAGAATCTCGAATCGGTCGTGCGGGAGTTCTGGACGTCGGTCAGATCGCCCTCGCACTGGTCGATATCGTACGAATGTCATTTGGCAATTGCATTAGCTGGCTGACGCCTCCCCCTCATGCCAGCCAATCTTGCTCTTCAGAAATTCAAAGCCCAGCGCTTCGAGACCGGCGCGCTCCTTGTTGTCTTTGCCGCGGCCGTGACCGCCCGCCGCCGGCTCGTAGAAATAAGCCTCATAGCCCATCGCCTGGAGCTTTGCGGCCATTTTGCGCGCATGTCCGGGATGGACGCGGTCATCCCGCCGCCTCGTGGCGATCAGGATTGGCGGATAGGGCTGGCCGGGTTTTGCGTTGTGATAGGCGGAATAGGTCTTCAGCCACTCCCAGTCCTCGGGCTTGTCGGGGTCGCCATACTCCGCGATCCAACTCGCGCCGGCAAGCAGCTTGGTGTAGCGGCGCATGTCGGTCAGCGGGACGGTGCAGAACAGCGCGCCGAAACGCTCCGGGTATCGCGTCAGCATGTTGGTAATGAGGATGCCGCCGTTCGATCCGCCCTTGGCTGCGATCCGTTTCGCTTTCGTGACACCGCGGCGGATGAGATCGGCGGCAACGGCCGCGAAATCGTCATGCGACAGCTTCTTGCCGGCGAGCCGGCCAGCCTCGTGCCATCGCGTGCCGAACTCGCCGCCGCCGCGCAAATTCGCCTGCACAACGGTGCCGCCGCGCTCCAGCCACAGCTTGCCGAGCGACGAACTGTAATATGGTTTCACCGAGCGACCGAGGCCGCCATAGGCGGTCATATAGACCGGCGCATCGCCGGTTTCGCCTGCAGGGCCGGTCTGCACATACGGGATATGCTCGCCATCGATCGAGATCGCCTCATGCTGCGTCACCATCAGGCCATCGGCGGTGAAGGTCTTCGATGCCCGCTTCAACACGACAGGACTTTCGACGCCACGCTCGACCAACAGCAGCGAGGGCGGCGTGAGCGGGTCCTGCACTTCGGCGAGCAGGTCGCCGTTGCTCTCAGACGGATGACAATCGAGCGGCCAGACGTCGACCACGCCGATTTCGGGAAGCCCGCCGAGTATCGCGCGGCTCCAGCCCGTGGCGAATGGCGTGCAGATCTGGAATTGCGGCTTAAGTTCGTCGAGGATCGAGAGCACCAGTCTGCCGGCAGTCCAGAACAAGTCCTGCAATGCGCGCCGCGGTCCGGGCTCGAACAGCAGCGAAAAGTCGCGGCTGCCTGCAAGGAAAGCCGAAAGCGAGATGCCGAGGACGGCATCGGTGGCATAGGTTCGACCTCCGGTCGACCAGGGCTGGCGCAGCTTCATCGCAAACCAGTCGCCATGAGCCTGCATCCAGATGCCCGTCGGAAGCTCGAGCTTCGTGGTGGTGCCGGCGTGATCGCGCAGCCAGATGCGGTGGTTGAAGAAGTCGATCCAATCGATGATCCAGGTACGCGGGACCGCGCCGGTATGGTCCGCGAGGCCCTGGACACGCATGTGATCAGCCGCGGTCTCGAAGATCACTTCTGCCCGATCCACAGGTTCGCCACGACACCACTGGCGAACGGTCCTCGAATATCCGGAGCTCGTTACCATGCCCTCGCCATGGGCGCTGGACAGCAGCAGCGTGTCCGTGTCGAGCCAGTCGACGTCGCCCTTGGCTTCCGGCATCGCAAAGCCATCCGCGACGAAGCTCCTCGTGTCGGCGTCGAATTCCCGCAAGGTGACGGCATCGCTGCCGCCGCGCGACAGGCTTAAGATGTTTCGCGGGCTTCCCGGCAGTGAGCTTGTCGAGCTCAGTAGCCAGTCTTCGCGCTCGCTTGCTGCAAGCTGGTCGATATCCAGCACGATCTCCCACGCCGGATTGGGTCTTCGAAACTCCGCCATTGTTGTCCGCCGCCACAGCCCGCGCGGGTTGGTGGCATCCTTCCAGAGATTGTGAAGATGGCTGCCGCGGCGCCTGACATAGGGGACCCTGTCAGCCCGATCGTAAATCGCGGTCAGCGCATCGCGATCTCGTCCCGCGGCCGGTCCGCCGAACGCCCGCAGCGTTCTGCTATTCTGCCGCTCGACGAAGTTCAACGCCCGTCCGCCTTCGATCTTTTCCAACCATAGATAGGGATCATCATCTGGAGTCGAGGCCGTTGGCCTTTCAATCCGCGACTTCAACGGCACACCTTTTTTGACCATGATTCACTCCAAGCTTAGCATTGACGCGCACTTTCGACAGGGTTCAAGGCTTCGCGCCGTACATGTCGTCGGCGCGATGCCGGATCTCCCGAGCTACCTTTGTCTCTGACAAACCACCCCTGTTCATAGCGAGAGAAGAGTCGGTTCAAGCAGCTGGCGCGTGGGTCTGACAGTTTGTCGGGCAGACCCGGGCGCAGGCGCTGCAGCCGATACAGGCCCCCTCGTCCTTCATCACCATGACCTTCTTTTCGACCTCATCGTCGTCCTCATCGAGATCGATCATCTCGCCGTCCTCGCTCAGGCCCTTCAGCGTCATGACCTCGCGGCCGCAGACCTTGTAGCAGCGGCCGCAGCCGATGCACTTTTTTGGATCGATCCAAACCAGGTAGTCCGGCCTCCAATCGCGGCCGTCGCGGGTCCTGAATGACATGGCTTGAGGTCCGTTATGCTTTGTGTAGCGCCTGGAGATCTTGGCGCTTGCTTTCGAGCTCGCTGAAGGCGTCGTGGCCCTTCTGCGCCACGCTCAGGATCGCGGTCCAGTTGACGGGCAGTTCCTCGGAGAGGTCGTGGAGGTCCATCTTGGCCTGGGTCGCTTTGGCCGACAGCTTCTTTATTTCCGCTTTCAGGCTTTCAACATCGCTCATACTTGCCTCAATAATTCGCCACTTCCGGGAACTCGCGGATCATCTCAACACCACTGTTGACGATTTCGTCGCCTTGGTCGGCTAGATGACACAGATTGTTGAAACCAAAGCGATGCACGTCCCGTAGCTGCTTGCTCACGACAACGAGCCGGCCCCCGATCAGCACGATCCGACCGAACCCTTCATGATGCATCTTCAGCATTGGCGAGATCATCACACCCGTCGCCTTCTCGATCGAGAGCGCAATGGCGTCAAAGAACAACTGCAGTCGCCATATCGTGTCGGGGTCGGGATTGCCAACGATCGGCAGCGCACGGCGCTTGCGCTTGTCCAGAATGTAGGGGTGTAGCAGGTCGAGGTCCTTCTTGCCCTCCCAGGCGCCGTGGGTGTCCTGGGCGCGCCAGATCTTGATGAGCTCTTTGAGAAATGGCCGCTCCGCCGCGGCGGCGGCTGGAGTGATTTCAGACCGATCGGGCATCCTCTTTCCTTCACGCTTCGAAATCCACCGTACGTTCCGGGCTTTTGGTGAGCAGCTTCCGCAGCCAGGGCGGCGGCGACCCCTTCAGCACGGTCTCGAGCTTGACGCAAAGGTCGTCGATGGGCTCTGGTTGCAGCACCTTCATCGGATGGATGTTGCTCGCGACGACTCGCGCAGCACCCGAGCCGCCGATCGCCGCAACATAGAGGATTGCGCAGTCCCTGATCGCCTGGATCTTCGGCGCCAGCTTATCCTCATTGCCGTCTTCTGTGAGGTCACCGCCGAACTGAACCGCCTCAATAAACCGATGCCCGTCCGGGCCGACCTCGTATATCGCGATGTTCTTGGCCCAGCCGAAGTGCGCATCGACGTGCTTCAAGTCCTGAGTGGCGAATGCAACTTTCATCCGTGTTTTTTCTCTTCCTGCTCAACGCAACTGGGGCGGATGGACCTGCAGGTCACCGCAGGTGATGGCCAGGTTTCGGGCGTCGGCCCATGGTTGGTCTCGCGGTCGGTGATGATCAGATTGGCGATATCAAAGATCAGATCACGCGTGCCGCGATAGCCAACGGTCGTGAGGTGCGCAGCGCCAAGGCGATCGAACATCGGAAAGCCCACCCGGAGGAACGGAACTTTGAGGCGCGAAGCGGCCTGGCGACCATGTGAATGCGACATCAAAAGGTCGCAGTCACGTGACCTGGCAAGCTCTTCAAGGTCCTCCAGATCGCCGATCAGGACGTCCTCGGTCCTGACCCGCTGGAGCACCGGTGAGTTCGTCGTCGTCACCGCAGCCGTTACCTGCGCCCCCATCTCGTGAAGGAAGCTGGAGAGATCGAATAACAAGTCCGGCTCGGCGCCGATCGCGAGCTTGCGGCCGCCGATATGGAAATGGGCATCCAGCATGGCGTCTGCCAGCTGTCCACGCTGTCGGCGATATTTCGAGGGCACCGACCGGCCGCTGATCTCGCTCAGAAACGCGATGAATTCGTCACTTGGAATAAGGCCGCAGAGCCGCTCGAACAGACGGAACGGCGTGCCTGTCCGCGCCTGCATGATCTCGGCCGCACGGTGCATTTGCGCGCCGATCGCGATCGTCCAGGCCGCCTGCCCCATCGTCGCGATCTCGTTCATCCCAATGCCGCCGATCGTGGTCGGCGTGAATTCGTCGGGGATGTGGCCATCCAGCGAACCGGCAACGTCCGGCAGGAAGGAGGGCTTGAGCCCAAAATCCTCAAAGATCGTGCGAAGCTCGTCCAGATCGCCGGGCGTGAGGTGGCAGCCAGGTAGCACGTTGACGCGGGAACCATCGCGCGGTCTCGCTGCGTCGACGGGAGCCACGAGCACCTCGATCATCCGCGCCACGGTTTTCCCCCAGCCATCCTGAAAGGCATCCTTGAAATCCGGCGTCGAGACGTAGACAAGGGGAAGCTTTTCGAGCTGCGGATGCTTCTGCCGGATCAACCGGATGAAGGCCTCGACGTCCTCGCCGTTGGTCTCGGTAACGCCAGTCGAATTGATACCAATGATCTCGGGCCCGACGCGATTGTAGATGTTGAGGATCGCCTGTTCGAGATTCTCGAGACCGCCGAGCACGGTGGCAACCTCGTTCATGGCGGTCGTCTGCATCGGCACCGCTTCGTTGAAATGGCGCACGAACAGCGTCAGCCCGAAGGAGGCGCAACCTTGCGGGCCGTGCAAAAGCGGCATCGCGCCGCGCAGGCCCATGAAGGCAAATGAGCCGCCGATCGGCTGGCTCATCTTGAGCGGATTGACCGAACAGGCTTTCTTCGAGGCAGTGACGATCGCCATGTCGTTCTCCTACTCCGCCGCCTGCAGCGCCGGGGGCTGGAGATCGGAAAGAGTGTCCTTACAAGCAAGTCCCCTCGCGGTGGAATTGGTGCACGGCTTGACGGGCTCGACGAGGTTCGAGCCACGCGCCGCAATCGCGCTCTCACCATCGCCGATCTCACTTTTGTTGGAGAAACTTATTGTCTTGACGCCGTTCGTGTTCGCGCCTCGAACTGGATCAACGGCTTGCGCATCCATCTGCGCAACCGTCTTTGCCTGAAGCTTCCAATCGAACTCATCCCAAGGCGCGCCATGGCGGAGCTGATCCCATATCGGATTGTAGAGCGCTTTCTCGATCTCCTCCATGAGCTTGACAATCCCGACATAGCCCATATAGGCGTGGCAGCGCTCCTGGTTGATGTCGAGCCATGGGGTCGCCGCCTTTAGTGCGACGAATTGCGACTTGCCGCCCGAAAGCATGATGTCGGCTTTTGCGTCCTTGAGCATCTTGTAGATCTCGGGCGGTGACATGTCCTCGATCATGTGGGCGTGCTGACCCATTAATTCCTTGATACGTTCCTTGTCCTTCTCGGTCGATTTCTTCACGGACGTGCCGACGATTTCGAGCCCGGCCTCCTGCAAAGCTGCCACCATCGACCAGGATTTCACGCCACCGGTGATGAGAACGACCCTCTTGCCGGCAAAGCGCGGCTTGAAACGTTCGATCGCAGTCCAGGCTTTGGTCTCTTCGCGTACGATCAGGGTTTGCGTTCGTTCCATCAGCTCAGCCGGCGCGCCACGTTCGATTAGCATGCGCGCGATCTGGCGCAGTGAATCGCTGGAATCCTCAACACCGTAGAACGAGCCTTCAAAAAACGGGATGCCGTAGCGCTGCCTCATCTTGCGTGCGACGTTGATCATTGCTTTTGAGCAGACCATCATCGCGGCTTTGGCTCGGTGTGAATAAGCGACTTCGCGGTACTTGCCGTCCCCCGAGATGCACGACAGGATCCGAATTCCGAGCTCATCGAGCAGCGGCTTGACCTGCCAGAGCTCGCCGGACAGGTTGTATTCGCCGATGATGTTGATGTCATACGGAGTGGTGTAATCGGGCTCTCCGGTACCGATGACGTGCTCCAGCAGTGCTTCGCCTGCGAGCTTGTTACCAAGGTTCTTCGACCCCACAAATCCCGGTGCATTGATGGGAATGACCGGCTTGCCGAATTTGGCGGAGGCCGCCTTGCAGACCATATCGATGTCGTCACCGATCATCGCGGGCACGCACGTCTGGTAGACGAAGATGGCCTGTGGGTCGTATTTCTCTGTGATCTCCTTGACTGCCCTGTACAGCCGTTTCTCGCCGCCGAACACGACGTCGGTCTCGCTCATGTCAGTGGTGAAGCTTCTGCGCCACAGATCGGAGCCGGAGGAGGCGGAACCGCGATTGTCCCAGGAATTGCCCTCACAGGCGATTGGACCATGCACAAGATGGGCGACATCGGTGAAGGGTTGCAGTGCGATTTTTGCGCCATCGAAGGCACACCCGCCGGCGGCGCCGCCCGGCTTCAGCTGCTTGGTGCATCCATTCTTGCGCTCGATGTTCGACTTGCTCGCGTTCCTGGCGCAGCCCGGTTCGTTAAAGACGTCCAGTATGGTCGTGGGGAGCGAAGTCATGGTGTCTCTTTCGGGGATGTAAGACGCCGCACAGCCCAAGAGGATGGCCGGCGGATAGCCTGTGATCCCCGCCACAGCGCCGCTGTTCCTGCGGACGATGAGGCGGGGCGCTCGCCTTAGCGTATGATGTCGAAGCTGTAGTCTGTCTTGCCGACCGAGCTGGTTTTTCTATCGATCTCATCAAAGATCTTGTCGAGAATCTTGACCAACACATTCATGCTACCCTGATAGCCCCACACTGGATAACGATGGTGATGATGGCGATCGAAGATGGGAAACCCGATGCGGATTAGCGGTGTTCCAGTGTCACGCTCGAGATATTTGCCGTAGGTGTTACCGATCAGGAAATCGACCGGTTCTGTGAACAGGAGCGAACGCATGTGCCAGAGATCCTTGCCCGGAAAGGCGCGGCAGTTTTTACCGAACGGCGAGCTCGCGAACAGCGCCTGCATTTTCTGCTGCCAGGCCTTACCCCCGTTCGTCGAGAGCACGTGGGTGGGCTCAGCGCCGAGCTCTAACAAGAATGCGGCCACGCCATAGCAGAGGTCGGGATCTCCGTAGATCGCGAACTTCTTGCCGTGAACATGCGCGCTAGAGTCAGCCATTGCGTCTACCAGACGCCCGCGCTCCCGCTCCAGCGCATTTGGAATTGCCTTGTTGGTGATACGCGACAGCGTCATCAGGAAATCGTCCGTGGCGCTGACGCCCAGGGGGTGATTGAAGGCGACGACCTCTTGGTCGTGCCCCTTGACGAAGGCCAACGTCTTCTCCGTACAATATTGCTGCATGGAGATGGTTGCCCTCGCGTGGACTGCGTTCGCGGCATCCTTCAGCGTGGTGCCGCCATCATACATGCGGAACTCGCCGTCGGTGGGGGTGTCGAATACGTCACTGTTATCCGCGAGGATGGTGTAGCCGATCCCCATCAGCTCGAATATGCGCTTTATCTCACGCATGTTGCCGACAGTGTAGCCGTCGAAGCCGCCGATAAAGTTGATCGTGTTGTTCGCCTTGCGCTGGAGTTTTGGCGCCGTGCCGGCTTTGCCGTCCCAAAAATGCTCGAGGATGCCCTTGAGCGTGTTGTCGTAGCCGGTAACGTGGCTGCCGACGAATGCAGGAGTGTGAGCGAATGGTACATCGTAGTCCGCGGGGACTGAACCTTTTTCCTTGGATGTTTTGATGAAGGCGTTGAGGTCGTCGCCGATGACTTCCGCCATGCAGGTCGTCGCGACTGCGATCATCTTCGGCTTGTACATGTTGTAGCTGTTGGCAAGCCCGTCGGTAAGATTGTTGAGCCCGCCGAACACGGCCGCGTCTTCCGTCATGGACGAGGAGACGCACGAGGTCGGCTCCTTGAAGTGCCGTGACAGATGGCTGCGATAATACGCGACGCAGCCCTGTGAGCCGTGGACGAACGGCAGTGTGCGCTCGAACCCGAGCGCGGCGAACACCGCACCTAGCGGCTGGCAAGCCTTCGCCGGATTAACCGTTAGCGCCTCGCGGGCAAAGTTCTTCTCGCGGTATTCGTGTGTCTTGGACCATTCTCTGATACGGTCGACTTCGGCTGGATCATGCGGATTCTCAAATAGCGCCTTCTTATTGGCCAGCATCTGCTGGTATTCGTCTCCCCGGAAAAGCTCAGAGTGGTCGAGTATGTGTTCGGCGTTCTGTGTCATCATGGCACTCTTTAGGTTCTTGTTTTCGTTCTCCTGCCCTTCCCTCCTCTGCGGAAGAAAGGGCCTGGGCGTCGGGGTTCCTATTCCGCCGCCATGAGGCTCGGCCGCGGAGCGTCCTTCCAAGGTGCCGTGGTCTTCCCCCAGATCGGGGAATTGATCGCCATATCCATGTCTCGGGCGAAGATCGCGAAGCCGTCGTAGCCGTGGTAAGGACCCGAGTAGTCCCAGGAATGCATTTGACGGAACGGCACGCCCATTTTCTGGAAGACGTATTTTTCCTTGATACCGGAACCTACGAGGTCTGGCCGGATCTTTTCGACGAAGCGCTCGAATTCGTAGCCGGTGACATCGTCGTAGATCAGTGTGCCATCTTTGACGTAGTGCTGAGCGGTGCGCTGGTAGTCATCGTTATGCCCGAACTCATAGCCGGTGCCGACAACATCCATGCCGAGGTCCTCGTAGGCGCCAATGACATGGCGAGGACGTAAGCCGCCGACGAACAGCATTACGGTCTTGCCTTCGAGCCGCGGCAGGTATTTCGAGGTCACCGCGTCGACAAGCGGCTGATATTTCGCGATGACGCGCTCGGCGCCTTCTTTGATCTTATCATCGAAGAAGCTTGCAATCTTGCGCAACGACTCCGCGATTTTGGACGGGCCGAAGAAGTTGTACTCGCACCAGGGAATCCCGTATTTTTCCTCCATGTGCCGTGAGATGTAGTTCATCGAGCGATAGCAATGCAATATGTTGAGCTTCGCCTTCGGCGTCGCCTCCAATTCAGCAAGAGATCCATCCCCGGACCACTGGGCGATGACGCGCAGGCCCATTTCTTCGAGCAGGATCCGTGACGACCAGGCATCGCCGCCGATGTTGTAGTCGCCGATAATCGCAACATCATATGGCGTCGGCGCAAATTTGGAGCTGGCCTCTGGGGCGCTCTTGTCGAAGATCCAATCTCGAACTGCGTCGTTCGCGATGTGATGGCCGAGCGATTGTGACACGCCACGAAAGCCCTCGCACCGCACAGGCACGATGGTCTTGCCGCCATATTCCTTTGACTTTTCTCTGGAGACCGCCTCGATATCGTCGCCGATCAAACCGATCGGACATTCGGACTGAATGGTGATGCCCCTGTTGAGAGGAAATAGCTCCTGGAGCTCGTCGATCAGTTTGGTGATCTTTTTATCGCCGCCGAACACGATATCCTTTTCCTGGAAATCGGAGGTGAACTGCAACGTCACGAAGGTATCGATGCCGGTCGTGCCGACGTAGTAGTTGCGCCGTGAGCCCCATGAGTATTGACCACAGCCGACCGGACCGTGGCTAATGTGGATCATGTCCTTGATCGGCCCCCAGACCACGCCCTTGGAGCCTGCGTAGGCGCAGCCACGGATGGTCATCACGCCCGGAATGGACTTGATATTCGACTTGACGCCACAATCCGACTTCCCCGCCTCGTGGACACTGAGATGCTTGGCGCGTCTTTTGGCGGTCTTCTCTGGGTAGACCTTCAACACCTCATCGATTAGCTGCTTGTTGCGCGCCTTGATCTCAGCGACACTCTGGGTAGTTGCTCGGCTCATACAAATTTCCTTTCGATTGTCGTCTCAAATCAAGAAGCGACGCTTTTCCGGTAGACCGACGGATCTCCGATCCGGCATTCAGTTGTAAAGCGTGCAACCCCCGTGACCCGTCCTACCGATCGCAACTTCGCGCCCTTCTGGATCATGCGGCAGCGGTCGTTCACGATCTTGTAATTCATCTCGGCTGAGCGCTTGCGAGCGCGGTGTGTGTGACGCTGTTGATTTGTCGACGGGATCGCTGACCAAGACGCGTCTCGGTGAAGTCATGCCTACTCTCCAGCGGGTGGTCATATCGGCTTCTTTACTCACTGCCTGCCATCAGGGGCGTGTCCCTCTGCATGTTGATGCAAAGGGCTAACAGCCGCCTCTTGCGCAGGGGTTTGCAATGAGTGTGCCAGCGCTGGTTGAATACAAAAACCCACGTCTGTAGAGCTAGATAGTTGGCAGGATGCGGATTGTTAGAAACCTGACCTGTCTGCCACCGACAGGCGTATCTGCTAATGGCCTGTCTGAAACAAAACAATCAGTTGCGCTCTCCGGGAAATCGACGCCGCCAAAGATCGGTTATTCGCCGCATTGAAGGTCGAGTTAGGGACGCAGAAAGATATCGCCAAGGAGACATCGCTCACCTTGAAGATCACCGAGCACCGGCATTTCGGGATCGGACTCATCGCTGCCATCGTCGCGCTTTCCACTCTGATGAGCATGTCCGTCGGACTGGTCGGAATGATCCTGCTGGCCGCGGCGTACCTTCTGTCGACCATCACCGCCTTCGAGGTTCGGCATGAATACCCCTGGGTTGGCCATCCTGAACGTCGTCTGTGGCTTCACCGTGCTCGGCTGGCTTGGGTTGTTCGTGTGGGCGCTGATTGGTCTTGGGAAATCCGCATTGGACGCCATGTCACAGCATTCGGCACTCGGCCTGGCGAAGACTCCAGCCGGGGATCCCGCTCTAAAGATATCCGATTACGATCTGCCCTCCGGGTGGAAGATGCCCGTCTTGCAAACCGAGATCTTCTCCTTCGAGAGAAAGCGGGAGTCCGGTGGAATCAGCCGAATCCGTCGAGCTGCCTCGCGCGCGTTCCTCGCTTCTGTAACGACGAGTTGGCTGCACTCAGCCGCCAGTCGGTTCACGACCTGCGCACGACCCCTTTTGGAGCTTCTCGCGCTCCTGCTGGAGCGCTTCGGTCTCTCGGGCGAGCTCCGCGTGCTTGCTCGCCCAGTTGTTCCTGGAAACGCAGGCGGGTCTCCGCGAGGAGAGGGGGGCGAGGGATTCAGTCAGCCGAATGTAATCATTGCAGTTCGAGCACGACAGGGTGGGTTCATGAGCGGTTTTGGGCGCCCGCGTTGGATGTCATGAACCCTCCCCTTTTCGGCAGCTCCTGGCCGGAATAACGTGATCCGGCCCGCTCTGCCACGCTTCCGATGTGGCGTTACCGTTATCTCGACGTCCTGGTGGAACGCCGTCAGCATACGCAGCAGCTTTACCACAGAAACCAGCCTGAACTGCCCCCGGAGCATCCTGGACAGGCTGGGCTGCTTCACGCCCACCAGCCTCGCGGCTTCGGTCTGAGTGATCTCCCGGTCCGCCATCAACCGCTTCAGTTGTACGACGAGTGCTGCCTTGAGTTGGTGCTCCTGCGCGTTCGCCAGGCCGAGATCAGCAAAAATGTTGCTGGAGCCCCGGCTGTGGGCCGGCAGCTTCTTCTTCGTGCTCATCATCGGGCGGCGTCTGTTCCTTGTCGATAGCTTCGGTGTCGCGCAGGCGCTGCCGAAGAGATGCCCCTTCTGCGAGACCAGTTCGTCCCTGATGCTGATCAGCGCCTTAAAGAGCTGCTGAGCGGCTCGGGTGAAGGTTAATTTGCAAGCTCTACAGCGCTCGAGTGCCTTCGGAGTTTTAGCTTAACTTGTTGCGGGTGTGCTCGCCTTAGGACAGCACACAGGCCGGGGAGCACGTATTGTGCGCGGCTAAGAGTATGGACGGTAATTCGTGCGTCCGAGCGCCTGCGGAAATCAGCGTAAGACACGAGTTCACTTCCATAGAAGAGATTCTGGCCAATCTGTGAACTCCAATTCGAAGCTACGTAGGCCAGTGGGTTTGGTCGTGAATTTATGGGTCTTCCCTGAAAGGGCTGCCAATGAGCCAGATGCGAATTTGAATACTGTCGTGCGGGAAGTTGCGACCGCAATGCCTTGCTCGCCTTCCATGATAGAGAAGCCGGTCGCCTCGGAGAGTTGTCCAATTGCAACTCCCTCCAGCGCGCGGTGAAATTCCGGGGAAGCCAAGTATGACCCTTTGTCGGCAGCCCACTCGCTGACCGACACTGCTGTGATCCCCGCGTCGCTCAAGAGACCACCCGCGATCCGGCAGCCATATTGAACGCTGAGAATGACCCGCTCATTCCGAACTCCGACCGGCTCTCGATCGGCGGCAGTGATCGTGCACGCGTACCGCCTTGTGTCCGCAACCGCGCCCGTGCTTGGCCCGAACAACTCGAGAGCGGAACATAATACAAAAGCGAGAACGGGTCTTATCATTCGGCTGCACCTGGTCTGGAATATCGTTCGCCTGCTCTGTACAATCTGACGCTACGGCCGATTCAAGCTTCTTCGATCGCTCTGTCGGATGAAAGCTACTCACGGTGACCGCGGTGTCGCAGAAACGAGGCGATCGGTATCCCCCGGCGACAACCCCTGGATGGGTGCCCGAACGATTCCATTATCCGCGTTCACGGCGCGCACGGGCCAGCACGTCGGTGAACCAAGGCTATGGACCGACGCCTTTCAGCTCGGCAGCGGCCATGAGGGGCGCGACGGCCCGCGGCGCCGGAACGCTACGTCCCTGACGCGGGCGCAGGCGTTCTGCGGGCGGATGCCATTTCCGCGCCAATGCCCCGCGGCACAGGTCCCGAAATTTTCATCACAGTGTCAATGTAAAAGGAAACGTGGTCGCCAGGAGCCGGTCGAAGGCAGACTGCCGCTCAAGCAGACGCTCTTCGAGGATATTGCGCTCGAGATCACTCAGCTCACATTGAAGCCTTCTGCGACAGCGCCAAATGTCATTCCGCACGTATCTGATCTCATTTAAGCGATCGTCAATCGAAGCCATCACGCATACCATATTTAACCTGAACCAGCCATGGACAACTGGTCAATCACGTCGTTCCGGGGAAGACGCCGATGACATGTCACGACTGGCCATCTGTCACGATCTCCTCCCAGCATGTCCTCTTGTATCGCAGTCTTTCAACGCAAGGGCACGAAGTGACGGTTGCTTCTGCAGAAGTTCAGCGGCTTTTGCCATCAGCGCGCAGGACTTCAAAAGCTGCCGCTCGCCCGTCAGTGGGCCGAAGTGGTTTATCTTATTCCAACCAACACCCGGCCTGATCCGGTGTCAGGCCGGCGACTTAAGCTGGTGTCGAATGGGAGTATCCGACTAATCGGATCGTCGTACCGTCAAGCTCAGGGTAACCGCGCCTTTCGGATTGAGAACGGCAATTGTCATGCCAGCGAACCTTAGGTGGAAGGCAAGCCATGTTCAGGCTTGGGGGCTGGTCCCTTACAAAGGAGCGGGATGTCGCGGCGGCGCGCCGGAGTGGCCCGGATATGAGTCAGAGCGGCTTCAGTCGGCAGGGCTCGGCGAAATCGTGAGCGATGTGCACTGCCGGGCCCTCGGCTCAGTGTCTCGTCACACCTGCGTAGATCTTACTGCCGCCGTTCCCGCGTGCGGCCCGCAAGCAGCAGTTCGATCTCATCACAAAACTCTCTGTGCGATGATGTCTAGCCGGGACTGGCGGTTGTCGCTTCTGTGACACTGCATGTAGTCATCAAGCCAAGACATCCGACGTTGTTTGTTCCCCCGGGCTCGCTCTGCAACTAAATCAGCAGCTTGCATGTCAGATCCAACTGGCATGGCGGTTGCTATTGTCCAGCCACACCGTGAGCGCTGAGCGCGACCAGCGGGTAAGACGTATACGATCAACTTCGCCGGAGCGTATTGGCCACCCAATCGCTTGATGGAGCACCGATGCGGCCACCGGACAGCTTACACTTTTGCGGCACACCCGTTGTTGTCAGATCGACCATCACGCCGAAGGTTGAGGCGCTCGTCTGACCTACCAACACGAACGTCGTGATCTAGCTCAAAGCGAACTCGCGAATCAAATAAGGGCCAAACCACCCTCGTGGGCGCATGCCGGCAGCGAGCACCTCGAAATCGCACGTTTGATGCAGCCTCGCTTTCAGAGGATGCGGTGCATACTGCGCCGACCCGTTGAAAGAACGGAGGGTGGCCTCGTTGTCGACTGTTTCCTTGATAACAACCAGAGCTGATGAGGTGCGTTTATGAACAAATCGATCCGGAAGCTTCGGCTTGTGGCCGAAGCATCTGTTTTGGCGATTGGGCTGCTGATGTCGCCAGCAGCTGACGCAAACGATGATCTGCTGAGAACTGCCAAGCAGATCTTCCATCCGATCCCCTCAGTCATTCCTGCGGTAAAGGACAATTCAGTCACACATGAAAAGGTCGAGCTTGGCAAGATGCTGTTCTTCGATCCGCGGCTATCGGCAAGCGAGATCATTAGCTGCAATACGTGCTGCAATCTCGGCACCGGCGGAGTCGATCCCGGTCCGACCTCAGTCGGTCACGTCTGGAAGGTCGGCTTACGTCGGGCCCCCACCGTCTACAACGCGGTGTTCAATGTGGCGCCATTCTGGGACGGACGCGCTGCGGACCTGAAGGCGCAAGCCACCGGCCCTGTGCAGGCAAGTGCCGAAATGAATGCGACTCCGGATCGTGTGCACGACACCTTGAACTCAATGGCCAGCTATGTCGCCTTGGTCAAAAACGTCTTCCCGAACGAAGCGAGACCGGTCCCCTTCGAAAACTATGCGAAGGCAATCGAGGCTAATGAAGCGCCTCTCATTTCACCTGCGGCCCCATTCGATCAGTATCTGGAGGGCAATACACATGCTCTGGATGATCAGCAGAAGTCAGGGTTGGCGCTGTTTATAGAGAACGGATGCTCCGCTTGCCACAAGAGAATCGACGTCGGTGGACAGGCCTACTCCCATTCGGCGTGATAAAAACGCCTGACGCAAGCCTGCTTCCGAGCCGCCGATAAGGGTTGGTTCGCGGTCACCAAAGGCAGTCGGTGACGAATATGTCTTCCGCGCGGCGCCCTTGCGGAACGTCGCGTTGCGAGCCCCCTACTTCCATTCGGGCCAGGTTTGGAGCGTGAAGCAAGCTGTTGCCCTGATGAGTGAAATCCAGCTCGGCGCCAAGCTTAGCGATGAGGAAGAGAACGATATCGTAGCGTTTCTGTATTCGCTGACCGGGCGGGTACCTAAGATCGAGTATCCGACACTAACCACGCGTACGAACACGAGGCCAAAGCCTTCCATAGACAGATAGGATTAACAGCACCGGCCTCATGCTTGGTGTAGCAGATGCCATGCACGTACCCGGGGTCACGCAATGACGTCAAAATGAATGATCCCGTGCCGTCACTCATAGCCAGGCCTATAAAAAAGCGCCCGGCCTACTCGGGAGGCCGGGCGAAAGTCACGCAGGAGCGACGCTGCTTTACGCATCGCACCAGCTTTCGTCGGTAGGGAGGACTACCGGCGATCGATTTACGGCAAGGGCATTCGCCGTCAAACGACGGGAAGCGGATATCGCCTCCGCGCAAAACGCTTGCCTTCCGCTCCTGTGGGACAGTTCAGGACTTGCCCACCACTCGCCCGCGTCCGGTTGGCAAGGCAGTGCCTTGATCGAGCTTTGATCCTTCGCGCAAGCGGCTTGGCGCCCTGAAACTCAAGCGGCCGCTTGCCGTCGCGCAGCAGCATTTGGCATCCCCAAAACACCAGCAACGCTCGATCATCTTCCCGAAGATCGTGCCAAGGCGCCAATCTCCTATGACATTCCGTAAGGGAGGTAAAATAGATTGTTGTGATGGGACGCATCCACGCGATGGATAAATGAAAAGTAGAGCTGTATTTAGCGTCGAGCGTTAATGGCTTCGATCGGCATCGCCGGCAGGCTATCGGCCGTCGGATCGAGAATCGAGCTTGTCGCCGGCTGTATGCGACCGCCTCGGCCAACGCCGGCCGGCATTCCCGTCTCTGGAACTTTGGAAAGCTCGCAAGGACATCGCAAGCCCCCAAAGCGTGTGCATCTCATTCGCAAAAGCGTGGCAAAACGGTTGGCACCATCGTGGCGCAGCCCGCAACTCGCGTGCGGCCACCATATTGACGAGCGCGGGACGCACCCCTCCCACTTTCGAGTTTTCAGCCCGCAGTCGGGATTGATCCAGAGCTGCCGATCAGGTACTCGCTGCCGCGCCAACACAATAAGCTGCTTGGAGGCTCCGCCTGTGAATGCGTTCGCGTTCGATACCCTGTTCGGGTAACCGGACGAGCTCCGCGGCCGGAACGAACCCGGGCCGCTTTCAATATCAGTGTGATCGCGATGGGCCTGGTTTTTCCGTCAGCAGCTTCTCGAACCCGCCCGTCAGGAAGTTGCGATCACCCTCGGCCGGCGTCCGTTTGATCACACCGCCATGAGGCTCCTTAGGAATTGCCAATGCCGGATTACTCTAGAATCGCAGGGATGATCAGGTCGGACAGCTTGGTATTCGGCTGGCCCCGCGACGAGCCATGAGCTCGATCGCCTCCGTGCCGTTGGTCAAGATGATCTCCTCGGTGCGGCAGGTATTCACGTGCTGAACGACTTTGGCGCGCGCCTTCGATGCGTCCGCCGCCGCTTGGCAAGTGGAGCCTGGACGCGGGCGACATGCAGGAACAGGTCCTGACCTCAGGATGCATTCTGAGTTGTGAAACCGGAGTAAGCAGCCAGAGCGCGGGCGGCGGGATCGGGCTATGACCCTACACTCCATGTACTCGTGCACGGTGACCACGGGCAAGCGGAGGTCGAGCTTCTCGTACCTCTTCAGGATCTCCGGAACGATCTCGTCGCGCGAGGAGACCGGCTCTTCGGCTCCGAAGTGACGCAGTTCTAGATATTCTGCAAGCGATCTTGGGATATTCGACGCCCGTCCACCTCGTCTCGGCTCGTCAGGCAGCGACGACAAGCCTCAACGCGGCCACTGGAGCATCGAAGCGGCCTTGTCCTTATCGAGATAAATTTGAGGTGCCCTCGACAGAGCCCCTTCGAGCTCGACTTCGACTACTTCGTTCACGACATCGATGAAGCCTTATGGACGCGGGCTGCTTATGCTGTCTTAGACGGAACACAGGTGTCAGGCACCGGACAGACGGCCGCGCATTGCGGCGTGTCGGAATGGCCCTCGCACTCCGTACACTTTTTGGCATCGATAACGTAAATGTCGCGCTTGAGGCTGATTGCCGCGTTGGGACACTCGAACTCACATGCGCCACAAACGGTGCATTGCGAAGCGACGATCTTGTAAGCCATGCCTTCCGACTCCTTAGGCGAGCGATGCCATTGGCGATCCCCTTCAAATGCCGTGCCAGACACAGACGCGCTCAATGGCAGGCAATTTGCGCAATTGTGTTGTGCTGGGCTGAGACCATGTTGCATCTGCGACAGCAACAGGCCGCTTCAATCTCAAGCTATGAGAGCCCTCGGGCACTACTCCGAGAGCCAGTCGCGACTCGAACGCTGCTAGCTTCCGTCGGTTTGTCCGGCACGGCAGCGCGCGGCCAAGCGACGCTCGATGATTCCGAAACCGGCGGCGCGACGAAAAGCCGCGAGCCGACGCACGTCTACGCAAGATCTCGGCAAACCTCCGGTCACACGCCCTGACTGGAGATTTTGTGCAAGCCTCGCTCATGGCTGCAACGTTACCTCCGCGGATAGACTCGCTGGAGGCTTGCCAAAACGGATTTGTGCTAACAATGAGCTTCGGCGTCGCTTCGGAACGAAATGAAGTCGCGCCGGGAGGAGCGACACTGGCTTTGCAAATTTATCGAGAATTGCAGTCAGCCTCACGCCTGGTGCCGAGTAAGCATGCCGGTGTGGGCAAGCGCTGCTACGCTTTGCTTGACTGTGCTCAGCCACTCCTCATGCAACTATTTTGGCAGAAGTGGAGCAGTGCTGAAAGAGGACTGTGCAAATTGCTTCAGCGGCATGGCCTTTCCGAACAGATGGCCCTGCGCAAGGTCGAAGCCGAGTTCGGTCACAGCGATCAGGTCGTCATGGCTCTCCACACCTTCGGCGACGGTGCGCGCACTGTATTCTTTGGCTAGATCGACGATCTGGCGGCACACCCTTCGCTTCAGGGGCCCATTTCCGCAACCGGAGACGTACTGCCGGTCCACTTTCAATTTCCTGAACGGGAATCTCTTCACCCCCATCAGCTGCGGCCAATTGGCGCCGACATTGTCGATTGCAAGGCCAATGTTGTAAAGGCGAACCTCACGCGCAACCTCGATCAGGAGATCTAGATTCCGGATGGCTTCCTCGCTCTCGATTTCAATCGTCAAGCCGCCGAAAGCGGGGTGCGCCGGCATGCGCTGACACAGATCGCGTACCGCCTGCGGGTCAATCAGGAATGCTGCCGGGAGATTGATGGAGAGATCGATCGACGTTTTCTGCTCCAAAAGATACTGCCAATCCATGATTGCGCGGTCGATCACGAACTGCGACAACTCCCTAAAATGTGGATCGTGAGGCTCCGGGATGAAATAGGCCGGTGGAACAACGCCCCAGGTCGGGTGCCGCATTCGCACAAGCGCCTCGGCGCCGCGGCGGCTGAGGGTACACGCGTCAAACTTCGGCTCATACCAGAGCTCAAGCCATCCAGCGTGTAAGGCTTCTCCGACATGGACCGCGGGACGGGGCGCCGGCTCTCTGGGCAAGAGCATGGCGACCCGATCGCGCAGCGTCTCGGCTGCAAACGGGGTCCTCAGCGGCGGCAGCATAGCAAGTCCATATTCGCGCCCGACCTGCTGCACTGCCGTCATGACGATCGATTCGCGGGCGCCGAATGACAGCACTCTGCCTGCAAACTTTTCGCGTACGAGTATCTCGAGCAATCTTCCAGGCTCGATGCGATCCGAGCCAATGCCGAGCAGGATCAGATCAGGGAGCTCCGTGCAGAGTACGTGCGGCAGCTCGTCAGCAGTCCCGCATTCGCTGATAACAAACCCTATATCCTCCAGCACATCTCGTAGAAAGGCGCGCAGATGCTGCTTGCCGACGGCCACGCACGCTCGCGGCCGCACCTTACGCTGTCCGAAGATTACAGGTTTCCCTCCGACCAATTCGGCCTGCCCATGCTCCATCGCAACCACTCCCGTTCCGTGACGACCCTTTAAACGAGGAGCGAAGGTCCAAACAAGCTGCGCTTGTCGTTATCTTTCGATTCTTCGAGGTAAGCTTAAGATAGTGCACGAGCGTGCAAAATCTTTCGCGATGTTGTTCTGACGATTTTGTCGGGCGCACGCGCATGATACCTCTTCGAGCAACTTTGTCGAGTGACGCACGCGAGCGTGGGGAATCTCATCTTCGGACTGATGCGCCCTATGGCGCGGCGATCATCATGGTGCACGATCTGCTGCATGAAGTAGCTCGTGAGTGACGATCGGCAACCACTCTTACGAATGTTTGATCGGCATGGCCGGCTTGCCCGCGCGCGGATGTGCCGTCTGGTTCATTTATTTTCCAATCGAAGAAAGTCCATCATGAGTTCGCAGCCGATCAAGCCGCGGTCAATTCTGAGAACGGCAGCATCTTGCACTTACCTCACCTCTGTTGCTTATAGCGGTGCGGAGGTCCTATTCACTACCGAGCTTGATAGTTGCTCTCAGTTGAATTTTCTGTATCCTTTTGACGATGGATTTCCTCAAAATGGATTGACGTGACGGGTGTTCGTGTTGGCGCTGAAGCGCAAGGCCCGCCCACGGGGGCACGGCTTCGCGCAGAGGCGCGCCAGGACACGAGAACGCGATCGCAGAAGCGGTCGAAAAGCTACTTTCTGAATTAAGTGGCCCGGACGAGAGTTCAGCCTTGAAGGCGCGAAGCAGGCGGCTCTGCGCCTTATTCGGGATCCCGAAGGGGGCTGCATTTTTGTCATCGAGCAACCCTCAACAGTAATCCGGTAGAGGATTCCGTAATTAGCAATGCGTCGTGCGCTCCGTCCAATACGTTCGTGCAGGTCGCCCCTGCGCAGGACTTGATGCGGGCGATCGTTTCGCCGTTCGGCGTCAGTACGAAGACGTCGCTGCAGATCGATTTTCGTAGGCATACGCCCCCGCCTATCGTAACCGTCTAGGGGCCTTAGCAGAATAGCGAGGAGCCCGATTGAGGTGCGCGTGGCGTGGCCACCTAGGTTCTGCCGGTCATATTGTGCCGCTCTGCCCCTTGTTGGCTTCTCGTCGTTTGCGTTCACATCTGTTTCCTCGCTGATGTCGGCGGGGAACAGGGCGGGACCCCAGGGCCTTAAGTTGGATTTTGCATCTACCGGATCTTGTAGTGGACGCTCCATCGTCTGCATGACACACGCAATGAACGAGCCCGGAGGCTCGTTCTCGTTCGTAATTTCTCGGGTTTGTACGCGCCCCGGCTGCGATCTCTGGTCCGGACGCCAGCAGGATTGGCGTCGCTTGTCATCGGCGCCGACGGAACGAAAGAGGCCGGCATAAGGGAGCCTCGCCGACGCGACCGACTGGCCCCCGACGAGGCCGATCGGACGCGGAAGGCCGTCGCGTACTGCCTGGCTCATTCGAAATGGAAACTCAGGTGCAAGCCCACGAACATCCGGCATCAGATAAAGATACTCGCTATCTCTTGTGCGTTGCCGCCAGCGCCTCCTCGATCTCCGCGCGCATTTCGCGCCGCCTGTCGTCTGGTCACTGACCGCTCGTGGCCTCTGCAGTTGTCGATTCCGATTATCGGCGCGCCGACTGTCGTGCTTCCGTTTCTTCAGCCCGGTGCTCATGCCGCTGTGGCAGATGCGCGGCTGTCACGCCATCATGCGCCATCTCGCGATCGCGCTAATCGATCTGAAGACGGTGGCGGCGATGTCCGACCGGGACATGCTGCTTCTTCCGGGTGTCGGTCACAAGAACCTAGCGCAGATCAGGACGTGGCTCGCGATGGCCATCGAAGAGGAGAAGAGGGGATGATAATAGACCGCGAGCGCCTGCTCAAGTTTCTGAGGCTCACGGAGTCCGATCACGACGGCGAGGCCATCGCCGCCGTGCGCATGGCCAACAAGCTGATACGCTCCGCAGGCAAGACGTGGGAGGATGTCGTGTCCGGCGTCGCGGCTCCGGCGCCCAAGTCCTACGGCTCCCCCGGCCCGACCGATTACCGAACTCCGCCGAGCAAGCGCGGAACGAGGCAGTACGGCAGGGCCGATCCGCGGAGGCCGAAGACCGAGGACAAGAAGATATACGACGACAACATCGGAACCTATCTCAAAGAATTGATCAAGCGCAGACTCGACCCGAGCACCGTCATGTTTCTCGCGTCGCTGTCCGAGTACTACGAGGCGAAGGGCTACCTGACCGAGCCGCAGTACGAGACTGTGATGCGAATGCACGACAGGAAGCGCGGCAAGTCAATCTGGAGGTTGTAGTCAGCGTTTTCTTGGTTCTAATCATATCAGGCGGCGGCGGCGAGTTTGTAGGACCAGGTATGGACGACGGGATGGCGACTGACGTCGTCGATTCCGGCCATGATGCGCTCCTTGAGTTCATAACTTTGATGTAACCCGGATGTGACGCAGGACGGAGCGGGCGAACTTGGAGAAGAAGCCCTCGATAAGGTTGAGCCAGGAGCCGTGCTTGGGCGTGAAGGTAAACTGAAAGCGGCCTGCCGGTCGTGTGTCGAGCCAGGCTCTGCTTTCTCTCGATATGTGGGCGGAATGATTATCGAGGATCAACTTGATCGCGGTCCTGGCCGGATAGGAGCATCGAGGAGATTGAAAAATTCTATGAACTCTCGGCTGCGGTGGCGGTCTTTGACGAGCGCGTGGACCTTCCCGGTGAGCAGGTCAATCCCCGCCAACAGGCTGAGCGTGCCGTGACGTTTGTACTCATGATCGCGCGCGAAGGTCGCATGCACGCCCGGCACTGGCGGCAGACCCGGCGCTGTCGTTGCGATAACCTGGATCCCCGGCTTCTCATCGTAGGAGACGATCGCTACCGACTTGTCCGATTTCTTCGACCGGGCGGCTTTTTTCAGAACCTGGACCTCGCGATAGACATACAGAACCTCCGCCATCTTCTGCTCGAACTCGGCGTCGCGGTTTTCAAGATGGTAGCGCACTTTGTGCGGTTTGATTTCCTCCTGCCCGAGAAGCTTGCACACCGTGCCCTGAACCAGACGGGCGAGACATTCATGTCCGGCCTCTGGTCCGTGCTCGCGGGCATGGCGGGCCAACAGCCGCGTCGTCCACAATTCGTGCGGATAACCATGCTCCTTGGCCTTGTCGCACGCCAGAGACACCAGCCAGGCCTTGGCCGCCGGCGTGATCACCGGCTCCTTGCCCGGTCGCGAGCGCTCGTCGAGTGCCGACAGCGCGCCATCGGCCGCCTAAGAAGCTCGATCGCCATTGCCTGAACGAAGTCCCGGCACTGGAAAATCCGACGGCGGAAAACAGCGCACATCTGGATCTGGGAGCGCACGAAACCGCGCCTTGCGCAACTCTCGCGCGTGAGGGTCTATGAGACGACGGATTGTTGGGCGGAGTATGACGGACACAATCGCTGAATTCAGCACTCAATTGCGGAGATCGCGGTGACGCAGTCTGCAGTCGTCCTCTTTTCGGGCGGTCAGTATTCCACGACTGCGTCGCATCGGCGCCATAGCGCTAGAACATCGCGTTACCAAGATTGTCGGACTGTGATGACAACGCTGTTCGAAAAACGGTCCGATGGGAAGCCAAAAGCAATGGGCTTTGGTCTATTTAGCATCGAACTGACGGATGACGGCGAAACGGCCGCTGGCCGTAAGTAAGTAGAAATCGCGGCGCAACTCATCGGAGGCCTCTTGTTTAGCGAAGGATGAACCCGTCGTCTCAGGACACGCTGTGTTAGGCCGCCTCAGATGGTGCTTCGGAACAATCGGGCCGCGCGACTTCTGCGGCGAACTGTACAGTTTTTCTTGGATGATACGTCATAACGGAATGCAGCCCGGCATCGTAGTGTGACCGCGAACACGAGCGCCCGGCCGCTTTCACCGATGGTCATGGATTTTGAGATAGATGGCTGGCTCATGCGGCTTCTCTTTCGAAAGAAACACAGCGCCAGAAACCACATTCAACCTCGCGGGGACTTGATTGAAATCGAGGTCAGTTAATTTCTGTTAATGTGAAGCAGCCGCTGGTCGGACAGCGATATCAACCGCTCGCGCTCCGCGCAGCGCGCGCGGCAACCCGTTTCCGTGAGATCATGGAGCTCAAGTCAAGGGATTTGCGGACGGCCTGTCAGTCGCGCGCGTTCGCCTTGAGTGCGGCGATGACATCCTCACGGGCGATGATTCCGACCAGCTTCTGGCGGCTGTCGAGCACGATGACGCTCCTGATGCGGTGCTCGACCATGACCTGGAGCACACGCGTCAACTTGGTGTCGGGACTGACATAGATGAATTCAGGTGTCATGACGTCGCCGACCTTGCGGCTCATCAGATCGTGATAGCGCGGCAGCATCTGGCACGGCGTGAAGGCGAAGCACTTCAGAATGTCGAATTTGGTGACGATGCCGACGACCTGCCTGTCATCCTCGACCGGATAGGAGTTGAAATCGTCGCGCTCGAACATCTCGCTGAGTTCGAGCAGGTCGAGATCGCGCTTCACCATCCGTACGTTGCGCGTCATGTAGCCGTCGACGGTCTGCTCAAGAAACTTGTACACGGCGCGTCCTCCTCGATTCATCTCGGTTCGCCGGCCGTCAGTGCGACAGCAACCCGCAGCGAGCGGATTGCGTGACCAGATATTGGGTGACGGCGCCCAGGATCAGCTCGTGGAAGTGCGAATGACCGGCGCCGGCGACGATCAAGCCGGCGCCGATATCGCCGGCAATTTTCTCCAATTGCAGGGCGGCGGTTTCGTGTCCCGCGGCTTCCGGGACGCGCGCGGTCGCGGTACGCCGTGGCGGGCGAGCCAGGCGGCGACATCGCTCACACGGGCCATGACCGCCGATCGATCGTCATCCTGCTCCGGAATCTCGACGACGGCGACGTCCCTCGCCTTGCGCAGCATCGGCAGCGCGTCGGCCATAGCCCGCCGCGCCTCGGGCGTATCCTTCCGCGCCACGAGCACGCTGCGCAGATCGAGCCAGTTGAACCGGTCGGGCACGACCAGAAGCGGCCGGCCGGCCTGCATCACCAGGTCCTTGGGGCTTGCGAGCGAAAAGGCATCGGAAAAGGCCGGGCTGTGCCCGCCGCTGACGACGATATCGGCGCACCGCACCTGCGCCAGGACAAACTGCGTGGGGAAATCCATGGCGCTGCGCCATTGCGCATGTCCGCCGCGCGCCCTCGTCGCGGCGCGGAATTGCGCTTCCAGATCGGTAAGACGTTTCCTGATTGAAGCCTGCTCCCGGTCGATCAGCGCTTGAGCCTCAGCGCCGTCAGCGAAATAGAGCGGCGGAGCGAACTGCGCCGCGGCAACGACCGACGATGGCCGCCTCGAACCGCTCGGCGAGTTCGCCCGCGACCTGAAGGGGCCGTTGTTGGGCTGATCGAGCGCCAGGCTGACTATCACTGTCGCATATGTCATCGGCAGTCTCCGGGCAGCGAGATGCGGTGGAATCTAGCCGCGCCGACGCAAGGCGGAATGAGGTAGATCAAATTTCGTCGTGCCAGCTGGAAGAATTCCGCCAATAAAATCAGACATCCGAACTTGCCTCCGGCCCGGCCTTGGGCGAAATTGCAGCCCTCTTCACGGCACGGAACCCGCCGCAGGAGAATGGGAGCAATAGCTTGTCGCCGAGCCGCGTCACGCATCCGCCGGACGACGGTCGGGGCGAGCATTTTCGGGGCCGAATCGAAGGATTCGGCGTCGGCACCTGGGATCTCGACCTCAACACGCGGGAGCTGGACTGGTCGGAAACCGCCGGTGCCTTGCTCGGCCTCGCGCAGGGCCAGCCGCGGAGCTACGACCTGTTTATGTCTCGCCTCGAGCCCCGGGGGACTTAAGCGCGTGGAGAGCGCAATCAAGCGCGTCTCCGAACACGGCGGCGGCTTCGACATGTCTTTTAGAGTCTCGAACCCCTCCGGCAGCGGGCAGTGGATCCGTGCCCGGGCCGGGCTCATTCGGGACGAGGCCGGCGTCGCCCGTCATCTCAGCGGTATCTTTCTCGACATCGACGAGGAGAAGCAGGTCGAGGAAGCCCTGCGCACGCGCGAGACTCACCTCCGCTCCATCCTCCAGACCATTCCCGATGCCATGATCGGCATCGACGGCCACGGCATCATGCAGCTCTTCAGCACGGCGGCCGAGCACTTGTTTGGCTGGTCGGAGCAAGAGGCGATCGGGCAGAACGTCAGCATGTTGATGCCTGAGCCGGACCGCTCCCGCCATGACAGCTCCATCGCCCGCTACCGCTCCACCAACGATCCGCACATCATCGGCATCGGCCGCATCGTCACCGGCAAGCGCCGCGACAGAACGACCCTTCCAATGCACCTGTCGATCGGCGAGATGCAGACGGGCGGCGAGGCCTTATTTCACCGGTTTCGTCCGCGACCTTACCGAGCATCAGCAAACCCAGGCGCAGCTCCAGCAATTGCAATCCGAGCTCGTCCACGTCTCGCGGCTCAAGGCACCCAGCATTATAGTGGCGTGTGGCGGCGTCGATACTAAAATCGCGAGCGTCGCAAGAATGAACCTCTTCGGCTAGAGCGCTCCGTAGCCCATATCCGGGCCGGTCAGGTCGGACAGAAATGCCAGCTTGTAATTATGAAACATCGCATCGCGTGCAGTCGCGTGGCAGTTCGGTAGTCGTCCCCGCCCAGGCGCTGCCGAACCCCCTGCGGCAATAAGAATGATGCTTCGAAAGCTGGTTTCACATTCCTTCGCGACAATCTGTGATATGCGACGGCGTTTGACCCACCTTGTATTAGCGCGATCGGTTATATTGATCCCGTTCCGTGAGGAATGGCCCAGCCCGGGTGGCCGCCCGAGCTGGGTCGCCGTTCGATCGGATCGGTACCCACCGAAGCCATGAGGGCTGTCTGGCGTAGCAAGATCGCGATCGGCACTTCATCGGGACCCGAATGGTTGAACGAACTTTAGGTTCGCATAACAAGGGAGGGATCGACGAAGATGGCCAAGCATACCACAATCTGTGCCGGGATCGATACCGGCAAGCGGAAGCTTGATGTGGCGATCGATGGCAGCGGCGAGCAGTTGCAGGTGATGCACACGGCGGAAGGCCATGAGGCTTTGCTGACGTGGCTGCGACAGCATCGTGTCAAACGCATCGGCATCGAGGCGAGTGGCGGTTACGAACAGACTATCGTCGCCGAACTGCGACGAAAGGGATTTGTGGTTGTGGTGTTTCAGCCGGCTCAGGTCCGAGCCTATGCCAAATTCCACCTGCAACGGGCCAAGAACGACAAGATCGATGCCGCTCTCATCGCGGCTTGCACGGCAGCGGTGCGGAAGATCCATGCCGCTCCCGATCCTCGATTGCTGCCGTTCGCCGAGCAACTGACTATGATCGACCAGATCGGCGAAGATATCGCGCGCCTCAAAAACAGGATCGAGAGCTGCCGCAATGCGGCGATCAACAGGCTCTGGCAAGAGGATATCGCTCGCCTGGAGCAACGTGAGAGGGGCGCACTCAAGGCTCTGGTCGCCTCGATCCGCAAGCATCCCGATCTTGCCAATAGACTTGCGCTGATCAACAGCGTCGACGGCATCGGGCTGCCGACCGCCGTGGCCATCCTGGTGCGTCTGCCTGAGATCGGCCAGATCACGCGCGAGCAAGCTGTCGCTCTCGCCGGCCTTGCGCCGTATGACGACGACAGCGGCGAGCGCTCAGGCGTTCGGCATATCGAGGGCGGGCGAAAGCGGCTGCGCCGCGCCCTTTATACGGCTTCGCTGGCTGCGTCGTTCCGATGGAACCCGCAGCTCATCAAGCTCTATCAACGGCTGACTGCGGCTGGAAAGGAACACAAGCAGGCGCTCGTTGCCTGTGCCAGAAAGATGCTTATTTTCGCCAATACAGTGGTGGCTCGCGGTACGCCGTGGTGCGGCGAACCGCCGCTAGGATCATTCCCTGCTTCTTAGTTCGACCGGGACGCTTCTTCGTCCCGACCGACGGCTCCTCATGACGTCGTGCGCAGCGTCCGTCAAGGATGGCCGTCGCTCGCCCGAGCCTCACGTGACCCTGCTGCCAGGCCACGCCTTGACGGACGCGAGCACGGCGTCATCATGACAGGTACAGACGATCCGGACGGCGCAAAACACTGCCGCCGTTTAATGGTTGCTCAGGGGAATACACGAGAAGCGACCGAGGGAAGAGCTGCTCGTATGGACGAGATGAGCCAACGGCTTCGACAATTCGAAAGGTCTCGCTTTGACTTTCCACGTGCGGGCAACGAACCTCTCACAGCGTCTTGAGATACTCGACAAGTGCACGCCGCTCGGCGTCGCTCAATTCTGGCCCGATGACACCAGGCGGCAGCTTCGTTAAGTCGGTTTCCTTGCCTTCAAACGAATGTCCACGATTGCCGTTCCCAAGCAGCGACACATTGAATTCCGTCAGACCGGCCGCACAGGCGTCGCTCGCTTGTGTTTTCGTAACAAGCCCGACATTGACTGGATCGAATTCGCGACTGCCAACGCAGAAGGACCTCGGCCGCTCCTTCTGCGGCAACAACATGTGTCTTAGCGTCGGAACGGACCCGTTGTGCAGATACGGAGCTGTCGCCCAAACACCATCCAGCGGGCGCGCCCGATATTGAGGTTCGAGGGCAAGAACATCTTCGTCCTTTCCGTTATGGTTCGCCCGAGCCCCAACGTAGACTCGTTGGTTTTGGCAATTCTTCCTGGGTCCCCAGATCTGCTGCTTGGCTTCTTCCGAGGTGCCGTTCGCAATGATCCATTGGTCAATTGTCTTTCCGACCACGTCCATAAGTGCGAGTACGAAAAGAGGATCTGCCCCTTTGTTCACTGGAAGGCCGCAAGCCCAGGCTTTGTTGAGGTCATCGACTGGACTTAATCCAAGTGACTCGGGCAGGTGAACGCGGCGCGTCGTGAGGACATCGGATTGTTGACGATCGGTACCGATCGCCGTGACCGGCATCTGAACCACATTGAAATAATGCCGCCCCCCTATGTCCACCCAATTCTTCTCGTTCTTGGCGGAGCGATCGGGGTTCTCCGGCTTCCAGAACGAATCCTCCGGCCATCTTTTGTCGAAGGCAGGATCGTTGACCGGGCCTCGGTGGCATTCAAAGCAGTGCGCGCGATAGAGATCGCGGCCACTTTCAACGAGCTTTTCGTCAATGCCCCATGCCGGGTCGCTCCGAAATTTTTCCTGTGCGTCCTTCCACCTGGGCGCTACGAGCCCGGTAAATTTTTTGCCGCTTGCATCGGCCGCCGAAAAGGGATCGGCGCCGCGCAGAAGCTCTTCGAACCGCGCGATGTCGGACAGATGTATCGATGAGGCAAAAAGTGGCCGTCCGGGCGCGGGCGCGGTCATATTGATTTTCGCGCTGACACCGAGCGCCTCGCCTGAATTGCGAACAAGTTCGTTGAGAACGGAGGCGTCATACTGCGCCCAGAGGAAATATGGTGTGTCCCAGATCGGCGGAAAGCTCACGGGCGCATCGTGGCGGGCTAAGTTGCCCTTGAGGAGTGGATCCGCGAGTTCACCGGTCAGGGGATCGAGTAGGTTGCTATAGAAAACCTGGTTCCCGATCCGGTTCAGCGCGTCAAGTCGACCGAAACCTTCATCGAGATCCGCAACTCCCTGTTCCGTCAAAAGGCTATCGCCCTGCGCCTTTTGTTTTTTGATCTTTTGAAGTGCAAGGTCCAGATCGCTTCGAAGCTGCTTTCGATCAACGCCTTGACCTTTGATCTGCTCCAGTCTGCTGGCGAAACGCTCGAACCGCCACGGCAAAATCAGCGTGTAGCCGATAGACAGCCCGACGACTCGTTCAACCTCCCCGAGATTGACCATCGCCGGCCCACCGTCGAACCGAAGGCTGACATTTTTGTACTCCAGATGCCCCGTATGACAGGCGGCGCAGGTCAATCCGATCTGATCTTCGTACGAGCCTCCCGTCGCCGGGTCGACGCCGCCCTTAAGGATGGCAAACCCGACAGGCAAGCCATTTGGATTGTCCGGTAGGTCTGGAGTCCAACCGGGGCTCCCACCGCCCGCATTCGACCCATCTTCGTGATAACCGTATGAGGGCGCGTTACGGGCGAAGTCCTTTGAGCCAGGACTCGGGATAAAGCCAAGGCGGCGCAAGTAGTCGTCGTCCGTCAAGCTCGTGTAAGAGAAGGACAGCTCCGGGCGCTCCAACGCCAGGAACCATTGATAAGGGACAGGTATGGTCGCCGTCCCCTGCGAGGTGTGGTGAAACCAATAACGCTGGCGCGAGCTCCAATTCTGCGGGAGCCAATAGGCGCTTTCGATTTTCGATGGCTCCGGCAAGGTAGCAGGCAGCAGTTGAGCGAGGAGATTTGCGTCGTTCTTGATTTTGAGAGCTGCATCGCGAACCTTCTCAGGCGCGAAATACACCAAGCCGGCCGGCACAATCGCGACGACGACGATTGCGAACAACAGCCCGGCGACATGAGGCCAGCGCCTCACCCAGGAATAACGGCGAGAGCCGAAAGAACGTCTCCCCATAGCAAGTACTCCATCTATCTCTTTCGCGCGTTCAGCCGCGCCGGCGGGCAGCCGGAAACGGCGACAGCGTCTGTTACTTGCTCAGCAATTTTCTATTGATGAAGGCGACCACGTCGGCCGTCTCGGCTGCCGCGCGTCGCGTTATCGTCGCCGCCGCCGGCCCGCCCTGCAAGAACGAGGGGAACCAACCGAAATTGCGAACATTCCAGTTTTCCTTTGGCAAGACCGCTCGGTCCACGCCTGGCACTGCGAAGTTTGGAACTTGCCTGGCGAGTGGCTGCGCCGTCTCGGTGTGACAGCTGACGCAATCGGTATTGAAGAAGTGGCTTTTCTTCGGGTCGGCAATGATATTGACAATTTCGAGTATGCGACTGTTGGGCACGTTGCCATCAATGAACTCGGATGTCGAAACACCCTTGCGATCGGCGGCTGCTAAAGGCGGATTTTGCAATGCCGCGTGACGACAGGTGATCGGACTCTGATTGTTGGTAATCGGCAGGGGGATGACGTGTTTTCCGCCGATGATGCTGAACATCTGCGCTGCGTGTACGCCATCAAGCGTCGGGCCGGGCACGGGTATTAAGCCAGCCTGCGGGACCCTTAACATCGAGACGAAAATCCAGGGCTCGGGCGGCGAGATGCCCATGACAGCCATGGTGTTGAGGCGCTGCGGTGAAAGATGCTTCTCAAGTAGGGCCTTGAGTGTATCACGAAACGCCTTTGCCGATGCCCCAACAAGGCCCGGATGCACATTCAGATCACCAGCAGTCGAGACTTTGACATTGCCAAAATGTCCGGCTGCAAGTTGATCGCGCAAGGTCGCGACGTCACGAATGATTGCCTTGAAGGCTTCATCGTCCGGCTTGAACCGCGGAAACGGCGCACAACCGTTGAGAGGCGGATCCGGGTCGAGGCTAAAGCTAAAGATGAGGTGGCCGGCGGTGTCATGAACTTTGAATCCGTCTGGTCCATTGGTCACCGGCTGAATGATGAGGCGGATTTGCGGTTGTCGGCCAAACTGGGCAATGACATCCGGCGACAATCCCGGCGCGCCCGGGTCGATTCTGATACCGGCAACAAACCAGGCGTCGATCTTTTTCACGGCATCGGGCAGCTGGATGTGGCGTACACCTGAGTCGGGCACTCCCGGACGCTCGGGATTCTCGGCGTTGGCGATAAAGCGTGCAAAGTCTGCGTCGGAAAAAAGTCGCTGCGGAGATCCTGTGGGCCCGGCGAGATCGGATGCCGCGATCAGATTGGCCAGGTCAGCCGACGACTGCGGTGGAGGGAAGAGGATGGACACATCGTTGGGCGAAAGCGGCTTTGCGGCCGTTTGCGCCGGAGCCGCTCCCACCCCCAAAGCCGTGACGAGCACCACCCCCGCCGCAAACAGTCTTGCAAGCCGTCGACGAAACCTTGATCCGCGCATTTCACCCCTTGCCGTCATTGGCAATCCCCCTTTGAGACCAAACGTTCAAACATCAGTCGTCGAAATCTCGACGCAACGTCCACTCAACAAGCAAAACGGACCGGTGGCTCAAGCTTCTCATTCCTCACCGTAGAACTGGCTTTGCAGGGTCTTGATTTTCGTCGGATGCAACGCCTCCTCGATACAGCCGAGGAACATCTCACTCCTTGCATTGACGCGCGCGCCGTCAGCCGGGGCATGTTCCATGTCCGTCTGCAATGCACGCACGGCCGTCCAATCCTTCGCACGATCTTTCAGCAACTCGAACAGTGTCTGATGGTTTTCGTAAGGACGGGTTCGAAAGTGAGCGAACGTCACCTTGGCTGCAATCTTTGCATCCCTTAGCGCGTCGGGAAGCGTTAGCAGATCAAGTCCTTCCAGCTCGTCAAGTTGTTGCGTTTGCCTCTGCGCTTCCTGATATTGTTCGCGCCCGACCAATTGATACATTCCTCGCGGACGAAATAGCCATCCGTCATCCGTTCCGGGCTGGTTTCCGAACGGGTTGCCGTCGTAGCCAAGAACGAAGTTGGCCAACTCCTTGGGATGGTTAAGCAATGAGTTCACGTCGACGGCCGGCCTGTTTGCGGCCACAAGCTTTGCGTTGTTCTTGTCGATGCGATCGTGCCATTTCTGCGGGATTTGAGAAACCGCGCTGTAAGAGAAGTTCTCGCTGCTGCGCGTAAAGTCGGAGCTGTCGTAGGAGACTGATCCCAGAATATAGGCCAGGATGCGGGGATCCGTCTCCTCGACGCGATCCCATTCCTGCAACAAGGCTTTGACCTGCTCGGCCTGAAAATATGCCATATAACTCTTGCGATATGGCGGAACAGGTGAAGGGGCCGGCGAATGGTCCTTGCTCGATTCAGTCAGCTGGTGCGCGTAGGCGGCGACTCTATCCTGATATTTCTCATAACCGCGCTCTTGCAACCAATTGCTCTCATAACAGGCAAGCAATGGCTGCGGCTTGATCTTTGGAGTTGGTCGATATTCCTTGGCTAGCTCGTCGGTGTAGGCAGCCTGTGCGAGTTTGGCGTCTTTGAGCGTTTCAAATGCGGACGCGACCGATCCATTCAGAAGATGAAACAACTTCACTTGCAGGCAATCAGCGTTGCTCTGCCTCTGGCGGGACTGATCGAAGTCGTCCTTCGGCACGCAGTCCCAAAACCGGCCACTGCTCAGTGAGATGATATCTTCGGTCTTCTGGGACAACGTCCATCCGAGCGGAAGGCTATAGAACAAGCCTGTTATGTCGGTTCGGCCGAAGGTTGGAAAACGCTGCACGCTGGGGGTGACTTCCGCGTCCGGCCGACGATCGATGCTGGTTGCATGATTGAGCGCGACATAGGTTCGGGAGCTTCGCGTGCTCAAGAGCGCGCGTACCGGCTCCATGAGCTCACCGAACATGAATGAACCATGATCACCGAATTGCCCGCTCACCAGGGACAGCAGGTAGATCCGGAATTTTGGCGCGTCAGAAGTGCCCTTGATGCTGTTAAGCTTCTCAATCAGGTCGAGCGCGGTCTCGATCCCCGAATTCTCCACATATCCGCCATCCACCAGGCGCGCCTGCGCGTTAGTGGTTATGCAGTCATTTTTCAATGAGACGGTCGCTGCCGGTGTCACCCATGGAAATCGCGCGCTCGTGAATGCGGCTGTGCTGAGCGGAATCCGAAGTGAGTGGCTCTTGACCGTTTGGTCGGCCCCCGTTGCCACGCGTTCGAGTCCCGCGAGAATACACAGGTCCGTGTCATTCGGGTGTAGCGGATCGAAATCGAAGGGAGAGATGACGGCCCGTTTGCCGCTGCCGGCATCTGTCGTGTTGAACAACAGCGCCGGCATGTTGTTGCCGGCTGTCCAATGGGACTGAAAGTCGGCCCTTAGCAGATTGGATTGATCGCCGGTGCCCTTGTGGCTGTCGAGCATTCTGTCGCCGGCGTTTTCCAAAGTATATTCCAGAAAACGCGCGCGATCGAAGGCGGGGATCGCGACCGGAGAAAACATCTGAGTGAAATCGGTAAACAGGAAGCCGGCAACCAAAGGCGACAGAAAATCGGTCGCCAAGACGCTTGCAACGCGCTGCTCCACCGGCCCAGGGGCATCAATATCTTGGACTCGTCCGACACCGGCCAGAAAGTCCGCGATTTTCGGGCATGTCTTTCCGTCGGCGGCATTCGAATCGAGGGACGCATTCTCGGCGTGGAGCGCAGCGGCGAAGATGGCGGAACCGACGCTGCC
This sequence comes from Bradyrhizobium nivariense, assembly GCF_029846695.2. Taxonomy (NCBI): domain Bacteria; kingdom Pseudomonadati; phylum Pseudomonadota; class Alphaproteobacteria; order Hyphomicrobiales; family Nitrobacteraceae; genus Bradyrhizobium; species Bradyrhizobium nivariense. The sequence continues at coordinate 48,122 of NZ_JARWCR020000004.1, read as the reverse complement.
TCCGGAGACAGCGCTTATCGCAAACAGATGCTGTCGAAATGCCGGACAGAGATCCTGCATTCTCGCAAGAAACCGCGCCGCATTATTCGCAGCATAGATACCTCCTCCTTGAGCCGCGACAATGAAGACGGGATATTCGCCGAGCCTCCTGGCTTCCTCCAGCCGCGGCTTCTGTAAGAGCCACTCACGGAACGCCGCGACCGCAGACATGCGCGCGTCTTTTGGCAGGCTGTTTGCTTCAGCGACGGTGCGCAGTTCGTGGTCGTTGCCTCCCAACAAGGAGGCAAGCAGAAACAAGCCGCCAAAGACAACCGGTATAAATGGAAAGGTAAACTTGATCGTCAGTAGGGCAAAGTGGACGGTGAGACCAACGACGCAAACCGCAAAGAGAGCGATCACGCCGAACGATCCGAAAAATTGTGCGAGCCTATCCGGCAGCAGAATGAATGCTGTTGTCAACAGGACGATGCCGCCGATCGTGAGCGCGAGAAACCTGTAGCGGATGAAGTAGGTATTGTTGGCGCGGCTCGCGAGATCAATCGATCGATCTCTTGATCCCATCCGCCACGTAAATATCACGAAGCAGACGAGCATGATCAGCATGGCGATTGCGAGGATGAGCAGTATGTTACGCTCGAACGCGAGCGCCTGGTCCTGAATGCGGAAGATACTTCCGACTTCCTCGACCTCACCGACCTTTCTCGCTGGGCGCGACGCGAATTGACCTGCCGTCGCGGCGATTATCGGCAGCGCCCCAAGCAAAACGGGCGCAAGTCTTATGTAAAAGGCCAAACGGCCCGTAGCGTGGGCGATTTCTGGCAGGGACGCAGTTGTGAGCTGAAACGCGCCTGCCCAGATCGTTACGGCAATTACGCCTAGGGCGGAGAACTCCTTGACGGTTACCCAACCAATGTCGTCAGCGGCTATCCGATAGAGCTCCTGGATCTGATCTGGCAGATATAGCAATATTGAGATGGCTACCGACAGGACAATCATCCACCGGAGGTTGCGTAACAGGGCAAAGAGCTGTTCGCGCACAGTCATCGCATCATTTCCCTAAGAGGTTTGCGGAGATACTCACGGAGTTAGCAAAGCAGACGCGGATTCCGGACATTCGTGCTGCTGGTACCGAACAGGATCGAGCCCGTGGACATACAGGGGACCTGCAACAAAATAATTATGGCGCGCTCGCGAGAAGAGCGTCGAAATTTATGACTTAACCTACAGTAGCAATCCGGCTTTGTCGACGGTGGATCAAGAGTTTTTCGACGCGGATACCCGAGACTATGACGAACTCGTTGGCTGCATTGCCAGTCCACGCGGCAAGCACACGCCTTTGTGCGTTGCGTACAACATTCCTCGGCCTCCAGTCGATAGATCGTCTTTCGCGCTACTCGCCGTCGGACAGGCGCGGCGCGGTCAACGTACCGTACCTTGAAGTCAAAGTTTCTCAATTTAGTCCGACTAGAGTTTGAATTTATGCGCCTGATTGGCTGACTGCGCAGCTTTTGCGCGCACTCAAGTGTCGATCCTAATCCTTGGTCTGCGCAAGCAATGCGCGATAGGTGAGCTGATAGAAACGACCTCAGCGGATTAAGATGCGCTCCGAGATGGCGCCCATTGGGCACGAGCGACAGTCTCGGGCGGTATCGCGCCCTGATTGGGATCTGCGCAAATCATTACAAACCTGGCGCTGCCGGCCCGAAATTTACGCAGCTCTCGAGGCTCTCGCGCCGAAACGACGCAAGAGCTGCTCTACCTCAGCGGTAGGCTTGGCGCTGCTGAATAAGACTCCTTGCACCTCGTAGCAGCCCTCGACGCGAAGCCAATCGAGCTGCTCGGTAGTCTCCACGCCCTCTTCGGTCACGGTGATGTTGAGGCTACGCCGGAAGCCCGAATCGCGCGCACGATGGCGACGCAGTCGGAACGTTTCGCAAGGTCCTTCACAAAGCAGCGATCGATCTTGATCTTGTCGAATGGAAAGCTGCGCAAACAGTTTTTTGGCCATGGCGGGCATCCTTGCCGCAGGAGCAGGTGGGCATGATGCTGCCATCGGCGTGCTGGGATGGATTGTCAGTGCGGCAGAGGGAATTCCCCACTTGCCTTTTTGCAGAAGCAAGGCGGTTTTGGGTTGGGCGCCCGCAAGGCTGAATTGTCCGGTATCGCGCGGCAACCGCCATGCAGCGTGATCCTCGCGTAAGGTCTGCAGGCGTTTGGCGATCGCCGTCTCGTCAAGCCATTCGACCATGTCGTCAGCACCGCTTCGCAAGGCCTCCAGCCGATCGGGGGGGACGAACTGAACGGCACCCGCGCAGTCCTCGCCGACATGGGAAATAAGGGCAAACACGTTGCGCGCGGACACCTGAAATCTTCGGGCCCACCGTTCGAGCACGCGTTCGTTGTCGGGCAGGAGTCCCCAGAGGAAAGCCTGCACTGCAGAAGGACCGTGCTCTTGGCCGCGAGCGGCATGGACAGCGACAGCGGATAGGCTCCTTCGGCCTGGCGCCAGTCCCTGTCATAGACAAGGTGAGCCGGCCGCGGGCGTTTTTGCGCTGTCGTTTTGTGTCGATGCATGATAAGCGCTGGATAGTCGGACAGCCGACGATCGAAATCCTCTAGCTCGTCGGGCGGCAACACCCGCTCGTGGACGGCAACACACGAGATGCAACGCTGCGATGGCGCTTGAATTCGGCGTTCGAGCGATCGTTTTTGATGAATTCCACCGTATCGATTGTGCGAAGTTGCGATTCTGTTAAGCGCAGAGCTGCCCCACGTTAGAAAGACATTCGAGGCCGTTGCCCGGATCCGACTACGGTCTTCCCGCGTTGGGGCAACCCGTGGCCGGAGCGTAAGTGATGGAGTTCGCGCCGGTGCGCGACACTCCGAATCGAGGGTCTCTTTTTGAACGTGCATCTCGGCGAGCCTCGTATATTTGGCGAAGCCAATTGGTTGGCAAGCAGTAGCCGCCGACATGTAGGCCGGGGGTCTCGCTGGGAGCCACATACTTCGGGCCACTTCTCGGCATTCTCCAATAATCGACGGAAGTAAGCGCGTGAGGCCCAACAAATTGTCCTGTCTTGAACCTTGTCAGCGCGAACGAGCTTTGAGCAGGGTCCTAACATTCGACGGCACCGCATTTGGCTAAGCAAGCAACGCGAGGGGGAAATGGCTCTGCTGAGAGTCAGGAGCTGGTGCGGCGATTAACGTTGGAGATCAGATGCCTGAACGTCTGTCTGGAGGATTTTCTTCACGTCCGAGCCGAGGCACTCGGCATTAGTGGAACACAATTGGCGATCTTGATGGTGGTGATGGACTTAGACAAGGATGGCGGTGCTCCGGCCGGAGTGGTCGCAAAACTGATGAAAGTCGATCCGTCCTTCATCACGCTACATTCGAAGGCGCTGGAGAAAGTCGGATTTGTGCGGCGCAAGACTGGTGTCAGGGATGCTCGGGTCGTCCAGCTCTCGCTAACGGACAAAGCCCGTAAGCGTCTCGCGAACATCGCTGCACAACAGGAAGAACTGGATCAATTTGTTTTCGGTGAGCTTGGCATTGAGGAATCGACGAGACTGTCGAGCCGACTTGCAGGGCTCAGGAAGCGGCTGGAGAGAGCTCGCCTGAAAGCCGAACTGAACACCGGCGCGGCGTCAGCCCGAGGGAGGGGCCGACGTTAGAAGGGAGGCGCTTTGGATCATCAACGGTTGCTTGAATGTGCCGCAGGTGCGTGGGCTGTTGTCCAGTGAGCACTTGTCCGTCGATGGCAGCTGATCGAAGCCTGGGAGCCAGCATGAAGAGCTTCGCGCCGAAGGATGGTGGCGATCCCCCATCTGGCAAGCAATCGGGCAGCGGTCAGGGACGCAATGTCGAGCGCGACTTCCATGGCGAGAAGCGCAAGAACGACACGCATTCTTCGACGGCCGACCCCGACGCCCGCTTGTTTCGCAAAGGCGCTGGCAAGGAGGCCAAGCTCTGCCACATGGGGCATCTGATGATGGAGAACCGCAACGGGCTGATCGTCGATGCGCGCCTCACCGAGGCCAACGGTACGGCGGAGCGAACGACCGCTCTCGAAATGATCAAGGACAACGCCAAGCCGGGGCAGCACCGTGGGCGCCGACGAGAACTATGACACCGCCGACTTTGTCACCGGTTGCCGCGAGCGCTGCTGCACGCCGCATGTCTCGCAGAACGACACCAACCGCCACTCGGCGATCGACGCGCGCAGGACCCGGCATCCCGGCTATCGCATCAGCACGATCAAGCGCAAGCGGATCGAAGAACCATTCCGGTGGATCAAGACGGTCGGCGGTCTGCGCAAGGCCCGGCATCGTGGCCGAGGCCTGGTCGAGTGGTTCTTCGTGCTCACCGCCGCAGCCTACAATCTCGTTCGTATTCCGAAGATGCTGGCAGCAACGGGATGAGCCTGTCTGGAGCGTCAAACATGAGCGAAAACTGCGCGTACAGCGCTCTTTACCACCCATCGATTGGCTCATCCTCGCCCCGCACATCAGGAAAATCGCCCTTCGAGACCCATTTTTCAGCAGCCTGCTCTCATGTTTGCTGTCAAGGGACTCGATCAAGCGGAGCCGCTTCCGGCTGAGCGCCCGGACGCTGGACTTCGAAGGTGCCCACGGTAGGAGGCAGGGCCAAAGACGACGGTTGATCAAGCTCTCATGCGCGGGTTGCCGAGCACACGCATCGCCGTGGCGCGGGCTCTCACCAAGTCGCGCATGGCCTCATGCGCCGCATCCGGAACCCACACGGCTGTCAGCTCGTCGCTCCGGTGCAGCTTGGCCAGCATCGCCGCATCGCGCCGGTCGGTTTTTACCCGATCCCCGGCTTTCGTCGGGATCGGCGAGGGGGCCACCACGATGCAGTTGTGCCCCAGTCCAGTCAGTTGTCGATGCAGGCCGTATCCGCAGGGGCCGGCTTCATAACAAAAACTTACCTGCCGGTCACCCTTGCCAAGCTTCTTCGCCAGCTTGGCGATTTGATCGGCGCGATTAGGGATGATCCCCAAGTTACGAACTTCCCCGCCGCGCATCGCTTCGGCCACTGCAACCGAAATCGTCGCCTTGTGCACATCCAGCCCCACGAAAATGCTATCGTTCATCAGGCCCGCTCCCCATGCTTGAGGCTCGGCGCCGGGACCATCGGGCGCAACCCTCGATAGGAGCTTGCCGCGGGGCGGGCCGCCCGTCACCTCAGAGGGCAAACATAGGGTCTAGTGCTTGCGGACACGCGTCACAGCTTGAGACGGTCGCGGCATTCAGCGGAAGATCGCTTTCTCCATTCCAAAATCAGGAAGTGCTGCACGACGAAGATACCGAGCGGCTATGCGCCCCTGCCACTCCTGCCGGCGCGTAAACGGCAAGGATGAGGCAGACGTCTGAAGTGATCCACGTCACTTTGCGGTTCCTACCTGCCCGAAACGGCTCGGGCCCGATTCCGCCTTCATCATTGCACCGGCTAGCATGAACGACGGCTTAGTTGATTCGGGATTACTCCACTCTGCGCCGTCGTGACATTCGACCATCAATGCCTACGGCATTCATCTGCAGCGGCGCCGTCGGAACGATGTGAACGACGTGATAGCGGTTGTCGTGCAGGTACCGTAGGAAGGCGGGCATCATCGCGGCGGTATGTGCTTTGGCGTCGTGAAACAGAATGATCCCCTTCCCCTCGGCATTGAGCCAGCTGGTGATCAGCTTCAGCTCCTGGTCTGGCGTCATTTCCTCCCAGTCGCTGGCCCACAGGTCCGCTCCGAACACGACGATGCCCCGAGACTGGAGTAGCTCGAGCGTCTGAGGGGTCGAGTCGAAATAGGGGAAGCGGAAGAACGGCGTCGAAGGCGCCATTGTCGATACTCCATGGAGCGCCATTTCGTCGGCGGCAATCCCGCGATCGATGTCCTCTTTCGCCTTCTCGAAGCTGATCTTCGACGCCATCGAATGCGACCAAGTGTGGTGCGCGATGGTGTGGCCTTGCGCGGCCGCGCGCCGCGCGAGCTCGGGAAATTGGGCTGACGACTTGCCGACCAGGAAGAACGTGGCTCGGACGCACTCCTGCGCGAGCGCCGCCAGCACCTTTTCCGTGTACGGCGGCCGGGGCCCGTCGTCGAAGGTCAGCACGACCTCGTGGTCGGCCAAGGGGAGAGTTTGGGGAAAGCTCTTCAGTCCAACCCGCGGATGAGTCTTGGCGTCAACGGCGAGCACGCGCGAGGTCCCGAGTGCGTCCTTGCGCGGACAGTCGGCCGCCTCCGCAGCCGTGATGCCGGCAAGCACCGCCGTCGCGGCGCTCACAAGCAGCAGGGCCCATTCTGCCATCGAGGTCGTCCCCGAACAGGTGTCTGGTTGCGGCCTTGAACAAGTTAGTCTTGCCGTCATGGCTGGCGTTACATCATCATGCCGATGGCTTCAGCCGCCTCGTTTCCATTTCGGACTAGCTGATCCGTCGCGGTGGACCTGCGCTCAGATCGGACTATGTCGCTCCCGAGCGCATCAAATTGTCTGCAGCCAGATCATTTTCTGCTTCGTCCAATTGGAATTGGTTTGGCCGCCGCCATTGCACTTTGCCGCTCTCCACAAACGTCGGCTCGTGTAATGGTCGCGTTCGCCCTGCACAGTACCGATATGGCGATATTGATTCATACAATGGCGCGGCACTGACGCCTGAAGTCCGCGTTCTGATGCCGCTTTTCGATGGATTTCACCAACGACTGTCGGCTTGTGCCGACGGCGCCGGCAATCGACAATTACAGCGACTGACGGGCAATACCGTCAACTTCATGAGGCGACGTTCTTCCTCCAGAGGACAAGATATCGATCGAAACCGCTTAGAAACGGCGGCTTTGCCGCGAAGCCGCCAATGCTGCAGAACGCCTACTGGATGCCGACGCTCAGCAACCTTCACCGCAGCAAGACCATCGGCTCATAATTCCATATGCTCGATGTCGATCGGTTCCTCGTCGTCGGATGCAGCCGCTAAGCGAAGGCAAAGACGAGTAGGCTCGAGCAGAGCAGCGCGAGGCCGGCCGCGGTCAGTGCCAGGAAGCTACCGGAAACAAGGTTATGATTGCGCATGGAAATACCCTCGATTGCACCGCAGAAGAGAGCAGCAACCGCTGCGTTGCGCCGTTTGACCGGTCAGCACCTAAATTGACATTCAAGACCAGCGCATTATTCCTGCTGTTGTTGGGGGGATAAGCATTTTTGCGTCGGGTTTACGGCTCGCTCCGCCGTCTTGCGGCGGAGATAAAGAAACCGCGCATGCGAACCGTAGGAGTGCTCAGCGCTTCCGCGTTGCAGCTCTAACAGACCCGGTCTCCTAGCATTTACCCGCCGATCCGATAGCAGATGGGCCAACTTGGCTTCGGAAGAAAGGTCAACTTTCAGGCGTGGAGAGCTTACGACGTTGACACGCCGATTTAAGCCGCTTGAACACTGCCCATCGACGTGTCGAGCTTGGACATTGATGTCGCTTTCGATCAGCGGGCTTGAGGAACGCCCACATCCAGGTCGGAAGCGCGGTCATGCCGGCGTTGATATCGGCTTTAAGCGGCGGCCCTGGCGACGGGTCGTCGAAGAGCTTGGCAAGCTTTCGTTTAACCCGGTCACTCTCGCCTTCACGGGCCAGGAGATCACGCAACCAGTGAAGTGCCTGGATGATGCGCATGGCCGGCCGTCCGACCCAAAAGAGCTTACTGGCAGCGGTTGGACGGAAGGTAATGGTGATGTTGCCGAGCTTGATCGGCTGTTTGCGCGCGTCGGTATGGACCACGATTTTCGCTGGCACAGCGTCGGTCAGGCCCAGGTCGTTCGCGGCGGTCATGCCGTCGACGAGCATCCGGTTCTGGTCACGCCGCCCGACGGCGTCGATGACGGATCGCGGATCGGGCGGGTTGGGTCTCTGGGTCAGCTTGTTGAAACCGAGCTGGTCGTAGAGCCCGCGGTCAATCCGCCTAAGGTTTTCGGCGTTGGTCAGCCGCTGCAACGTCTTGTCGACGGCGTCTCGCGAAGCGAGGTCGACGAAATCGGTCGGCGTCCAGACCTTGCGTGGGGCATCCGCCCGGATGCCCTCCAGGATTGCGGTCTTGAGATCAGGTGAGTCGTCGCTCATGTCCGAAAAATGTATAACTTTCTCGGACACACCTGACCGAAATATGTATACAAACTTCGGACGCTCCTGCTAACTGGCCAAATTATCCTGATTTCAGTCCGACCCGGCCACGAGCGAGCTAGGTGTTCCCGGCACTTTCTGCCAGCCAGGCCCGGGCCGTCTCGACCCGCATCCGGTGCAAAGCCATCAGGCGCGCATACAGTGAGTTCGAGCTGCCAAACCGTCAAATATCCTGATTCGGCCCGACGGAGGTGACGATCCTCATTGGGATGGGCCAGCAAATAATCGATGATGTCGTTGAGGCTTTGAATGCTGTTCGACCGCCGGCGGGCGGCTTTAAGAGCCGCATTGGTCGCCTCGGTCATCGCCGCCAGGGAACGCTCTGGTTTCCCAGAAGGCGACCTCTTGATCAGAAGCAGGCAGCTCCACGTCGGAAATCTCAACCAGCTGCCCGCTCATCCGCAGGTCTTCGGGGCTGCAATAGTCGGGATTCGGCACAAGGCTGATTCCGGCAAAAGCGTAGGCTTGGGCGGCTAGCCGCGAACAGAACTGCTTGCGGTTTCCGGTACGCCGAATCTTCCGTGCGACAACGGCCATCGCCTCCTTCTTGGAGTATTCGGTGCCGGTGGCAGCTCTGGCGAAATCGGTAACCTTCCGGATCACCTCTTCACCCAACGGCGTTCGATGTCGCAAGACGAAACGACGGCATCGTCTTCCAGGAAAAGCCGTTGCAGGTTGCTGGAATGAACGCCATGCGCCGTTGCGTCGATCAGGGAGGAGTGCTGGACGTAGACCATCGCATGCGAAATCTCGCTCTTGGTCATGCGCCGGACGGCTTTGCTCACCTTGTTCGGACCTGACGTCAGGATGATGTCGCCCGCCTGCAGGCGCTGCGGGTTCAGCTTTTTCATAGGCTCATTCACGTCGTCTGTGCGCCGGCGCGCAGGCCGGAAATGCTTTGAAAAAAAGGCCTTGCGCAGTCACAACCTCTCCGTTAAACGCTTCTCCCCCGCATTTCCCGATAGAATATTCTGCTGGATTCGTCAAACCATGCCAGTCCTTCGAGCAGCCCCAGCCAACCTTCCGGACTCGCTTCGGGACGTGATCGAATACCGAAAATCCGGCCTCAGCCTCAACCATGTCGTCGGCTGCCCGCTCGACTGCGGCTACTGCGTCCGCCATCTTTTCCAGAACTTCGACATGAAGCAGCCGCATCTGGTCGTCAGCGATCGCGAGGCGGTTGACCTCTTGGTCAACCACTGGGCCTTCCGGCCCGATGCGACACCGATCCAGATCTTCAACCGGGCGACCGATCCCTTCCTGCCAGGCGTGAAGGAACATCTCGTTGCAACGCTGGAGCTGCTTGATGACAGGGGGCTCAAGAATTCCGTGCTCGTCATTACCCGATGGAAGATCGAGCCTGACGACATGGAACGGCTGGAGCGGCTGAAGAACCTTCGTCTGACCATCCTCGTCACTTGGTCTGGCATCGAGGACGCGCGAGTGGAGCCCGTGGACAGCGCGCATGCAAAAAATTCGCTGCGCGTCCTTCACGACAATGCATCAAGAACCAAAGCCATTCTATACTGGAGGCCGCTGATCGCCGGGCTGAATGACTCGGACAACCATATCGACCGGGCGTTGGCCTTGTCCGAGTATGCCGATGCGACGGTATTCACCGGTCTCTTTCATCGCGAGGAAATCCGCAAACATCTCCGAGGCGCCGGGGTAGCGGACCTCTATCCGGAGATCGCAAGACGCAAGATCTTGCCGGCGGAGATCGAGCGACGCGTGACGAACGCGTTCGCGGGCAAGCCGCTCTTCCGGAAGACGTCGTGCGGCGTGGCCTACGCCCACGGCATCGCCGATTACAACGGCCATTTCGGAGTGCGCGAGATTTGCGACATCTGTCCGCGGCCGCAGGTCGCTCGCTGCACCCGGACTCACTTAAAACCCGACGTTTCCCGGGTGCAAGAACTGGCGGCGCTTGCGCAACTCAAGACAGATCACATATCGATCGACGACCGTCGAATCGAGCTGAGCGGGAGCACTGAGCAGCAGCGTTACTTTATCCAACACGCGCTTAATTATCAGGTCCACGATCGATCGCACCCGCACCTTCATGGGCGGCACGGACGGGCTGAAGTCGGATGGGAATAGATATCGAGCGGTTCTGGGTCATCGACGGCGAAGGCAGCGGTGGCTCTCCGCCCGAAATCGTCGAGCTGGCGATGCTGCAGGTCGATCGATTGGTTCTGACCGAAAATAAGCGTCATTGGTTCGTTCGACCAGAGCACGGGATCAAACCGGCCGCCACGCGCATTCATGGGCTGACGGACGACGACGTCGTGGGGTCTCCGGACATCGCGGACATCGCCGACGATATCATAACATTGATCGAGGAGGCGCCGATCGTCGGTCACAACGTAAAGATCGAGGTTGATATTTTGACCAGGTCGATCCCCGATTGGAAACCTAGTTCCGCGATCGACACGTTAAAGCTCACGAAGATGCTGAAGCCGGGATTGGCGTCTTACGGGCTCGCTAATCTCGGCACTGAATTCCGACTAGCCGACGAAGCCGCTCATCGTACCGGCGCGAAGCACCATTCGGCGCTTTACGACGCCACACTCACCGCCCTCCTCATGATCCATTTATTGTCGCCGCTGACCACCGACGAACGGCGCAGAGCCATCGTGGAAGCGAACATTCTGGACCCGAAACAGGGATCACTGCTGTGATTTCGCCTCTGGTGAAGATCGCCATTGCCGGCACGCATTCGTCCGGAAAGACCACGTTCCTTGAGCGTCTTAAGCAGGAGCTCGAGGGTGAAGGCTTGAGAATTCACCGCATCGGCGATTTCGCGCGCAGGGCAAAAGATCTCGGCTTCCCGATCTTGAAGAAGCACACCTATGAAAGCACGCTCTGGATTATGGCGGAATGCCTGCGTTGCGAAGCCGAGGCTTCGCTTCAAAGTGATCTTATTCTGGTCGACCGACCAGTCATCGATGCGTTGGGATACCTGCAAGCCGGCTTGGAGCTATCCGGTCGAACACTCGACAGCAGACGGTCGAAAGAACTGATGACGATCGCGACGGCGCATACCCCCGATTACGATGTCCTGATCAGAACGGCGCTGGACAGTAATATCGAGGTCGGTGCGGGACGGGATTTGGACGGCGAGTTTCGCATGGCTGCGGCGACGGCGATCGAACGGCTTGTCAGCCAGATCGAGCCAAACGCTCTAATCCTGACCTCTGCCAATGGGAAAGAACTGGTGCAGCGCGTTGTTGAGATCGTTCGATCTCGACTGACGGCTGTTAGGCCTCAATGAACGAGGCATCTTGCAGTCCCAAGCGTGTCGGTTTGGGATGCATGGCGTTGACCGGGATCTACGGCCATATCGCACGTGATGTTGCCGTCGAGATCATCCGGCAAGCTCTCGATATGGGCGTCACGCATTTCGATACGGCCGAGCTTTACGGTCCCTTCGTCAACGAAGAGCTGCTAGCCGATGCGCTCGGCTCCCATCGCGCCCGAGTCGAGGTCGCCACTAAATTCGGATATCTCCTCGAAGCCGGCAAGATCGTAGGATTGGACTCTAGGCCGCAATCGATTCGTTCAGCCGTAGAAGGGTCGCTGCGCCGATTACGCCGTGATTACATTGACGTCCTGTATCAGCATCGACCCGATCCAAACGTCGCGGTCGAAGAGGTCGTTGGCACGGTGTCGGATCTCGTGAAAGAAGGGAAAGTGCTTGGCCTTGGCTTGTCTGCTACCGACACAGATACGGTGCAGCGAGCGTCCGCGGTGCACCGGATATCTTTCGTTCAAAACGAGTATTCTCTGATCCAGCGTGAGCCGGAAAAAGGGCTCCTCACATATCTGAACGACCAAAGCATCGAATTTGTCTGCTACTCACCTCTCGGGCGTGGGATACTCGGGCGCATTCCCGATGTGAAAACGAAACGCTCGTCAACTGATTATCGCGCGAAGGACCCTCGCTTCGAACCGGGACGCCTGGCTGAAATAAGCCGGGCTCTCGATCCGCTCTGGGACCTAGCGGCCGCTCATTCGGTCGCACCAGCTGCGGTCGCCCTTGCATGGCTGCTGGCGAAGTCTCCTACCATTCGGGTCATTCCGGGCGCCACATCAATAGAGCAATTGAAAACGAACGTCGGCGGAGCCAGAATTGTTCTCTCGTCAGAAGAGATGACCGCGCTCGACAAGCTCAACAAAACCTAACGACATTCGGTTTTCAGTAGCCTCAGGAGCTGCCGGCGATAAACTTTTCCCAGATTAAAACCCAGACTAAGCTGAGATTTAGTCTGGGGCCGGGTCCAGGCCAATCTCAAAGTCGAAGCTATATGAACGAGACGGATAGCGCGCCATTCGGAATACAACTGCGAGCTTATATGCATTTGAAATCACATTATAATTTCGGCCCGTCCATCAGAGGTGTGAGACGCCTTGCTGCGCACGCCAGTGGATGGAACCCGATTTTGCTGTCGCCCAACGGTAAATGTATTACGCTGTCGCGCGGACCGGCAATTTCAGCGGAAGACTTTAGGCAAGAAGCCCCATGCGCGCTGTAAGCAATTCAGCTGAACTTTTCAGGCATGTGAGTGCCGAGAAGTCTGACTTTTATCGCTGCATCATGGACGTCTTTGCCGCAGCCAAACGGCAGTACCGTTTGCAATTGAGGCCTGACGAAGTCCTGGGCGAGGCCCGATGGTCCGGCATGTCGACTCGGATCGAGGACGTCAACGCTGCGCTTGCCCAACTGACCGCCTGGGGCAATCTGGAATCGCATCCTGACACCGCGCGGGTTTCGAGTCTCGGCGATTTCTACCGTGCCCGTTTCCTGTATCGTCTCTCGCACGGCGGCGAGGCTGTCGAAACATCGCTGGCGCTGTTCGTTGCGACGCTGCAACGGCGTGCCGAGCTGCAGACGGTGGCGCTTGAAGACATCGCGAACCGGCTGCAGGCGCTTCGGACATTGGCTGACGCAAGCGAGGCCGATGTCGCGAAGGTTCACGAAACACTACGTGATCTTGTGCGCGTGTTCGAAAGTCTGGCTGACAATGCACAAGCCTTCATGGCCGGCGTTGCCCGCAGCATCGCGCTGCAGCAGGCGGAAGCGACGGCCGTGGCGACTTACAAGCGCCAGTTGATCGACTATCTAGAGCGCTTTATTGGCGATCTGGTGCGCCGCTCCGACACTATAGCAGGCCACATCCTTGCTCTGGAGCCACGTATCGACGCGTTGCTGCAACTGGTCGCTGTACGCGAAGCACGCGATGCCGCGCCCGGTGATGTAACGGATCGCGCCGAGGCACAGGCCTTTTACCGAAATGCCTGGCGCGAGCGCTGGACAGGCCTGCACGGCTGGTTCTTCCGGAGCGGCCATGAGCCTTCGCAAGCCGAGTTGCTGAGGGCAAGAGCAAGATCGGCAATCCCGCAATTGCTCGGCGCGATCGCCACGATCAACGAGCGCCGCAGCGGTCGCAGCGATCGCTCCGCGGATTTTCGCGTCCTCGCTGGCTGGTTTGCGGCCTGCCAGAACGATGGCGACGCTCACCGGCTGGGGCGCGCTGCATTCGCGCTCAATCCGGCGCGGCATTTCGCGCTGAATACCGACGCGGATGCGGATCTGCCGGCCAGCACGCGCTGGGCTGATGCGCCGCCGCTCCAGATTCATCCCCGCCTGCGCGAATATGGCGAGGCTGCGCCGCGCGGCCCGATGGCCCGCATCCGCGACCGCACAGAGGCTCGCGCACGGCTGGCGCTCGAACTCGCCGAAGAGTCGCTGCAGGTCGAAGCCGCGCGCAGACGGCTCGCGACCGGTCAGGCCACGCGGCTTTCCGATCTCGGCCAGCTCGATCAGCATGCCTTTGGCCTTTTTCTCGGGCTGCTCGGCGAAGCGCTGACGGAACAGGCCGGGCCGGACGCCGCCGTGGCGCGGCAGACCGGCGACGGATTGCTGCATATCAGCCTGACACCCCTCGCAGCCGAGAGCCGGACCGAGATCCACACGCCACATGGCGTTTTTTCCGGACGCGATCACCTGATTACGATCACATCGACGCAGGATATCCGATGACCGATCTCGCCGGGGATAGTCGTAGGATCGGCCAGCAACAACGACAGCACCAGCGCGAGGAGTTTCGGAGCGCGGTGCGCGCGCTATTGATGACACCGCTGATGACCCCGGCCCATAACGACTTTGCCGCGGTCCGTCGTCAGGCCGACGCCTTGCGTGGCTGGTTCGCGCGTGAAACCGGCTGGCCGCTGCAGATCGAGCAGGAGGGGGCACGGCTCTACAAGCGGCCGGCGGACCTCTCCGCCAGCATGCGCGGCCTGCCCGGTTACGACCGGCGCCGTTATGTACTGCTTTGCCTGGCCTGTGCCGTGCTCGAACGCGCCGAGCCGCAGATCACGCTGCGGCTGCTCGGCGAGCGGCTTTTGCAATACGCCGCTGAGCCGGCGCTGGCCGCGCTCGGCTTTGCGTTCACGCTGGGCACCCATCACGAGCGGCGCGAATTGGTCGCAGTCTGCCGGACGCTGCTGGAGATCGGCGTTCTGCAGCGCGTGCTCGGCGACGAAGATGCCTTTGTCCACGGCGGAGGCGAGCAGGCCGACGCGCTCTACGACGTACAGCGTCGTACGCTCGCATGCTGGCGGCCGTGCGTGGTCCATCCACATGGCGACCGGACGACGCTCCTGCCTCGCTTGAAGCCCGCCTGCAGGCCTTGGTCAGCGAGCATGTGTCGGACAGCGATGACGGGCGCCGGACCGCGCTCCGCCACCAACTCGCGCGGCGCCTTCTCGATGACCCGGTGATCTATATCGACACGTTGGACGCGGAAGCCCGCGCTTATTTCGTCAACCAGCGCGGCGTGATGTCCGCCCGTCTGTGCGACGCCGCAGGTCTCGTTGCGGAGCACCGCGCCGAGGGGCTGGCGCTGGTGGATGAGGCCGGGGTGCTGACCGATGTGGCCATGCCTGCAGAAGGCACCGATGCTCACGCCACGCTGCTGGTTGCGGAATTCCTCGCCAGTGGGATTCGGCGGCAAAAAATGGAGGATGCCGCGGCAGCATCCCCATCAGCCGGCTACTCGGACCAGGACGTTATCGCCTTCTTGCGCGACGCCAAGGGCCGATATGGCCGATACTGGCGCAAGTCGGCGCGGGAAGCCGGTGCCGAGCGCGAACTTGCACTGATCGCGATTGAGCGATTGGAGAAGCTGCAGCTCGTCGTGAGAAACGCCGACAGGATCCATCCGCTGCCGGCGATCACCCGTTTCGGACTCGGCGAGGCAGAGATTCGTAACCTCCGTGATACGGAACGCATGCCGGCAGCGGCCGCTGGCCAACTCGGTCTCGCATGAACGATCGTCCGGCTTCGTTTACTGCCTTAATGGAGCGCCCGGCGCTTCCGGTCCCGTCACAGCTCCGCTGGCAACCGCTGCGGCTCGGGCTGGTGGAGATGTTCCACTATGACAGCGAAGAATTCTGGTTCCGCGACGGACACCTGTTGCTGCGTGGTAATAACGGCACCGGCAAATCGAAGGTGCTGTCACTGACGCTTCCGTTTCTGCTCGATGCGCAACTCAAGTCTTCCCGCATCGAGCCCGACGGCGACAGCGGCAAGAAGATGTCCTGGAACTTGCTGATGAATAGCTACGACCGACGAACCGGCTATGCCTGGATCGAGTTCGGCCGTCGCGGCGACGATGGCACGCTGCACTACCTCACGCTCGGCGCAGGGCTCTCCGCCGTCGCGGCGCGGCCGCAGGTCGATAGCTGGTTCTTCATCCTGGACGATGCGGACAACGCGGCGCGCATCAATCAGGACCTCTGGCTGATGAGCGAGCAACGGGTGGTCCTGACGCGCGAGCGACTGCGCGATGCGCTCGGTGGCCGTGGCCAGATGTTCGACACCGGGGCCAGCTACCGCCGCGCGGTCGATGAACGCCTGTTTCACCTGGGCGCTAGGCGCTACGACGCGCTGATGGATACGCTGATTCAGCTGCGCCAGCCGCAACTGTCGAAGAAGCCCGATGAAGCGGCGCTGTCCAACGCGCTCACCGAGGCCCTGCCGCCGCTGGCGCCGGAACTGCTCGGCGATGTCGCCGAAGCGCTCGGCCAGCTGGAAGACGATCGCCGTCAGCTCGAGGACTATCGGGCGCTGGCAAAGGCCGTGGGTCGCTTCGATCAGCGCTATCGTATCTATGCGGGAACGCAGAGCCGGCGACAGGCCCGCACGCTGCGCCAGGCGCAGACGGAATTCGACAATGCGAGCCGTTCGCGCGGCGAAGCGCAGGGGCGACTTGAGACGGCCCAGACCGACGAAGCAAATGCGCATCTCGCCCGAGACGCGGCCGAAGTCGCACTCAAACGCGAACGAACCCGCCTTGAAACCCTGCAATCGGGCGCCGGGATGGAAGATGCGAACCGCCTCGAAAGCGCGGAGAGCGATGCAGCCGCCCGCAAGCGGGCATTCGGAATCGCAGCCGATGCGGTCGCCGGGGCGCGGCGACGATTGGACCGTACTATCGAGGAAAAAGAACAGGCAGCGCTGCGCGTGGCGGCGGCCGAACGTCAGATCGCCGACCTGCGCCGGAAATGTATCCCCGATGCCGAGGCCGCTGGGGTTGCGAGCTTCCATGCGGAGCATCCGTTCGCCGCGCTGGACGCTGCGACCCTTGGCGAGTTGACGCCGCCCGCTTTCGAAAGCGCTCGCTCCGGGCTTCGCGCTCTGGTCTCCGACCGGCGCGACCAGATCGCGACGCTACGCCGGCGCGATGCGGAGGTGGCTGCCGCCGAAGCCCTGCATGCGCAGCGCCAGACGAGGCACGATGAAGCGCGGGAAGCTGCCGAAGTCGCAGCGGAACGGCGCGAGCACGCCGATGCCGATGTGGAGCGTGAAGGGCAGGCCTTGGTTCAGTCCTGGCAGAACTGCTTAGACGGTTTGAAGCAATTGCGGATCGGCCCGGATGACGGGTTCGACGCGCTTGCAGTCCTGGCCGAATGGGGCATCGCAATGGACGGCGACAATCCGGCGCGGCAGCGCTTGCAGGTCGCGCAACAGCAGGCCAGCGAGCGTTTGGCGGCCAAGCGCGTGTCGCTGGAGGGCCACCAGCAAGCCCTACAGGCCGAGCGCAAGGCACTCGACGACGAACGCCTTCGCCTCGAAGGTGGCGTCGATACCATGCCGCCGCAGCCTCATACTCGCGCGGACAATGTTCGGAACGGTCGCGACGGCGCCCCGCTCTGGCAATTGGTGGATTTTCGCGCGGCGCTCACCATTTCGCAACGGGCCGGCCTCGAAGCTGCACTCGAAGCCGCTGGCCTGCTCGATGCCTGGCTCTCGCCCGATGGCCGTTTGCAGTCCGGCGATGGCGACGTTCCGCTGTTCGATACGCAGATGCTGGCGCGTCCATCCCAATCGTCGTCGCTCGCCAACTGGTTGCAGGCCGACGTGCCGCCCGACAGCATGGTCCCCACAATCGTCGTCGAGCAACTGTTATCCGGCATTGTCTGTGCCGACGATGATCCCATCGATTGCGAAACCTGGATCGCAGCGGACGGCCGCTTCAGGCTCGGTGCGCTCGCCGGTGCCTGGAGCAAACCGGAAGCCGTCTATATTGGCTATGCGGCCCGCGCCGCCGCCCGCGCGCGGCGGTTGTCCGAGATTTCCGCTCGGCTGGCGCAGCTGGCTGACGCACTTGCAGCCGTGCAAGAGGGAGCCGATCAACTCAGCAAGGATCAGGATCAGGCCGCTGAAGAATGGCGGTTGGCTCCATCGGACGAAGCCCTGCGCAAATCCCATCTGGCGGCGGCTGCCGCTGCACGCGAAGCGGATACCGCCCGCCAGCGGTGGGCCGAAGCCACCGTGCAGCGCGATGCGAGCGAGCAGGATTTGCAGGCGGCGCGGCAGCGGCGCGTTGCCGACGCCACCGACCTGCGCCTGCCTGCATCGCCGGCCGACCTCACGGGCGTCGAGACGGCCCTCAGCAGCTATCAGAATGCCCAGATTGACCTGACGCAGGCGATCCAGGAGGCGCGCCTGGCCCTGCCCAACCTTAAAAAAGAACGTCTGCGCGAAAGCGAGGCACATGACGATCTGACGGCGCAGGAAGAACGCTGCGCGGTCGCCCGGATCGAGGACGAAGAGGCGTCCACTCGGTTCGAGGTGCTGCGCGAAACGATCGGCGCAAAGGTCGAGGAATTACGGCAGCAACTGTTCAAAGCCCGTGATGCCGTCGATGCCAGCGAGACCGGCCTTGGTCGGGCACGCGAGAGTCTGAACAAATCCGGTCAGGCGCGCGCGGTCGCGCAGGAACAAGCCAACAATGCGAACACGCAGTTCGAACGATGCAGCGACGCACGCGCCGAAGCCATTTCGAAGTTCCAGCAGTTCGCGAGCACCGGCCTGCTCGCCGCGGCGCTTCCGCAGCTTGAAGTGCCCGATATGGTCGCTGTCTGGACGATCGATCCTGCCCTCACCCTCGCGCGCCGCGCGGAACAGGCGCTGTCTTCGCTGGACGACAAAGAAGAGACCTGGACGCGCGTGCAAAAGGAAATCAGCCAAGAATTGACGGAGCTGCAAACGACTCTCGGCGCGCTCGGTCACCGTGCGCAGTCCGAGCACAACGACTGGGGATTGATCGCCCACGTCATTTACCAGAACAGGCCCGAACGCCCGGATCGTCTCGCCGCGCAGCTGGTCGAGGAGATCGCCCAGCGCAGCGAGTTGCTCACGGCGCAAGAACGAACCGTGCTGGAGAACCATCTACAGGCCGAAATCGCATCCGAGGTGCAGCGACTGCTGCAGGCGGCGGAAAACCGACGCGACGCCATCAACAAGGAACTGTACAGCCGTCCGACATCAACCGGTGTCCGCTACCGACTGTTATGGCAACCGTTGGGCGAAGAAGAAGGCGCTCCGGTCGGCCTCGATGCGGCGCGAAAACGCTTGCTCAATACCAGCGCAGATCTGTGGTCGGCCGAAGATCGGCGGGTGGTTGGCGCGATGCTGCAGCAACGCATTGCCTTGGAGCGGGAACGCACCGTTTCAGGCGTCGGGACCGAGTCGGGAGGCGCCTTGATCGACCAACTGACGCGCGCGCTGGACTATCGACGCTGGCACCGCTTTCGCGTCGAGCGCTGGCAAGACGGGCACTGGCGCAAGCTTTCGGGCCCGGCCTCCAGCGGCGAACGTGCGCTCGGCCTTACCGTGCCGCTGTTCGCCGCGATCGCCAGTTTCTACAGCCAGGGCAGCTACAAGCTGGCACCACGTCTCATGCTGCTTGATGAAGCATTCGCCGGCATTGATGACGCCGCGCGCGCCCACTGTATGGGGCTGATCCGCGAGTTCGACCTCGACTTCGTGATTACGAGCGAGCGCGAATGGGCATGTTATGCCGAGTTGCCCGGCGTCGCCATCTGTCAATTGCAACGGCGCGAAGGGATCGACGCGGTGTTCGTTTCGCGCTGGACCTGGGATGGCCGCGCCAAGACGCGCGAAAGCGACCCCGATCGCAGATTTGCGTCGAGATGAGTTCGGTGATCGATCCACGGCTGCAGCGCCTGCTCGGCGGCGATCGCTTTGCCTCGCTGCGCAAGCGCCTGCGCCAGCGGTTCGAACGGGCACCGCTGGATACCGCGATCGAAGGCTTTCGCATCGGCCAACTCACCGTGGATGAACACGCTGCACTGGCGTCCTTGCTGGGTCGCCCTGGCCGCTACGCGAATTCCCTACAGGTTGATGTTGGCCTCATCGACACCGCGTTCAGAAATGCTGGCGTCGCCGTTTCGCTGCGTGATGCACTCGAGCAACTCGATGGCCCGATCGCGCATCTCGCCACGAGGCGTTTGGCAATACAAACGATGTGGTCCGATGTGCTGGATCGCTGCACGCACAGCTCATTGATCGAATTGCTCGGAACGTCCGCGGGCATGGGATTGCTCAAGCGGCTCGCGCGGCAGAGCCCAACTGCGGCGCTCAAGATCTGCCGCCGCGTCGAAGCCACGTTGGAGCGTCTGCCGGCGATCGGCATAACGCGTTCGCAATTGGCCGCCGATGCGCTGGGCGATCCCCATGGGCTTGACAGCGGCCAACCGGCGGCCACGTTGGTCCTAACGATCTGGCGTCAGTTGACGACGCGGTCCGATGGCTGTGGTGCTGGCGTTACTGTGGGTGAAAGGGATGAGGATAACGACCTAGAGCAGGCCGGTGTGGAAAGCCACCGCGACGTCTGGGCGAAAGCAGGAGTGCTTGTTAACGAGTTGGCACGTCCGGTGTTATTTCTAAACCTGCCCATACGTAGCGCTGAGCGCCACGGTTGGTCACCAGGAGAGCCGGCCTATGCTTCGCTTCGTTCGCTTTTGCGCGCCCCGTTGTCCTGGGACGTGACCGGTCGCACGATTTATGTTTGCGAAAATCCTAATCTTGTCGCCATCGCTGCGGATCACTGGGGCGCCGGCTGCGCACCGCTCGTCTGCACGGACGGCATGCCTGCTGCCGCGCAGCGATGCCTGTTATCGCAACTGGCCAAAGCACGAGCGCAGCTTCGCTATCACGGCGATTTCGATTGGCCAGGCGTAAGAATCGGCAACCACGTGATGCGCGAGCACGGCGCGCAACCTTGGCGTTTTAATGCAAGCGACTATGAGGTCGCCGCCGAAGGCGTATCAGATATGGGACAGCCCCTAACAGGAAAGGCTGTCCATGCGATGTGGGACGACGCATTGATGGCAGCGATGCAGCGCCATTGTCTGTCGATTGCTGAAGAAGCCCTTGCGGCTTCACTGTTGAAAGACCTAGGCCCGAACGACAACTAGTTCAGCGTTTCCTTGGTTCGAATCATATGAGGCGGCGTCGGCGAGTTTGAAGGACCAGGTATGAATGACAGGATGGCGATTGACGTCGTCGATGCCAGCCATGATGCGCACCTTGAGTTCGTGTTTTGAGGCCACCCGGATATGCCGCAGGACTGAACGGGCGAACTTGGAGAAGAACCGCTCGATGAGATTGAGCCACGAGCCGTGCTTGGGGGTGAAGGTGAGTTCGAAGCGTCCAACCGGTCGTGGCGAGCCAGGTTCTTGTTTCTCTCGATATGTGCGCGGAATGATTGTCGAGAATCAATTTGATCGCAGGGTTCGGCGGATAGGCGGCATTGACAGCCTGAGGAACTCGATGAACTCTCGACTGCGGTGGCGGTCCTTGACAAGGGCGTGGACCTTGCCAATCAGCAGATCAATCCCACCCAACAAGCTGAGCGTGCCATGGCGCTTGTATTCATGATCGCACGCAAAGGTGGCGTGGACGCCAGGCTTGGGCGGCAAATCCGGCGTCGCGGTTTTCAAGGTAGTAGCTCACCTTGTGCGACTTGATTTCCTCTTGGCGGAGGATCTTGCACACCGTTCCCTGGACCAAATTAGCCGAACACCCATGCCCTGCCGCCGGCCCCTGTTCGCGCGCATGGCGCGCCAAGAGCCGCGTCGTCCACAACTCATGCGGATAGCCATTGCCTTGTCACACGCCAGCGACACCAGTCAGGCTAACGGACATCCAAACCGAGACATCGACCTGCTTCTGCCCTGGGCCTACCGCGCTCAAGCCCTCAAAGCCGTGGCCTGAGAACGCCGCTTACACTACAAGGCCATCGTTCGATAGGTTCAAATCGGGGAGGCGCAACACCCGATTATAGCGATTGATTGAACAAGAGATTCCTAAGCTTGTTGAATGAATGAACACCGACCGGGCCACTGATTGAGAGTCTGCGCGCTGAACACTATCAATGACTTACTGGTTGTGCCCCGGGGTTTTTCAGGCCGTAAATGGACATTCGTCGCACGATCACAACGGTGTGCTGCATATCATGGGAGTGTCTGAAACTGAAGAACATTGCGTCGGGGCCAGCGCCGACCATCAGCCCGCCGGCCGGGGCAAGCCGAGAGAATCGCGCAAGTTCGAGCCGTCGTACTCAGTGCGGAACAGCCCTCGATGTTGCAGCTCTGGCACGAGGCCGTGGACCAGCTCCTCCAAGCCGCCTGGAAGATATGGGACCTGCAACATGAAGCCATCGCAGGCGCCCGCCTCGAACCACTCCTGCATGCGATCCGCCACCGCTCCGGGCGTGCCGGTAAATCCACTGGTGGTTCTCCCCGCGCCGTAGCGCTGTCCCAGCTCGGCAAGGCTCACGCCCGAGCGGCGCGTCAGCTCGGCGACCTCGCGGTAGTGCCCTTCGACGCCGGGAACGTCGAGGTTCTCAGGCAGGACCTGATCCTGCGGGAAGCGCGAGAGGTCGACGCCGAGATGATCGGACAATGTCGAGAGGCCAGACTCTGGATACGACAATGCCTGGAGCTCGTGCTGCAGCGCCTTGGCCTGCTTCTCCGTGTTGGCGATCACCGGCACTATGCCAGGCAGCACCTTGATCGTGTCCGGGTCACGGCCGAAACGGACCGCGCGGGCGCGCAGGTCGTTGCGGAATTCGACGGCGACGTCGATCGGGCCGGGTGTCACGAAGATGATCTCGGCCCATCGCGCTGCGAAATCGCGGCCGCGATCGGAGGTGCCGGCCTGGATGAAGACCGGGCGCCCTTGCGGCGGTCGGCTGACATTGAGGGGGCCTCGCACATTGAACCATTTGCCGGAATGGTCGATCCGGTGCACCCGCGCAGGGTCGGCGAACAGCGGCGTCTGGCGATCCCGGACCAGCGCACCATTCTCCCAGGAATTCCACAGCTTGGTCACGACCTCGAGAAATTCGTCGGCGCGCTCGTAGCGCCCCTCGCGCGAGAGCTGCTCGGTCAGGCCGAAATTGCGCGCCTCGGCCTCCTGGAACGAGGTGACGATGTTCCAGGTGGCGCGGCCGCCGCTGAGGTGGTCGAGCGTCGCGAGCGCCCGGGCCAGCACATAGGGCTGGGCGTAGGTTGTCGAAATGGTCGCCCCGAGACCGAGATGCTTGGTCGCACCCGCGATGATCGAGAGCACCACCAGCGGATCGAGCCGTAGCGAAGCTAACTGTCCAGGCTGCCGCCCAGCGTGTCCGGGATCGCGAGGCTGTCCGCGATGAAGAGAAGATCGAAGCGCCCCTGCTCCAACAGCCGGCCGATATTCTGGTAGTAGGCGGCAGACAGCAAGTCGCCATCCGCTTCCGGATGCCGCCAGCCCGCATGGCTACCGGAGACCGGGCCTGCAGAGACAAAGGCGGCTTGTCAGGCATTGGTCCGCTCACAGTCCAGGAGATTTCGACGGGCCCGCCACGCTTGAGCGTGTTGTAGATCGGGCAGTTCGCGGTGAAGCCGGCAACAAGCGTCTCAGCCTCGCCCGCCGTCACGCCGGACAGGCGCACAGCGATGCGAATCCATTCGTACTTCGTCGGATCGGTGGCGTGGCGCCGGAACGAGACGTCGGACCCGGCCTCGCGCAGAACGATTCCCAATTCTTTCGCCGTCTTCTGGATCAGCCCGAGCGAGCAGCTGCCGAGCGACGACAGCAGCAATTCACCGGCGTTGATCGCCTCGCCGGGGCCGCCGACCGCCACACGCTGGTCCGAGATGAAATGGTTCGTTCCTGCGCTGAGTAGGTAGCGGCCGAACGGGCCGATGGTGGCAGAGGTGATCAACACCTCTCGCCGGCTTGAGCGTTCATGATGCTTTTCTGTGTTGTTGGCCAGCCGTCGCTGCTTATGCACCGAGCTCCAGCGCGACGGCCTTCTTTGCTGCGTCGAATTGCGCTCCAAGCAGGAACGATAGAACGTCGACCTTGTTCGGCAGAACGCTCAGCGCGTGGAAACTGTCGGCGAGATCCTGGGTCGATACCGCGGCCGCTTCGTCGATCGGACGCAGCGGACTGCTTATCGACTGGGTTGATCGTGTTGAATCGGTCCATGGCCAGTCTGCTGGCATCGTTCCTTCATTCTCTTCGTCTACTCATGTTAGCTTTCCAAAACCTGACGTGACCGAGCGGAAGGGGAGAATGAATGATGGCCGGCAGATGCCTTCTCCAAGGCCGCTGCAGTGTCGAGTCGTGCCGACAAAGAAGGTGCCGGATGACAAGAGAGTGTCTTCAACTGAAGAGTTGGACTGCAATGCCTGATGTGCTGTTGCGCTAATGATCGCGATCGTAGATCTTGAGATCCCGGTCGCGGTGATCACTTCGCTATGGTCGCGACGACCGGTATGGTCGGCGACTTTTCGATTGGTCGGAGGTCGGTACGGGGGTGACGTATCGCTCGCTCCTTCATCAACTAGTTCAGCGTTTTCTTGGTTGGAATCGTATCAGGCGGCGTCGGCGAGTTTGTAGGACCAGGTGTGGATGACCGGATGGCGATTGACGTCGTCGATGCCGGCCATGATGCGCTCTTTGAGTTCGTGTTTTGAGGCCACCCGGATATGGCGCAGGACTGAACGGGCGAACTTGGAGAAGAACCCCTCGATGAGATTGAGCCACGAGCCGTGCTTGGGGGTGAAGGTGAGTTCGAAGCGTCCAACCGGCCGAGTGGCGAGCCAGGTTCTGGTTTCTCTCGATATGTGCGCGGAATGATTGTCGAGAATTAGTCGTCCGTGAAGAATTCGGAAGTGATTGATCCGTCGCTGTGATTTGACGTGAGCAAGTATTCGATTTTGCAAGAAAACCGTGGGTAGGTCTGGGTTTTCTGGCGTTTTGGGATTCCGGATTTGGCGGCTTCGTGATTCCTTTGACGGCGAGATTCGCTGTTGGGGAGAGCCCATGAGCCAGCCGCGCGACAATCGTCAGGACGATCTGTTTCGTCCATCTCTGGAAAAGATCATCAACCTTCGCCATCCGCTGGTGCGTCTGGCGGCGGAGATCGATTGGGACTTCCTGGCGGGACGCTTCAGTTCGGTGTGTCGCCTCGGCCCGGGGCAGCCACCGTTGCCGACACGATTGGTAGCCGGACTGTTCATCCTCAAGCACATGCACAATCTCTCTGACGAGGCGCTGTGCGACAGGTGGGTCGAGAACCCGTATTTCCAGTATTTCTGCGGCGAGGTGGTGTTCCGGCACGACCTGCCGTTCGATCGCTCGTCGCTGACCCGCTGGCGCCAGCGGCTGGGAGAGGAGCAGATCGCCGCGCTGTTGCAAGAAAGCCTCTCGGTGGCACATCGAACGGGGGCGATCGAGACCAAAGATCTCGAGCGGGTCATTGTGGACACCACCATCCAGGAAAAGGCGATCGCGCATCCGAGCGATGCGCGGCTCATGCACCGGGCGATCGAGAAGCTGGTCGATTTGGCCAAACGCGAGTGCGTCGAACTGCGCCAAAGCTATCTGCGCGTGGCCAAGCGCGCCGCCATCATGGTGGGGCGCTACACGCACGCCCACCAGTTCAAGCGTGCCCGGCGAGAACTCAAATTCCTGCGCACCCGGCTTGGCCGCGTCATCCGTGACATCAGACGCAAGATCGAGGGCGACCCTGCGCTTGAGGATCGCTTTGGTCCGCTGCTCGATCTCGCCCACCGGGTTCGCCATCAAGAGCCGCGTCAGCGCGGCCCCAAGGTCTACTCGTTGCACGCCCCCGAGGTCGAGTGCGTCGGCAAAGGCAAGGCCCGGGCACCTTACGAGTTTGGCTGCAAAGTCTCGATTGCCACACCTGCCACAGCACCCAAAGGCGGGCAGTTCGTGCTGCATGCCAAGGCCCTGCACGGCAATCCTTATGACGGCCACACGCTCGGCCCCGTCATCGCCGATCTGGAAAAGCTCACAGGTGTCGCAGCCCGCCGCATCCACGGCGACAAGGGCTATCGCGGCCACAACTATCCCGACCGGTTCAAGGTCTGGATCAGCGGCCAGGTTCGCCGTGTCACCAAAGCCATCCGCCGCGAGATGCGGCGTCGCGCCGCCGTCGAGCCTGTGATCGGCCATCTCAAGGACGACCACCGGATGCGCCGCAACCATCTCAAGGGTCGTGACGGCGACCGCATCAACGCCGTGCTCGCCGCCGCCGGCTACAACTTCAGCCTGCTCCGCCACTGGTTCAAGGAACTTTTACGCGTCCTGTTGCGGATTCTCTGCCGCCGCCTATCGCATCCACACCTTGCCTAAAACGGCGCTCAGAAACGTTCTTCACGAACGACGAATTAATTTGATCGCAGTGTTCGGCGGATAGGCGGCATCGACAAGCCTGAGGAACTCGATGAACTCTCGGCTGCGGTGGCGGTCTTTGACAAGGGCGTGGACCTTGCCAGTCAGCAGATCAATCCCAGCCAACAGGCTGAGCGTGCCATGGCGCTTGTATTCATGATCGCGCGCAAAGGTGGCGTGGCCGCCAGGCTTGGGCGGCAAACCCGGCGCCGTCGTTGCGATGGCCTGGATTCCCGGCTTCTCATCGCAGGAGACGATCGTCACCGGCTTTGCCCGTCGCTTTCCCTTGGCAGAGGCTTTCTTCAGGACTTGGACCTCACCATAAACGC
This sequence comes from Bradyrhizobium nivariense, assembly GCF_029846695.2. Lineage (NCBI taxonomy): Bacteria > Pseudomonadati > Pseudomonadota > Alphaproteobacteria > Hyphomicrobiales > Nitrobacteraceae > Bradyrhizobium > Bradyrhizobium nivariense. The sequence goes on along the minus strand of NZ_JARWCR020000004.1, from coordinate 21,554 downwards.
ACAGGACCTCCGCCATCTTCTGTTCGAACTCGGCGTCGCGATTTTCAAGGTAGTAGCTCACCTTGTGCGGCTTGATTTCCTCTTGGCCGAGGATCTTGCACACCGTTCCCTGGACCAAATTAGCCAAACACGCGTGCCCTGCCGCCGGCCCCTGTTCGCGCGCATGGCGCGCCAAGAGCCGCGTCCACAACTCATGCGGATAGCCATGGTCTTTGGCCTTGTCACACGCCAGCGACACCAGCCAGGCTTTGGCCTCAGGCGTGATCGTCGGCTCCTTGCCCGGTCGCGGACGATCATCGAGGGCCACCAGCGGGCCATCGGCCAGTGCTCGCTCGACACAGCGCTGCACCGTCTGATGATGGACCCCAAGTCTTTGGCCCACCGCGCAGAACGAAGGATTTTCCCGATACGCCAACACATCTGGGCCCGCGATACCCGGCTCGCCAGCTCAGTTCTCGACCGCGAAAGAGCCGCCAAGGTCGACAGCTCTTCATCACTCATTGCCAATTCGACCGCTCGCCGCCATCCTGCCATGATACAGCTCCTCGTTTCGCCGACCGCAAACGAGGAATCCGCCAACAACCCGTCCGTTCCACCAATTCAACCCGCTCTACGACGCAGGTTTCATGGAATCGGTCGTTTAGATGTCCATTTCGGCGGCATCAGAACCGTGAATGAGCGCACGCTTGTGTGTTCCTGGCCAGCTTTCGTAACGTGAATTTTCAATGCAGCTCGCAATTTCTGCTTTCTGGTCGACTGCCGCGAGGATAGTCGCGAACGTGTACCAAATCGCTTATACGTGTTCGGTTTCTGACACGGGTGCCGACACGCTGGCGCGGCAGAACAGCTCAAGGCTTACCGGCAGCCGCTCTTTCAGGAAAATCAGCAGCCGAGCGCGTTCTGAATGCTGATGGCACGGACGTTGCTATTGAGAGGCAACGATAGCTTGTGAAGGACGATGGCATTCAGACACGAAGACATACCATGCTCCCATTCCCATAGACTTCATGCCCTGTACAGAGCACCGAGCGTGCGGCAGCTGCCGAGCCCGCTACAAATTTGGAGAGTTGAAATGACCGCCCCCCTAGCCATATCGGCGCGGCGCCAAACGACCGATGTGGACGCAATGATCGCTGATCTGCGGTCATGCGAACATCCGCACGATGTGGAAGTGTGCGGTATGCTCTTGCACATTCTCCCTGGCGTGCTGTCACCACGCCTAAGTCACGCTCCCGATGTCTTGATATCGAAGTGGCACATCGAATCTGGAGCAACAGTGCTAGATCTGGGATGCGGATCAGGTGTGTTGGGGCTGGCAGCACTCCGCGCTGGAGCAGAACGCCTAGTGGCTCTCGATATTAATCCGCAAGCCGTTCTCACCACAAAGCTAAACATCGAGCAGTTAGGTTATTCCGAGCGCGCAGAAGCGCGCCACAGTGACATCTATTCTGCGCTGCAGCCTAAGGAAAAATTCGACCTTATTCTTTTTGCTGCCCCGTATTGGAACCGAAAAGCAAAGGACGACCTGGAGCGCTCTTGCTTTGACGAAGATCATAGAGTCATGGCCTCAGCTCTAGGGGGAGCACGTGTCTGGCTCAATGCGAATGGCAGAATGTATGTCGTCTTTTCTGATCAGGGAGATATTGGGCGCGTTGTGAACTTGATTGATGACAGTAAGCTGCGCGTTAGAAATATGCATATTTTCCGACCATCGATTCATGGAGGGCACATCCGGATCATCTGGGAGCTCACGGTTCGGTGAAGCCTACCAACAAGAGCCCCGGCCTTGCGCCCCTCCCTTTAGCCGTTCAGCGCATCCTTGATGGGCCTTGGCCGGGGCGAACGTCAGCTTCCGCCGCCGCGATCTTGATCGTCGCGCCAGTCGAGGGATTGCGGCCTTCGCGCTCCGGGGTGTGCTTCACCTTGAACTTGCCGAAGCCCGGCACATTGGTTTCAGCATCGCTCGCCGCTGCATCGGCGATAGACTTGAAGACACCGTCCACGATGGCCTTGGCTTGCGCCTTTGGCAGATTGTACGCCTTGGCGATCTCGTCGGCGATTTCGGCTGCGGTGGTCATGGTGTGACGTTCCTCGGGGGTGTCGGTTGCAATCGGCTGCGCGCAGCCTCGGCGCCCTCAGCATAGAGGAGCGCGCATCGCAGCCACGTCAAGACGCGGCTTGGCCGCTTGCGCGAATTATCCCAAAAATTCGACTTAGGTCGGCAGCTTTCGCGAATGGGCGCTGCCGCAGGACGGGCAGGAGGTACTCCGTGAACTCCTTGTAGGAGCCGAGGATCGTCCAGTTGATCAAACTGATGCCGTCGATCCCCGTCTCTCGCCAGCGCAGGCGTTCGTCCGCGATTTGCTCCGGCGTTCCGACGAAGCGGGGCGCTCGACGACGAGCCGGCCGACCGTCGGCTCGCGCTTGCGGAGCCATTCGATAGTCCAAGCAGAAATTGACGCAGCAGGCTGCATATTCATTGGCCAACCCAAGATGCCTGGAGTGGCCGACTTTTCGGACTCAGGGTAACGCCGCGTGTTTGCGAAGATGTCTTCCCCGTTCTACGTAATCCGACATACTCGAGGAGTTGCGCTTTCTGGAGAGCGCCAATGTACCGGCGCGCAGTTTTCAGACTTACCTCCCATTGCGCTACGATTTCCTTGGCTCCGCACCGACCTCCTTCCGCCACACGGGTCAGGAACCAGCGTTGTCGTTCGCTGAGCTCGATTTGATCAGGGACATTCATAGGGACACGTTTAGGGACTCGTTCAGAGTCATTTTTTTGCGCACCTGTTGACGCCTCCTGCCAGCGGCTTCGCCAGCGACATAGGCCTTCCGAGCTGTGGCGAGCGAGAAGCGATCAACCGGATCGGATAGCGGGTTTGCCGCAGGGCTTTCGATCAAGCCAAGAACGAAAGCCCTGATGATTGGCGACGAAACTACAAGACGCAGGAAATACACCGTATCCGGCCATGCTGTGCCGAGAGCCAGTGCTTGACAGTTCTTTCGCTCGCGTCGGTCTGGCGCATGAGTTGTTTAATCACACGATGGCTATCACCGTGCTCCTTGCGCAATAGGTCAGCCATGGTCCGTGCAAAGGGTTCACGCCCACCGAGGACGCCCGTCCATATGGGTATTCCTGCCCTTTTTCAGCAACATCTTCCGTTTCCTCCGCGGTTAGATTCTTACAGTGCTGAATGGCTGCAGAGGCCCGTTATGTGCTGCGGCGGTAGGTCGCCCGGACCCGCAGTCGGAAATCAGGAAGCGCGAGATGTGACGAGCCGGACATTCTACAACGATGATCGGTCGGAGCAGCCGGAACCTCCTATTCGGGCTGCTGAATACGTCCGCATGTCGACGGACCATCAAAGTATTCGACAGAAAACCATTCGATGCGATCAGGCAATACACCGAAGCCCGTGGGATCAAGATCGTTCGAATTATGTTGACGCTGGAAAAAGTGGCCTAAAGATCGAGGAGCGTGATGCGCTGAGGCAGCTCATCGAGGATGTGCAATCCGGCAATTCCGATTTCACGTTGGTTTTCGTCTATGACGTCAGCCGCTGGGGCCGATTTCATGATGCCGACGAAAGCGGCTACTACGAATATATCTGCCGGCGCGCGGGGATTGCCGTCGAATATTGCGCGGAGCAGTTCGACAACGATGGCAGTCCGATCTCGACCATCGCCAAAGGCATCAAGCGCGCGATGGCCGGCGAATATAGCCGCGAGCTTTCGACCAAGGTATTCGCGGGCCAGGGCCGTCCGATCGAAAAGGTTACCGCCAGGGAGGCCCTGCGGGCCTCGGCCTACGGCGGACTCTGATTGACGAGCACCACGCGATCAAAGGAGTTCTTGAACGCGGCGAGCATAAGAGCATCCAGACCGACCGCGTGATCCTGCCCCCCGGTCCCGCGGAAGAAGTCGTTCTAGTCCGCAATATCTATCAGGCTTTCGTCCATGAAGGTCGCAGCGAGGGCGAGATTGCGGCCGATCTCAATGAATAGGGCATCCCAACCGACCTTAGACGCCCGTGGACCAGGGGCACGGTCTCATCAGCTTCTGATCAATGAGAAATATGCCGGCGACAACAGAACCAGCGCAGCATCCCCTACTCCAAGTCCCGCCACCGCGTCGAGGGGTATCGCACCTAAGGTCTCCGCGGGTCTTGGCCCGATCTCGCAGTTACTTAATCCGGAGGATCTTGATGAGCCTCGACTAATTCCCAATCGCGGCTCAGATGGCCGGGGAATTGATCCTGATATTGCCTGAGCACACACCGATTGTGCCGCTCGATCTCAGAGCGGCTGATGTGCTGTTCACTAACACATTTGACGACGATCGCTTGCGGCTCGATCTTTGCCCCGCGGTTCACCTTCGCGCGCAGCGCAGAGGTAGAAAGCCGCAATGTCTTGAGGCCGCGCGCCGCAGCATAATCGAGAGGCGCATAATAGCACAATACGAAGTATCTGTAATCGTTGAGATCGAGATTGTAGTCTGCCCCGAAGTAGCGCAAGTGAAGTGCCGTTCCGAAGCGATAGAAAACGGCCATACCGGTTATCTCGTTGTTTCGCTTGGAAATTGCTACGGCACCAAAATGCGAGACACCCGCCTTCCTCTGCCCGGCGAGGATCCGTTCCATCCAGTCACGATCATCGGCATTGCCGTACCTAGACCTGTTCTGGGTTATGAAATCAGCGGCTATTAGGTCATCGAGTTCATGGGCTGGTAGCCATTGGATCTTGCCTCCCGTTCGCCGGAATGCCGAGATTTCGGACTTACTTTGATTACGATCATGCGCGGACGAGCGCGCCATCATCCCGGGGAGCCCTGTGTCCGGCACTTCCAGTGACGCTTCGGCAGAATGCAAAACGACTGCCCCCCCTATGACCCCAGCAAATTCCACTGCCGCCTGGTAGGGCATGTACGGCATTACAAAGCCTGCGTATCGCCGTTCCTGAGCATAGTGTAGAGCGCTGCGTCCTAACGCTGTCAAAGCCTCACGCCTTCGCCCGCCCTGGACGCAGGGAATCTCGTTGTGGGTGTTGCGCCGTCCCCCCAGCCAGAGAAAGGTTTGTTGCCAAGGGCCAGGAATACCCCCCATGCAATCTGGTAGGAAGAACATCCCAGCTGATTGGCTTCCCTCCCAAAGCGTACACGCAGCCACGAGTCCGGCCGACCCGTGGACCGCGAGCACGTCTGTTGTACCGAATGAATGTTCGAGAGCTCGTAGCCATCGGTAGCTGTTGTAGAAATTGTTATCACTGACCAGCGCATCCCAGTCATGCTCGTTTAGGCCGCATAGAGCGTGCGGAACGCCCGACAACTCGGTCCTGAACGGGAGAAACGTCATGGGTTTCGCTCCGCATGTCCACGGGCGAATACACCTTCAATGATGATCGCGTGCGGGCTTTGGAGATATGCATGCAGCTCTTTGGGGAGCTGTTCTATATGGGAGTATGCTGGAGCACCCAATTCCCTCCATTTCAACGACCGGAACCCGGCTTGTCCTAATGCCCTTTCCAAAGAAGGAGCGGGCCAATGCCATGCGAATACGCCGCCCTGTTCTCCGTTTTTGCAGAACTCGATCCTGATGCGTCGACCTTCTAAATACGGGTTCTCAGGATCGTCGACAACGAGCCTGAACCCACAGGCTTCGTAGTGATTTGAGTGTGGGTTGTAAGACGGATGAGTCGATAGCGATACCAAGCGCCCGCCGGGACGCAACAGTCCGGCCATTTCGCCGCACATGCTGTCCAGCTCAGTCTTGTTGGCAGCATAGGGAAGCACATAGGATGCAAGTACCACGTCGAATTGGGCTGTCATACTGGCAGAGAGATGGGCGATGAAGGAGAGATCGGACGCCTCTTTCTCTGCCCGACGCCGCGCGTAGTTCAGCATGCCCGGCGCCGGATCATATCCTACAACGCAGCGCGCTCCGCGTTGCTTAAGCATTCGCGAAATTGCCCCCGTGCCGCACCCGAAATCGAGGATTGATAGGCCATCAACGTCGCCGATCGCCTCTAGTACACTCGGCACTTCGATGTATTTTCGAATGGGCCACTGAGCCATGTTCTCGTGCAGACTTGCAAATTCATCGAATTGAGCAGCATTGTCGGACATGAGAGCGCCGGTTCCTCCATTTGCAATACCCAATGTCGCCGCGAACCCAGCGTGTTGGGGTGACGGGGCAGTTCGGGACTTAATCAGCGGGCAAGGGTCTTGCTGCACATGAATGCCAGACCGCAAATCGCCAACAGCCTTCGAAATCTGCCCGCAATAGTGAAGGGCACCATGCACTCTCGCTCGCGTGAACTCATGTGGAATTTCTGCTCCGGCGTTCGGGGAAGAACCGCCGACCAACGCCACTTTTGCTGTGAGCCGTGACCTCGAGCCTCATGGCTCGATCCGTTTCGACCAGACCGACACCGTCTTGGATCTGTCGAGATACTTCTCGTAGAGTTCCTCAAGCATTTCCTTGCCGACCACAGCCAGCTCAGCTTGATAGGCAGCGCGATCGGTCACCTCAATACGCTCGATATAATCCCACGGTCCGCCTGATAGGCCAGAGCCGGTTTCGGTGATGCGGTGCGTGCAATAGCTGACAATAGTCTTCAATTTGCTCGCGACGATATAGTCGACCTCGCGCTCAAAACGCTCATAGTCGGCTCCGCTGACACCCGGCTTCAATGCGGCAAATACAAATCGGACAACAGCCATTTTGGATCCTTCTCGTATCATGGCGAAGCAAATTCAAGCGGCCAGCTCTGCAGCAAGATCGTAAGCGACGGATCGCCTCAGTGCGCTTCCAGCGCGCTCCTTTAGCGCTGGTCACCTGGGCCGATGGACATCGACTCCGCGAAAACGGGCGCGCAAAACGTGCGGAACGCCTCGTCTCCGAAGGGAGGAACTTGATGGGTTTGCCCCTGATATCGTGAGTGACAAGTGGGCACACGCGCGACGATGATCGACTGCAGCCTTTGAAGCACAGCGCATGTCCTGAGCGTCGCTGCCGCTCTCTAGAGGTGATGAGGACCAAGTCCTGCACAGCACGAATGATAGAAGTCCCTTCGACGCACCCGACGGGATTTCAATTGGCGCAATCTCACTCAACCGTGCTGTGTCGATGGCATTTATTTGAATCAATCGAGCAAGCGCCATGTGAAGCTCCGGGCTGGGCTGTCTGCGAGACCGCCATATTCGAAATGGTTTTCCACCGGAAGTTAGCAAACTGCGTGCCACAAACGCCTTATGCGAGCTTGCTTGGAAGCGGACAAAACAACTCCTTCGCGACGCATGGGCGGACTACTTGTGCCGACTTGTCGAATTTCGCACCTTATACGTCGTGATTCAGACAGGGCTGAATATGACAACGCGGTGGCCACGTGGCGGCGACTGCAGCTCTTGAGATCGAGGGGGCAAGATATGGTCCTTGATAGGCTCCTCGAAGTTCGAATTTTCCAGCGCAGTATAAGATGAAAGCGCAAAACGCTTCGCGAAACGCTCCAGGCGCGGCGTACCGCTTGAACGCATCGTACGAAGATGAGGATCGTCTACGTCGAGAGGCGCCTGTAATGACGGCGAAGAGATCGTCGAGCAGCAAGACGGCAAGAGCCTGCTCTGGGGTCCAGTCGGCGGGGGTGAGGAAGGGCAAACCGCGTTGGAGGCTCGAGGGCAGCAGAGGTTTTAGGCTTATGACTGGACAGCCTTTTGGGGATTTTACTGTGACGTGGCGCTTAGTGCGGATTTCGGCGCGTTCGCGATGCAAACCGTCCTCCTCAGTGCACGGCAAGCACCGGACGATCGGCGGGGAGCCAAGCGCTGTTTCAATTCTTTCCTGCTGGGTGCGGAATGATCGACTAGCGTGGCGAGATCCGCCGAAGAGCGTGTAGGGCACCGGATACGCGTCGCATAGCCAAGAGCTCCTTTTCGAAAGCGGAGCATTGTAAAGTCGCTCGCTATTCGCATGCAAATTGCTGCTTTGGGTCACGCAAATAAATGGAAGGCCTCATTGAGCTGGCAACGCCTTTAGCTTGCCGCCTACAATTGGAAAGACATCGTGATTCAATGGTAGCTGCGGGGCATATTAATCTGCAAGTGCGGAATTGTCGGCATTTTGGGACGCCGGCCGGTCTCGAAGCAATTGGTCCTTTCGGCGGCTATGACTCCGGAGGCGTTGCAACGCTGGAAGGTCCTCATCTCCATCGGCGGCGCGCCGCGGGCAAGTTGGAAGCCCTAGAGAGCCGATTGCGCGCAGTGCCGCTCTGGGGGCATTCCGGAAATGGGGCTTACCCGCTGGGCCACCCACGGAAAGCCGACTGAGAATAACGCTCATCCGCATGCGACTGACAATGTGACGGTCGTCCATAATGGCATTATTGAAACTTTTCTTGCGCTGCGCGCCGAGCTGCAACAGCAGGGTGCCCAATTCGTTTGAAGGGCTGTTCGCCTCAGGACGCGGTGAAGGCTTCGCTGCCTAGATTGCGCGGCGCGTTCGCGCTGATCTTTCCTTTCAAATATTGATCGGCTTCCGCAATGGCTCACCACTTACGATCGGCCATGGCAACGGCGAAATGTATCTGGCGTCGGATGAGATTGCACTTGCGCCTTTCACGGAGACCATTACCTAGAGGACGGCAACTGGACCGTTCTGACCCGCAAATCCCTTGTAATCTATGGCATGCAAGGCATGGTAACCCATCGCGAGGTACTGAAATGTAGCACGTCGTCGGTGCTCATTCACAAAGCGAATTATCGCCATTTCATGGTGAAGGAAATCCACGAACAGCCGGAAGCCGTCGGACATACGCTGGCACGCTATGTTGAGGTGGCGGCCCAGCGCGTCGCATTGCCTCAGAAGCTCCCATTTGACTTCCATGACCTTGGCCGAATCTTGATCACTGGTTGCGGCACCGCAAGCTATGCCGGCCACGTCGCCAAATATTGGTTCGAGCGGCTGGCCCGGGTCCCAGTCGAGGTCGATGTTGCCTCCGAATTCCGCTACCGCGAACCACCTCTGCGCGAGCGCGATCTCGCCATCCTCATTTCCCAGTCCGGCGAGACGGCCGACACACTCGCTGCGCTGCGCTGCGCCAAGTCGCAGGGACTGCACACGCTCTCCGTGGTCAACGTGCCGACCTCGATGATTGCGCGTGAGAGCGAGACCGTGCTCCAGACCCTGGCCGGGCCGGCAATCGGCGTCCCGTCGACCAAGGCCTTCTCGTGCCAACTGACAGTGCTCGCGGCTCTTGCGATCACCGCCGGGAGATCGCGCGGTGAATTGTCCCGCGCCGACGAGGCCAGACTCGTGCAGGAGTTGGTCGAAGTTCCTCGGCTGATTGCAGCAGCGCTTGCGACCGAGCCGCAAATCGATAATCTCGCGCGCGAGATCGCCAAGTCGCGTGGCGCACTCTGTATCGGCCGCGGCAGCTCCTTTCCGCTGGCGCTGGAAGGCGCGCTGAAGCTGAAAGAAATCGCCTATGTCCACGCCGAAGGCTATGCTGCGGGTGAGCTCAAGCATGGCCCGCTTGCGCTGGTCGTCCATGGCATGCCTGTAGTCGTGATCGCCCCTCGCGACCTATTGTTCGAAAAGGTGGTCTCAAACATGCAAGAAGTTGCAGCAAGAGGCGGCAATATCATCCTAATAACCGATGCAAAGGGGGCCGAGGCGGCCACTGTGGACTTGCTCGCGACCGTCGTACTGCCTGACATGGCGACAAACTTTACTCCGATAGTTTATGACATTCCGATGCAGCTTTTGGCGTATCACACCGGATTGATGATGGGCACAGACGCCGACCAGCCGCGCAATCTTGCTAAATCGGTCACTGTCGAATAGGCGGGCCTGGATATTCCGCGAGTCCAACGCTCAACACGAAAATATCGGTGCGCTCCTCGCCGGGCGGCTGGGTAACAACGCTAAGTTGCGGCTTGGGGCGGAGAAGCTGCGATCAACCTGCTCTGATGTCCAAGAGGCATCCGTTTTATACGCGGAGCAGGATGCTTGAACTGCGTCTGCAAACGGTATCTGCCCAAAGCGACCTGACCGGGTGCCGTCACCGGATGCGTACCATGAGCCAGACTGGCTCTCTCCGAACGCATTGGCCTATCCGCTACAGCCTGCGTAAGACGAGGAAGACTCGATAGCGCAAGCAGTCACTCTAAGCGGTGTTCCTAAACAACCATCCAGCGAGCGTTGTGGCCGCCACGGCCCCAATCAATTGCGCGATGATGAAGGGAACAACGCTACTCGGCGCGATACCGGTGAAGGTGTCGGACAGCGATCGTGCGATCGTCACTCCGGGATTGGCGAACGAAGTGGATGTCGTGAACCAGAACACTGGTTTGACGATATCGCAACAGAAGGCTAACGGATTGCTTTCATTGGGTCGCTGGACGGCTAAAGCCTGAATAAGGAGCAGATTTATCTATGCCCTTCCATAGCAAGCCGAAGCGCCTTCGGGATGCGCTGCGCTTTTCCGCCTGAAATAGACGCTACGCGTACACGCGCCGTTACTAAGAGAGCGTCTCCGCGCCTGCATTCCTGCAGCAAGGCAATCGACGCGCCTCTCACCTCTAGCGGGAGCGTGACGACGTCAAGCACGTCGTCCAAGACCGCCGGCTTTAAAAAATCGATTGTCATAGGTAAAGCCGGGCGCTTCGTTCCGCGCTTCTCCGAGCAGCGCTTGCTGATCGGTTCCGAGCAGGCGCAAGTAGTTCGTTCTGCCGCGGTCCATGAAGCGCAAAAAATTCGCGTGATAAACAATCTGGCCGGAGTCAGTATCTTCAAAATAGACGCGGACCTGCATCTGATGACGTCCATCGCGAATTTCTCCGTTAAGAGAGGCTGTCACCTGCGGTTCCCCTTGTTACGTCCGGGAACCAAGTGTCTTGCACAGAGGCGCTTTTCTGAGCAAGCGCCAAAACCTCTGAGCTTGTCTCCTGCAGCTGGAAAACTCCAGCGCCGCGCGGCGTGAATGCGCCATGCACTGCGCCGGGGATCAATAGCGCCGCCAGGCGCTGCTGTCCGCCGCCCCCCGACCTCGATGTCAAGCGATCTTGACGACCGACAAGGAGCGCAATGTCTGGAAGGGTGATCCAACTACGGCTTGGAATGTTGCCGAGCAAGTTCAAATCCCGGAGGCGTAACACCCGATCTCTGCGAAATGCGCGAAAGGCGACCGTTTCCGGGTCGCCTACGCCTATATCGCACGAATCGGTGGTCGCGGGGACTCGCAGCCGACACCGGCATGATGGACGACCATCTGAAATCGAGAGTTCGTTACGAACAAAACGGCAGCACAACCATCCCACTTATGCCTTTTAGATCACGCTCGATTACCTCTTAGCACGTTGAAACATAATGATGGGGGATCGAAGCCCGTTTTGGACCCAAACACAGACCCCTACTACCCGTCAGCCTTTCCTCGACTATGTCGAGCAACGCTACCTCGCGCGCGTCCGCGCTCAGAACGTCCGTAACTTCGGCACGGTGCTCGCAAAAATCTCTTCTCAAGGGCGAGCCAGTGCAATGGGAACCTCTCCATCGCAAGATCATCCCCTCGCTGGTCGCGGTGCGCGACCGCGCCGCCCCCGCCTGGCCGGACGTTTCCCCGGCAATCGTCACGCTGATGGACAATCTCGAGCCGGCAAACCGGCCTCGCGCCATCGCCTTCATCGCCGCTTTTCCGGATTTCTGGCCACGGCTGCAGGAGCCGACACGCACGGCCCTGCAGGAGATCATCGATAATGCCGACCCTGCGGTTCTCGCCGACTATCGTATCCTGGCAGGCGTGACCGTCCCGCAATTCCGAGCTGTGCTGTTGCCTCTCATCGCCGGCCTCAATCGGGAGCACTTGGCCGCCGCAATCGCCTCCCAGCCGCTCGCCGAACTGTGGCCCCGAGCGGTCGAAGAGTATCAAGGCTCGGGTAGCTGGCGTGATCCGAGACCAACTTCAACGACCTCATCACGCCGTTCGCCGGTCGCCTCAGCAGCCAACAGCTTGACCAACTCCTCGATGCCGTCATCGACAACGGACAGAACTGGGATGCAGCCGAGACGGATACGCTCCTGCTAGGGGGGCTCCGCAACGCGACGCCCGCTGATCGGCCGACCCCTGACGCTCGTAATCGTTTCTACCAACACGTTTGTCGCACGCGTCGTCGCTCCTGATTCGCAGGCACCAGCGTGCCCGCTGTCAGGCAGAAACTCCACTCGTCGACCTGTTCAAACTTGCGGAGGCGGCTCTCTCAAACCGAGACCACGTTCAGCCGCAGGTGCAATCTTGCTTCTGTCAAACAAAACCACCTCGTACGAGCTTCCATTTTCCGTCTTCACTCCATCCAAGCCATATTTCTGCGCCATGGTAGCCCATGCGCCTAGTTCGTCATGTTCCACCTGATCACACCGCTCGTCCATGACCGCTAGTTTGAGGGGCTTTTGCGCCTCGATAACAAAGTACTTTCCAGAACAACCCGCATAGCCGCGTGCCGCGTTCACATCATTTTCTGAGGTCATCCAAATTGCTTCGCCCGTATGCCCGCTTTGCCCCGAGCCGCCCCACACGCCATCCCTATTAGCGTGGTTGAACTTTGTCCCCGCAGGAAGTTCTTCCATCTTCTTCCTCTCCCAACCAACTAAGGCTGCCTGACGTATGTCGTCAGCAACCGGCGGACTGAGTTGCAACTCGCTCAGCTGGCCGTTCCTAAGGTCCGAAATAAGGGGAGCATGGTTGTCCTCGACATGCAGGATCTGGAGCCCAGGCGGGGGGGGGGTCTCCGGCAGGCTGGTCCCCTGATTGGCGGCAACATCCAGGCGCCGGAGCCCGGGCGGGAGGCTGGGCAGGCGGGTCAACCAATTTAATCCGGCATAAAGTTCCTTGAGACCGGTCGGAAGGAACTCCGGCAGGTAGGTCAGCTGATTGTTGGAGACGTCTAGGCGCTGGAGCCCCGCCGGGAAGGCGGGGGGCACGACCGTCAGCGATGCAAGGTTTAGCTGCGCAGCGGTCGCGGCCATCTCCAAAGTTCTCATTCTTAGTACCGCGTCTAGTCGATTCTCGCTTTGGCTCAGCCCCTCTTCTGCAGCCCAGGCCTCAAGAACCTGGTCCTGCGGCAATCCGCCAGGAGCCGGAGCCTCGCGGTTCATCGAGTCGGGCGTAATGTGATCACCCTGTTGTTGTGACGTGTCAGACATCGCGGAGTCCGCGCCGTGGGTGACTGGTCGATGATTATCGTCACGCAACTCGGACGATATGATCGGGGGCGACGGCGCAGGTGAAGATGCGCCGGAAGACGATGGCTCGGCTTGTCCGGCCTGTTCCCGCGGCGTTGCGTCGATGGGCAATGACTCGGGATCACTGCCGCCCGGACTCGCGCCAGTGCTCCGCGTGGCGTTTTCGGCCTGCCACATCGGTTCGCGCAAATGTGTTCCCACAGCTAACAGTGCTCCAATCCAAAATGGCGCACCCAACTCGCGAGGTATGACGTCAGAGATTTCGGCAACGAGTTGCCGAGCGACCGCACGTTGTGTCACTCGATCGATCGCGTCAATGAAATTGAGCGATGACGGCGGCTGCCCCTCAGCAGAGGCCCTCTCGGCAAAACGATCGCGCCAAATTGCCGCGGGCCTATCGGGCTGAGCAAGACGAGCCGATGCAGAAACAAAGGCGACGTCGAGGGCCTCAAAGACAGCGGAGATGGCTGGCCAACAGAGATCGAAGTCCCTTCCTTGGTCGACATGACGCAATGATTGTTGTGCCATGAATTCAAGAAGTATTGCGAGGAGCTGGCTCCCGCAGCTCGCGGGGTCAGCAGGGCATCGTGCGAGACAAACCGGAAGGCTTCAGCCACGAGGTTTTGCGGCTTCACGGCCGTAGGCATACGCTGTGTTGCCGTTGGACAGAACCGCGGCTCGGTAGGCATCGATCTTGTGGGGTGATGAGCTTCCAATCTGCCCAAAAGCGACTATGCTACTGTGCGCTGCGACGCAGAACGTCGCAAGCGCCGCTGTCACGCTGGGCAAGAGACGCGTCAGCTGGCTTGCCGGCACGTTCGGAGTTCGCCATCGAGCGGGCGAACAGATTGTGTCGGCCGCTCACCGCGAAACCCTCTGCAATAGGCCTCCTGATTGCCTCTCGCGCGCCAGGTGTGGAGGCCCGCTCTTGCACCTGCGACCAGTCCATCTGACCGCGGCATGTACCGCCATCGATGCATCGCAGACCTCCTGTCGATGTTGCGGTTCGCCAGAACGCACACGCACCGCTTCCTGAGCGAGGCGACCAGCAAAGGTCTCCATCGCGCCCAGCGTTCCGTTCGCGAACAATAGCGCCGGCGGTCCAGCTCCGCCAGCGGGAGCGGCCGCCAGAGAGCTGTTGATGTTCGGCCTGCGCGTCCGCGTCAGATCGCTGCGCTGCGCCGTCCTGGGGCGGCTCTACCTGCACCCCAGCATCATATGGTGCGGAACACGCGTCTTCAGACGACTACGTACCCACACTGACAATTTCGTGCACCATCGACATCTCTTCAGATGTGCCTTCGTACGCTCGTCGTTGGTCATCAGTCAGCGTAGGCGGCCCGCTGGGGTTATCTCGTTCCTAGACGCGCACAGGTGTTGGATCGCCTGTGCACTGGCGCGGACTCCCGACCGCCGCTGCGTGGTTCACCACATTCGAAATGCTTGTCATCGCGCCCCCTTCACCCGTCCCGCCAGGTGCTGGCCTGCAGTGCCAACGCATTAAGCAATGGCGCGAACGTTGGCGGGCCGATCTGCGCAAACTCGAACTTCAGGCCTAAGACTAGATGTTGACTCGAGGGATTGACGAAGAACAGCAGCGCGCCAAGCAGGAAATTCTCTAGCAGGTTGCTGAAAAGTCGTTTTGCAAGCCGGTTCGAGTGTGATTCTGTGCATAGGCTTCATTCCTTTGATTTGAGGAACGCGATGCGCGGTGAAGATCAGCGATCGGAAGGCTTTTTCAGCTACGTCCGTTTGGACACACGCATCCCGGCCGATCATCCGCTGCGCGCAATCCGGGCGCTGGCCAACCAGGCGCTGAGCGGACTGTCGCGCAAGTTCGATAGGCTCTACGCGCGCGACGGCCGGCCATCGATCCCACCGGAGCGGCTGTTGCGGGCGCTGCTGCTGCAGGCATTCTACACGGTGCGCTCGGAGCGGCAATTGATGGAGCAACTCGACTACAATCTGTTGTTCCGCTGGTTCGTCGGGCTCTCGGCGGATGATCGGGTGTGGGATGCGACGGTGTTCTGCAAGAACCGGGATCGGCTGCTCGCCGGCGACATCGCGGCCAAGTTCTTTGACAGCGTGCTGAACCTGCCTCAGGTCCGCACATTGCTCTCCAGTGAGCACTTCTCGGTAGACGGCACCCTGATCGAGGCCTGGGCCAGCATTAAGAGCTTCGTGCCGAAGGACGATCCGCCGTCGGGGAAAGATCAGGGTGGCGGCGGACGCAACGCAGAGCGCGATTTCCATGGCGAGAAGCGCAGGAATGACACGCATTCTTCGACCACCGACCCTGACGCCCGCTTGTTCCGCAAAGGCGCCGGCAAGGAGGCCAAGCTGTGCCACATGGGGCATCTGAGCGCTGCGGGGATCACGGTACCAGCTTGCACGACGTAAGGAGAGACCTTGGCCTCGAGTCGATCCGGACTGACCGTACGCTTGTCGGTCGACGCGTTGAGGAAGGGGAAGGCAAGCCGGTTCAGCTCGTCGAGGATGCCGGGATGGGTCGCGGTCGGAAAACCGACCACGCTGAGCGTGCGAAGTTGGTGGCTGCCGAGGCGCGGCTCGAGGCCGCCGGCGAGCGGCTCGTCCGCGAGCAGCACATCGAGATGCATCGGCGTCTCCGGGACACGGACGCGCTGTTGCCGGGTCGAGATGGTCGAATGCAGGTAAGTGAGCGTGTCGCCGTCATCGAGCCACGCACCTCGGGCATGAACCCTTCGACCAGTTGCAGGACGCGGTTGGTCCGATCGACGAAGCCGCGCAGCAGCTCGTAGGGATCGACGCCGTTCTGCGCACGACCCTCATAGAGCCAGCCCTCAATGCGCGAGGCGTCCTCGGCCGGCGGCAGCCAGACGAACGTCAGGAAGTAGCGGCGCTCGAAATGCGCGCCGGCCTCCTCAAAAGCATCCCGCCGCTCCAGATCGACCAGCGCCGATGCGGGATCGGGAAAGGCGCTGTTCTGCGCTGAGCTTCGACGAAGATCGCCCAGCCCGAGCCGAGACGGCGCAGGGCGTTGTTGAGGCGGGCCGTCACGCCAACCAGCTCCGCAGGCGTGGCGCTGTCGAGATCTGGACCACGGAAGCGCGCCGTCCGCTGGAATAATCCGTCCTTGTTGAGGACCACGTCTCGTTCGACCAACGCAGCCCAGGGCAGGAAGTCGGGAAGGCTGGTCGGCCGATTGCGATATTCGGCGAGGTTCAGCATGGAAGCCTCATGTTGCGAGATAGGACGGATAGCGGAGGTGACGGCGAACGACGTCCACGAACTGAGGATCGCGCTTGGCCGCCCAGACGGCCGCGACGTGGCCCACGGCCCAGATCAGTGCGCCGGGAATCCAGAGCCGCAGTCCGAGCGCGATGGCAGCCGCCAACGTGCCGTCGGCGATCGCCACCGCGCGCGGCGCGCCGCCCATCAGGATGGGCTCGGTGAGCGCGCGGTGGACCAGCGCGAAGAAGCCCGGCACCTCTGGATCGACAATCGCCGCCATCAGACCAAGGCTCCGCCGGAGAAGCTGAAGAAGGTCAGAAAAAAGCTCGACGCGGCGAAGGCGATGGACAGTCCGAAGACAATCTGGATCAGCCTGCGGAAGCCGCCCGAGGTATCGCCGAAAGCGAGCGTCAGGCCGGTCACGGTGATGATGATGACCGACATGATCTTGCCGACCGGACCTTGCACCGACTCCAGGATCTGATTGAGCGGCGTCTCCCGCGGCATCGAGGAGCCGGAGGCGTAGGCCGCGGGCGCGACAGCGATGGAGATGAAGGCTATCGCCGCGAGTTTGGTGAATTGGCGGCGAACGCGACGGATCGCGGGAGGGAACTGGATCATGATGGGTCCTTGGGAAACGAGGATTGGCCGCCCGCCCCGGCGGACTGGACGCGGTAATCGCCGGTGGCGGGATCGAGGCCGGCGACGAGAGCAAGTTCGGCGAGGCGGCGTTCGCTGCCGCGGCCGCGCAGCACCGCGACGACATCAATCGTCTCGGCGATCAGCGCCTTGGGCACGGTGAGGACAGCTTCCTGGATGAGCTGTTCGAGGCGGCGGAGTGCGCCCAGCGCCGTGCCCGCGTGAATCGTTCCAATCCCACCCGGGTGGCCCGTGCCCCAGGCTTTGAGTAGCTCAAGGGCTTCGCTGCCCCGCACCTCGCCGACTGGAATGCGGTCGGGGCGCAACCGCAGGGAGGACCGAACCAGATCGGACAGGGACGCGACGCCGTCCTTGGTGCGCAGCGCGACCAGATTCGGCGCGCGGCACTGCAACTCGCGCGTATCCTCGATCAGCACCACACGATCGGTGGTGCCGGCGATCTCGGACAGCAACGCGTTTGTGAGGGTGGTCTTGCCGGTCGAGGTGCCACCGGCGACCAGGATGCTCTTCCGCGCGGCGACGGCCTCGCGCAGCATCGCCGCCTGGCCGGCGGTGATGGTGCCGGCGGCGACGTAATCGTCGAGTGTGAACACCGCGACGGCGGGCTTGCGGATCGCAAAGGCCGGCGCCGCAACGACGGGCGGGAGAAGTCCCTCGAACCTCTTCCCCGTCTCGGGAAGCTCGGCCGAGACGCGCGGCTTCTCGGCATGGACCTCGGCGCCGACATGGTGCGCGACCAGGCGCACGATCCGCTCGCCGTCGGCCGCGGACATCGTCCGTCCGCTATCTTCTAGACCACCCGACAGCCGGTCGATCCAGAGCCGACCATCGGGGTTGAGCATCACCTCGACGATGGACGGGTCTTCGAGGAAGGGGTCGCTATCGCAGGGCCAAGCGCGGTGCGCAGCATGCGCGCGCCACGCGAGAACGCTTCCGAATGGAGTGAGGTGCTCGCCACGATCGTCCCCCATCGAACGCCAATCGCAACAAGCGATCGGCGACGGGCATGGATAGAAAAGGCAGGAAATGGGTTCGTTCAACAAGTATTCAGCTGTCGTAGTGAGTCAGCGTAGAGCAGCGAAAAAGTACTTGCTGCATAGCAGGCTGCTGACCGCCCCTGATGACAGACTCGTCATAGAGACATGTGCGACCGTGAATTTGCCCAGGCTTTGAAAGACTGATCGGCAGACTTCTTGAGTGCGAATCTGTCATGTCACCGCGCGCGGCGCGTTCAATCGATCCCGCAATACGTTGCGCGCGCGAAGGCACTGAAGATCGTCTATTTTTCATTATTTAGCGGCGGAGTTCTTCGTTCATTCGCCGCCGGTGACGCGTCGTCCCCGACTGCCGAGATTTCCGTGCAAATCGACGAACTCCCGTTAGTCTTGAATGGGATCAATATCCCTGGCTCGCGAACCTTCTCGAGCGTTCACGCCAAGTCCTCCAACGTCCACTGCGTCGTGCCGGGCGGCGGCCTCTCGCCCGATAGCGCGCGCTGGATCGCCAGCCGACCAAACTTCTTCCTGGCCGCCAAACCGCTCGCCCGGCTAACATTTACCATCCCGGCGTGTACGGCGCTTGCGCGCCCGATAATGGAAGAGTTGAGTTTCGGGCTCTTGCAGACCTTCGCTATCAACGTAATTCATTGCTCTCCTATCTGATTGCTTCCCCGAGAAAAGCGACGGTGCCATTCGCCATCGGTCCGAATGAAGGACCGCGTTGTGAAGCAGCAAACGCCGCTTCACAGACCAAGGCCGCGTTTGTTGAGCACCGTGTCCCTCAGAGCACCCTTGATCTCGCGAGCGATGTCCTTGCTGACCTGGGGACCGAACTCCCGCTCGGCATCCGCAACGACATCGGCTTCAGCGCCGATCAGTCCGGCTTCAACGAGTTTTTGCTTCAGTCGGCCCGGGAACTCCTCCTCCAAGGCATCGGCGAGCTGTTTCTCCATCGTGGCATGGTGTTCGGGTTCAATGCGGAGCACCACATCGTCCCAAGGTTTCCAGTCCGTCGCCAAATAATCGGCGAACCCCGTCGCCTCCTTGCTCCGCACAGACGTCTCAGCCCTGTTAATGTCATCCTCGGTGACGTAAGAGACGTTGAAGTAGTTCATGTCCGGGGCGATGTGCTGCAGCCCCAGCCGCTCGCGCAGCTTGGCCTGATAGGCAAGGTAGACCTCGATTTCGTCGACGTCGTTGATGGTGTCGTCCGTGAGGAGCGATTGGACCTTCTCGCGCGCGATCCCCCCCAGTGCGTCCAAGCGGAACATGACACGGCCTAGATCAACGAGGGCCGCGACCCCCTCGTTATTGTCATAGAGCCCGCTCTCGACGTTGGCGATCAGGCCTGCTGTTTGCATGCCGTTCCAGGTCAAAGTTCTGCGATCCTCGCAGCTCTCGTTGGCGTCAAGAGCAAGCTGGAAGTACTGCGCGCGCAATTGCGGGTTGGCCGCCGCCTGCCGCAGATCATTGACCACCGCCTGCTGGAATCCTTCGTTCCCAGAGTTCACGGTAGCCCGCAGCCCGTTGAGGAAGTCTGCGTATTCCTGGGCGCCGGGTTCTTCCGCAAAGCTCTGCCACTTGGCCACCACCTCCGGATCGCCCTCCTTCGGATCCCGGTTGAGCCAGTCCGCTACCGTCTCTGGAAGAAACTGCGCAGCGGAGTCTTCCTCCGACTGACCTTCGTCCGTTTCGGACAATTCACTTCCTTCGTTGGGCAGAAAGAAGACCCTCGGGCCGGCATACCCATCGGTACTTTGGATTGTGTCCAGGTTCGTCAGCACCTGCTCGGGCAGCGGATTGCCAGACAGAATTATCTCGGCATTAGCACCCAACTGCGTCAGCAAGCCCGTGGGTAGGCTGGTTAGCTGGTTTTGGCTAAGGTCTAGCCCTTCGAGCAGGGCCGGGAGGGTCTCGGGCAGACGCGTCAACTGGTTTTCACTAACGTCAAGTATTTCGAGCCTGGCCGGGAGGGTCTCGGGCAGGCTCGTCAATTGGTTGTGGCCGACGTTGAGACCCCCGAGCGCGGCCGGGAGGGTCTCAGGCAGGCTGGTGAGCCGATTGTGGTACACGTCCAGCAAGGCGAGCTCGGCCGGAAGCGCGGGCAAGCTGGTCAGCTGATTCCCCCTAACATTGAGCGAAACGAGCGCGTCAGGGAGAGTCTCGGGCAGACTGGTCAGCCGGTTGAAGGACGCGTCGAGCAAGTAGAGCCCGGCCGGAAGTGGAGGCAGGCTGGTGAGGCGCAACATTCCAAGATCCAGCTCGCCCTGATTCCAAGCATTCACTCGCCTTACAGCCTCTTGCCGATCCTCGAGCGGGTTCCGCCCCTCTTCGGCAGCCCACTCCTCCAGCATCTGGTCGTGCCCCCCCTCCGCAGGAGCAGAATCCCCGAGGGATGCCGGATCGTCAGCGGCGAGCACCGCGTGGGTCAAGACTCCAACCCACTGCGCCTCCTCACCTTCCCGTCCCTCGCGTTCGGAAGATTCGGGAGTGCTGCCGTCACCGCGCTGAGCCTGCCCTGCGTCGAAGGGATCCATTTCCTACTCCATGTCGGACTGAGCAAATCAAGGCGACCTCTCAGCCCAATCGAATGGGTGCAGCAACTAAGACATTCAGCTTTCGACAAGCTGACGAGCGTTGAACTATGTTGAGAGAACAGTCAGAGTGCCTTGCGGCATTCTCAGTCGTCGAAGCGACACGGAACAGATCTCCTGGGGTAAACTCAGCCGCCTTCCGCGCGCTGTCGCCGAATCTACGCTTCGCATCCTTGAAGGATATGGACTTCGCGGTACGTTGCCCGCTTGTCCGATGCTTGCGCCTTGTATTCGGTTTTTGTCCATCGACTCACGCGTTTGCTCGATGCTACCTTCAGACACCGCCGCGCAGCGGTAGCCCTTGCACTTTGCTAGTGACCTTGCCCCAAGTTTTGTCCAATTCTGGGTTCGGTCCGGCTGTTCGGTTTGCCCGGTTGGGCAGGGGTAGCGACGGGAGCTGGCGCGGAGCTCTCGGCATAACGCAGCGCCAGATCCCGGCGCGGATGGCAGGGGAAGGCGAACTCCGACGGCGTCCTCCATCCGAGCTGCGAGTGTGGTCGTGCGTCGTTGTACAACGAGGTTTGAGAACGCCCACAGGACCGTTCTTCGCGAAGTTCTTTATCGATATCATCCTTGGTTCGGTTGCCGAGTTTGCGTTCATGGGGCCGTCGACAAGGCTGGCGATGTCGCCTTCCGCTGCACGAGGCTCGTCATCGAACTGATGGCGCATGACCTCCTGCTCCAGCGCGTTCAGCGTGTTATCGACGAGGCAAAGCTGGCTCGCCTGCATGGCTAAAGCGGAATGGGGTTAGGTTGAATCGATTTGGGATTCCCAAATCAGCTTGTTTCTGATTCACCATGCTGGCTGGGCGGAGGCCAGCATGGATGGGCAAGCCTTATTCTCTGGATCTTCGCAAG
>NZ_JARWCR020000003.1:181482-287850 GCF_029846695.2 Bradyrhizobium nivariense | reverse complement strand
CGACTATATCGAGCGGTTCTACAATGCCATCCGCCGTCATTCGACGATCGGATATCTCAGCCCTGTTGAGTTCGAGCGCAAGGTGGGATTAGCTTAACCAGCCGTCCATCAAACCGGCAGCAGCTCACCCCTCCGAGCCTAGGCCCTAATGAATCCCTCATTCGCCTTTGTGCAAAGCTCTCGCCTGCGGGAGAGGGAGCGCACCGCCATCTTGGTTGCAATACGATCTGATCGCATCATGCTCTAATCTAACGTCGCTCTTCCCAGGGATTCGATGACCGATCCGGCAAAGCCGACCTATGACGACGTGGTGCGCATTCCGGCGCCGCCCGGCCGCAGCAGCGCGACCGGACGGCCGCCGCGCATCGCGGAGGTGGCGGAGCGCGCGGGCGTTGCGCCGATCACGGTGTCGCGGGTGCTGCGCCATCCCGAGAAGGTCAATCGCGAGACCCGCGAGCGTATCCTCGAAGTGATCGAGGCGACCGGCTATGCGTCCAACCCGCACGCGCGCGCGCTGCGCTCGGGGCGATCAAACGTGGTCATGGCTTTCGTCTCCAACATCCTTAGCCAGCAGTTTGGGCTGGCGGTGCGCAGCTTCGCGGCCACGCTGGAGCCGGAAGGCTTTGAAGTGCTGATCGGCCAGACCTCCTACTCCTATGCCAAGGAGGTCGCGATGATCCAGTCGCTGCGCGGCATCCGGCCTGCGGCCGTGATGTTCACCGGCGTGATCGAGCTCGAGGAGAATCGCGCCGCGCTCGAAGAACTCGGCATTCCCGTGATCGAGACCTGGGCGTTTCCGCGCGATCCCATCGACATGCTGGTCGGCCTTCCCAATGCGGATGCCGGTGCGATGGCGGCACGAAGGCTGGCTGAAGCCGGACATCGCCGCGTCGGTTTCATCGGCCGCAGCGTTGGGCGCGGTGCGCTGCGCCGCGACGGTTTTCGCGCGGCCGCGGCAGAGCTCGGGCTCGAGATCATCCACGAGATCGGCGTCCGCGAAATTACGGGGCTCGTCGACGGCCGCGCCGCCTTCACCGCGCTGCTCGACCGCGGCGACCGCGTCGATGCCGTGTTCTGCGCCAACGATCTGCTCGCGACCGGCGCACTGATCGAGGCCCGCGGCCGGGGCCTGTCGGTGCCGCGCGATCTCGCTGTGCTCGGCTTCGGCGACAACGACGTCGCCGATCAGATCACGCCCGGCCTCACCACGATCTCGTTCGATGCCGCGGCTGTGGGGCGTATCGCAGGCGAACTGCTTCTGGCGCGCCTGACTGGCACGCCACGCCCCGAACAGCGACTTGCGGTCGATCTGTTCATGGTCGAGCGCGGCAGCGTCTGAACGCGCGGATCAGGCGACGCTCTTGAGATCCTGCTGGATCGCGGCAAGCAGGGACTGCAGCGCCTCGCTGTTCACCGGCTTGGCCCCGGTATTGGCAGGCTGAACATTGGCAGGCCGCGCGGCTTTGACTGGACGCTTCGGGAATGGCGGCGCGGGGCTGGGCATCGCGGATTGCGCGAACGCGCTCGCGTCCTCGGTGTGAACGAACTTGCCATGGATGACGTCGTCGTGGCGGCCCATGACGAACATGGCCATCCAATAGCCGGCAGCCAGCAGGATTACGCAGAAAATACCGATCTCTAACATCGCAGCACCTAAAATATGCGCGATGATTCAATGCCTTCGCGGACCCGTCAATGAACCGACGGTCACACCTGCTGCTTTTGCGGGCGGGTGTGGCCGATCGGTCACTCTTTGTTAACCATACCCGGCCCCCGAGGGGGCCGAGAGCGGCGGATCAAGCTTTGTCCGGCCCGACCCGGACGAGCTGCTTGCCGAAATTGGCGCCCTTCAGAAGCCCCATGAAGGCCCCGGGGGCGCTCTCCAGGCCCTCGGTGACGAACTCCTTGTACTTGACCTTGCCGTCGCGGACCCAGCCGGACATATCGCGCAGGAAGTCGCCATGGCGGGAGGCGAAGTCCGAGACGATGAAGCCGCGGAACGTCAGCCGCTTGGTCAGGGTCGCGCGCATCATGCTGGCGGCCCATTTCGGCGGCTTTGCCTCGGTGTCGTTGTAGTGGGCGATGAGGCCGCAGACCGGCACGCGCGCGAACGGGTTGAGCAGCGGGAAGACCGCTTCGAACACGGCGCCGCCGACATTCTCGAAATAGACGTCGATGCCTTTCGGGCAGGAATCCTTCAGCTTCGCGGCCAGATCAGGATCGCGGTGATCGAGGCAGGCGTCGAAGCCGAGCTCCTTCACGACGTAGTCGCATTTGTCCTTGCCGCCGGCGATTCCAACCGCGCGTGCGCCCTTGATCTTCGCGATCTGGCCCACGGCCGAGCCGACCGCGCCGGAGGCGCCGGCGACGACGACGGTCTCGCCTTCCTGCGGCTTGCCGATCTCGAGCAGCCCCGTATACGCCGTCATCCCGGGCATGCCGAGCACGCCGACGGCCGTCGAGATCGGCGCGAGTTTTGGATCGACCTTCGCGAGCCCCTTGCCGTCCGAGATCGCATGCGTCTGCCAGCCCGCGCGCGAAAGCACGATGTCGCCCTTGGCGAAGCCCGAATTGTTGGAGGCGGCGACCTCGCAGACCGTGCCGGCTTCCATCACCCCGTTCACCGGCACCGGCGCCGCGTAGGACGGACCCTCACTCATGCGCCCGCGCATATAGGGATCGAGCGACAGCCAGATCGTGCGCAGCAGGACTTCACCCGCCGCGGGCGTCGGGATCGCGAATTCCTCGATGCGGAAATCGGACGGCTTTGGCTCACCGACGGGACGCGCGGCGAGAACGATGCGTTTGCCTTGGGACATGATGGCTTCCTCCTGATTGGCTTGTCGCAGTCATTTAGGAGGAGCGTCGCGCCGAAGCAAACTCTCGGTCAATTAAGGCTTTGGTCGCGATTGCGAACTAAAATTACGCAGCGATTCCACGACCAAAGAGCCTATCCGTGCCAGAGCTTTCGCTGCCGTCTGAACATTCCTCCAAGATCGGCGCGAACGGCGGCATCAGCCTGCGCTGGCGCGTCCTGGCAGGCAATCTGATCACGAGCCTCCTGGCCGTAGCCTTCGCCGGGGCGGTGGCCTGGGGCGGATGGGGCGATCTGCGCAAGCGAGAGGCGGCCGCGCGCTCGCTGACCGCCTTCGAGCTGGTCATGAAGGCCAACAGCCTCATTCCGGTCGAACGCACCGCCTGGTTCGCAGTTGCGACCCCGGCCGACCCAGCCACACCCGAGAAGCTGTCCGCCCTCGACAAGACCATCGCCAACACGGATGCCGCCATCGGCGCGGCCAAGGCGGCGGTTCGCGCGGCGGAGCTGCCAGCCAAGTCGATCGAAGCAGCCGAACAGGCGTTGCTGCAGACTCGCAGCGCCGCACGCCAGGCGGTGGTCCTGCCCAGGCAGCAACGCCCCGCCGACAGCCAGACGGCGATCGTGGATGGACTTGCGCGCGCCGTCGACGCCCTCACTGCGGCGACAAGCGAAGTATTGATCAGCCTGTCGCACACCGGCAGCGACATCGAGAATCTCCTGCCTTCGGCGGAGCTGGCGCAAAGTGCACAAAGCATGCGCGCCATCAATGGCGCACGCGCCGCCGTGCTCGGCCTGTTCGCCCGCAATCAGCCCTTGTCGCCGGCCCAGCGCGTCGACTTGACCGAGTTGACCGGCCAGATCGCGCTGATCTGGAAGCAGATCGAGCAGGGAGTTCACAATACCGGAGATGCGCCGGCGCTGGTGAACGTCTTCAGCCAGGTGCGCACGACAATGATCACTGAAGCGGAGCCGCGGTTCCGGGAGGTGGTCGCAGCAGCCCGCGAGGGCCGCCCCTGCCCGGTCAGCGAGGCCGAGTGGCCCGGCTGGATCAGTCGTGTCCTGAACAGCGTGCTGGGTCTGCGGGACGCCGCCTTGGCCTTTGCTCACGAGGCCAACGACGCTGCGATAGCACAGGCGCAGATGCGGCTGACCTGGGCTCTCGCGGCTCTGCTGGTGGTGCTCATCGCCTCGATCGCCGTCGTGATCGCGGTGATGCGCCAGGTGATCGGCCCGCTGGTACGGCTGACCGGAGTGACGCTGCGGCTTGCCGACCGCCAACTCGACGTTGCGATCCCCGACGGGCATCGCAAGGACGAGATCGGCACCATGGCAAACGCGCTACAGATCTTCAAGGACGCGCTGATTGCGAAAAAGTCCGCCGACGAGGATGCTGCACGCAACGCTGAAGCGCAGATCGAGCGCGGCCGCCGCGTCAACGCCATCACGCGCGATTTCGAGGCCGTGATTGGCGAGATCGTGAGCACGGTGTCGTCGGCCGCGACCGAGCTTGAGGGTTCGGCAGGCACCTTGAACACGACAGCAGATCGCTCGCAGTCGCTGACGACGGCAGTCGCGACTGCGTCCGAGGAGGCATCCGCCAACGTGCAATCGGTCGCTTCCGCGACTGAAGAGCTCACATCGTCGGTCAACGAGATCAGCCGGCAGGTCCAGGAATCCGCGCGCGTGGCCGGCGATGCCGTCGAGCAAGCTCGCCGCACCAATGAACGCGTCGGCGAATTGTCGCAGGCGGCAAGCCGGATCGGCGACGTCATCGAGCTCATCAACTCGATTGCAGGCCAGACAAATCTGCTGGCGCTGAACGCGACCATCGAGGCCGCGCGCGC
This sequence comes from Bradyrhizobium nivariense, assembly GCF_029846695.2. NCBI lineage: Bacteria > Pseudomonadati > Pseudomonadota > Alphaproteobacteria > Hyphomicrobiales > Nitrobacteraceae > Bradyrhizobium > Bradyrhizobium nivariense. The sequence goes on along the minus strand of NZ_JARWCR020000003.1, from coordinate 283,188 downwards.
CGGCGATGCCGGCCGCGGCTTCGCGGTGGTCGCTTCAGAGGTAAAAGCGCTGGCACAGCAGACCGCGAAGGCGACCGAGGAAATCCATCGACAGATCGGAAGTGTCCAAACGGCGACGCAGGAGTCCGTCGGCGCCATCAGGGCGATCAGCGAGACGATCGAGCGACTGTCGGAAATCTCCTCGACGATTGCCGCAGCCGTCGAGGAGCAGGGAGCTGCCACGCAGGAAATTGCGCGAAACGTTCAGCAGGCAGCGCACGGCACCCAGCAGGTCTCCGCCAACATCAACGACGTGCAGCAGGGCGCCAGCCAGACCGGCTCGGCCTCGTCCCAGGTGCTGACCGCCGCCCAATTGCTCGCCTCGGACTCGAGCCGCCTCAAGCTCGAGGTCGGGAAATTTCTCGAAGCCGTGCGCGCAGCATAGGCCACGCCAATCAGCGAGCTCGGGCCGGTTCGATGGGTTGCATCGTTCCGGAACGACCGCGCGGTGCCTAACCCCCGCCCGGATAGTTCGGCGCCTCGCGCGTGATGGTGACGTCGTGGACGTGGCTTTCGCGCAGGCCCGCTCCGGTGATGCGCACGAACTGCGCCTTGTCGTGCAAGTCCTGGAGGTTGCCTGCACCGACATAACCCATCGCGGCACGCAAGCCCCCGGCGAGCTGGTGCATGACGTTGCCGACCGGGCCCTTGTAAGGCACCTGGCCCTCGATGCCTTCGGGCACGAGCTTGAGCGTGTCCTTGATGTCCTGCTGGAAATAGCGATCGGCCGAGCCGCGCGCCATCGCGCCGACCGAGCCCATGCCGCGATAGGCCTTGTAGGAGCGGCCCTGCCACAAGAACACTTCGCCGGGCGTCTCGTCGGTGCCGGCGAGCAGCGAGCCGACCATCGCGATGTCGGCACCGGCGGCGAGCGCCTTGGCAAGGTCGCCGGAGAACTTGATGCCGCCGTCGGCGATGACGGGGATGTCGGACTTCTTCGCAGCTTCCACCGCATCCATGATCGCGGTGAGCTGCGGCACGCCGACGCCGGCGACGATGCGGGTGGTGCAGATCGAGCCCGGGCCGATGCCGACCTTGATGCAGTCCGCGCCCGCATCGATCAGCGCCTGTGCGCCCTCAGAGGTCGCGACGTTGCCGGCAACGACCTGCACCGAGTTGGACAGACGCTTGATGCGGTTGACCGCATGGAGCACGTGACGGGAATGGCCGTGCGCGGTGTCGACCACGACGAGATCGACGCCGGCATCGATCAGCCGCTCGGTGCGCTCGAAGCCGCTGTCGCCGACCGTGGTGGCGGCGGCGACGCGCAGGCGCCCCTGCGCGTCCTTGCAGGCCAGCGGATGGGCGACCGCCTTCTCCATGTCCTTCACGGTGATCAGCCCGACGCAGCGATATTGCTCGTCGACCACGAGCAGCTTCTCGATGCGATGCTGGTGCAGCATCCGCCGCGCCTCGTCCTGGCCGACATTCTCGCGCACCGTGACGAGACCTTCATGCGTCATCAGCTCGGAGATCTTTTGCTGGCGGTCGGTGGCAAAGCGGACGTCGCGGTTGGTGAGAATGCCGACCAGCTTGCCCGGCGTGGACTTGCCCGCACCGGTGACGACGGGAATGCCCGAGATGCCGTGATCGCTCATCAGCTTGAGCGCGTCGTCCAGCGTGGCGTCGGGGCTGATGGTGAGCGGGTTCACCACCATGCCGGACTCGTAGCGCTTGACCTGCCGCACCTGGGCGGCCTGCCCTTCGGGATCGAAATTGCGGTGAATGACGCCGATGCCGCCGGCCTGCGCCATGGCGATCGCCATGCGGGCTTCGGTGACCGTGTCCATGGCAGAGGCCATGATCGGGATGTTGAGCGGAATGACGCGGGTGACACGGGAGCGGATGTCGACCTCGCCCGGCATGACGTCCGACAGGCCCGGCTTCAACAGCACGTCGTCGAACGTGAGGGCTTCGCGAATGCCTTGTTGCACCGTGGCCATGTGCCAACTCCTTCCGCGGCCCTGCCGCAAATAGCTATGGATGAGCGCCGCCCTCGGCGTACCTTGCGGCATCGCCGGAGAATCGGAGCCCATCGGTGGGGTTGACGCGGGTCGATAGCACGGGTGGGTGACGAATCAAAGCAAATCGGACCGCCGGCCAGCCATGCACGGGCCTTTTAGGCAAATTCAGCGGGGATAGCCGGTTCAGCGCAGACGGCTGGGCGGCCCGTGCTGGCGGATCGACCACCTCCCGGCGGCGCGGGTCCATCGGGGCTCACATCGTTGTTATGCGGGATTTAGGTGCTATGCGTTGATCCGCAATGGTCGCGGCCCAGCGGCAGTGATAAGCCGCAAGTTCGCCCCTCCCTCCGATTTTTCATTACCAATCCGTCATGGTCGACAAGCAACGCGTCATTCCGCTGATCGTGGCCACTGCTCTCTTCATGGAGAACATGGACTCGACGGTCATCGCCACATCGCTGCCCGCGATCGCGGCTGACATCGGCACGAGCCCACTGACGCTCAAGCTCGCGATCACCTCCTATCTGCTGTCGCTTGCGGTGTTCATCCCGGCGAGCGGCTGGACCGCCGACCGGTTCGGCGCGCGCATGGTGTTCGCGATTGCCGTCGGCGTGTTCATGGTCGGCTCGGTCGGCTGCGCGCTCTCGACCTCGGTCACCAATTTCGTGTTCGCGCGCATCCTGCAGGGCATGGGCGGGGCGATGATGACGCCGGTCGGGCGCCTCGTGCTGTTGCGGTCGGTCGACAAGAGCGCGCTGGTCAATGCCATGGCGTGGGTGACGGTTCCTGCCCTGATCGGCCCCGTGATCGGGCCGCCGCTCGGCGGCTTCATCACCACCTATGCGTCGTGGCACTGGATCTTCCTGATCAACATCCCGATCGGGCTGCTCGGCATCTTCATGGCCTTGCGCTTCATCGATCCCATCAAGAGCGAAGAACGAGAGCCGTTCGACCTCTACGGCATGGTGCTCGCGGGCCTCGGGCTCGCCGGCATTGCCTTCGGGCTGTCGGTTGCCGGACTCAATCTGCTGCCGTGGAGCACGATTGCCGCCCTGGTCGTCGGCGGATCGATCTCGATGACGCTGTACGTCCTTCACGCGCGGCGAACGGGATCGCCGGTGCTCGACTTTACGCTGCTGAAGCTGCCGACGCTGCGCGCGGCCATTCTCGGCGGTTTCATGTTCCGGCTCGGCATCGGCGCGCTGCCGTTCCTGTTGCCGCTCCTGATGCAGATCGGCTTCGGCCTCTCCCCGTTCAAATCCGGCCTCGTCACGTTTGGCTCGTCGCTCGGCGCCATGGGCATGAAAGCGCTGGCCGCACGCATCATCCGCGCCTTCGGCTTCCGCAATCTGATGACGGTGAACGCAATCATCAGTGCAGTTTTCCTCGCCGCCTGTGCGCTCTTCACGGTGACGACGCCGCTGCTGATCATCATGATCATCCTGGTGGTCGGCGGCTTCTTCCGTTCGCTCGAGTTCACCGCGATCAACACGGTTGCCTATGCCGAGGTCGAGAACGCGCAGATGAGCCGCGCCACCACGCTCGTCAGCGTCAACCAGCAGCTCGCGGTCTCGGCCGGCGTCGCCGTCGGCGCAGCTTCTGTGGAGACGACGATGTGGTTCGGCCACGTCAGCGAGCTCAACGCCACCGTGTTCGCGCCGGCCTTCGTCGTGATCGCACTGACCTCGGCGGCGTCGAGCTGGTTCTTCTGGCAGATGCCCGATGATGCCGGCCACGAAGTCTCCGGCCGCAAGGCGGTCGAGATCGCGAGCCGCAAGGGTGCAGGCAAGGGCGCGGCCAAGGCGGCCGTCAAGGCGGCGACCGAGGATACCCAGGACGTGCGGGATCAGCGGCTGGGGTAGCGGAAAGCAAGATGCCGGCTCTCCCCCGGACAACAGTCCGAAACAGCCCTATGCACAGCAGCCGATCATTTGCATTTTTCCGAAATTGGCTTTGACCTGACCCTCGCGGACCACGCGAAAAAGGATGGTCCGAGGCGAGGTCGCCGAGCGGCTTCTTGCTCCCGCGCGTATACCCCGCGGCGCCAGATCGAACGAACGCCCGCGGAACAGTGGGCATGCGAATCTCCAACCAACGCGATCAGTCAGACCTGCCCATCAGAGGGCGCGAGTTCACCAAGATCAACGCTCGTTTATGTTCGGGACTCCCTGTTCCTCGCCGGCGCGCGCTTGCAACTTTTGCCCGTCGGCAATGTTGGCACGATGTCGAAACACCAACGAAGGAGGGACGCGCATGAAAAAGACCGCACTTGTCCTGGCAACCGTCGGCGCGCTCGGCGTGAGCGCGGTGGCGGCACCAACGCCGGCGGAGGCCCGCTGGCGCGGCGGTTTTGGACCGGCGCTGGCAGGCGGATTGCTCGCAGGTGCCCTGATCGGTGGCCTCGCCTCGTCCGCTTACGCCTACGGTCCGGGCTACGGCTACTACGGGTATCCGGGCTATTATGACGACTACTACGCACCGGCGTACTACGGCGGTTACTATCCGTGGGGCGGCTACACCAGGACTTACTACAGCACCAGTTACGCTCCGGCCTACTACGGCTACCGCCATCGCCGTGTCGTGCGTCCGGCCTTCGCCCATTACGGCGGACCGTTCCCGCGGCGGGATTTCTATCACCATCGCTGGCACCATTACTGGTGAAGCGACGCCGCAAGAGAAGGGCTGGCGCGAGGCGCTAGCCTACAAAGTGGATTTTTGGTCGATGTCTTTTCGCTTCGATCCAGAGAGTCCCGCGCGCGCGGTGGCACCGAGATGGAACCGCGCGACTCTCCCGCATGATAGGAACGATGACGTCGGCGCACCGTTCACAGACATCGGAAAACTCGAATGAGGGCTCTTTGTCTCGAGCCCGAGCTTCGAAGGTTCCCGTCAACGGATGCTGCAAAGCAAATGGAGGAGGTTCAGGTGAACACGAGAAAGAACAGGTTCCTATTGACCACAGCAGTGCTGCTCGCCGGCGTCAGCCTGGCGTCGGCTCAAGGCATGCGTGAAGGCGCCGGCAGCGGGATGAGCGGAGGCGCAGGCGCCGGCGCTGCGGAATCCGGCCGATCAGGCGGCGGAATGCCGCAAGGTGCAGGTGGTGCTTCCCACAGCGAAAGAGTGACACAGGGCCGCGCAGGCGGCCGAGCCGAGGGTCCCTCTGCGGCGCCATCGCGTTCTGAGCGCAGTGAAGGAATGCGTGATAGCGGCAAGGCCGACAGGAGCGACCGTCAGACCATCGATCAGGGCCGCGGCGGCCGCGACAATGCTCCTCAGTCCCGATCTGAAGGCGAGAAGCGTGGCAAGGACCAAACCGTCGGTCAGAGCCGAAGCGAACCCGACCAAACGCGCCAGTCCAGGTCCGAGCGCGACAAGAGCGGAATGAAGGACCAAACCATCGGTAAGGGCCGCAGCGACCGCGACGCTACGCGTCAGTCGCAAGGCGCAGAACAGGGTAAGAGCACGACCACAGGCCCTAACACCAAGGACAATGTCCGAGGCAAGAACGCGCAGGGTCAGAGCACGACAACGACCGGCGCGAACACCAAGGACAACGCCCAGGGCAAGAACGCGCAGGGTCAGAGCACCACAACGACCGGCGCGAACACCAAGGACAACGTCCAGGGCAAGAACGCGCAGGGTCAGAGCACGACAACGACTGGCGCGAACACCAACAACGCGCAAGCCCCGAGCGCCCAGCAGGGCCAGGGCACCACGACCGGCGCCAACACTCAGGGACAGGTCAACACCCAAGCGCAAGCCCAGGGTGGCACTACTCAGAGCATGTCCGGCCGCGTGCAGGTGAGCGCGCAGCAGCAGACAACGCTGCAGCAGTCGGTGTTGAGCTCACGCAATGTGGATCGCGCGCGGGTCAACGTCAATTCCATCAACTTCGGCATCAATGCCGGCGTGGTAGTGCCGCGGAACATCTCCGTGGTCGCCGTCTCGGCATTCCCGGCGCTGATCGACATCTATCCGGCCTATCGGGACGACAGCTTCTTCGTCGTGGATGACGAGATCGTCGTCGTCGACCGAAGCCACAGGATTGTCGACGCCATTCCCGCCGGACCGAGGACGCACTTTGCCCGGCGCGGCAGCATGAGCGGTGGCGGTGGCAACATCGCCGCGCTGGATCTCAGCTCCGACGAGATCCGCGTTGTTCAACGGGTGCTGATTGAACGTGGCCTGATGTCTGGCCAAGCAGACGGCATCCTCGGGCCCACTACGCGCGAAGCGCTGATCACCTTCCAGAGACAGGAAGGCTTCCAGATCACCGGCTCGATCGATACCCGGACGGTCGCTGCACTAGGCGTCTCCAACCAGATCCGCACCACGCAGGGCCAATCGACGACCGTTGGTCAGGGGGCGACCGGCCAGTCGACGCAGCAGAACACGACCGGGCAAAGCACCGGTCAGACGAATGCGCCGGCGCAGCAGAACCAGACCACCGGCCAGGCTGGTGAGAACCAGCCGTCCACAACCGGCCAGGCTCAGCAGAATCAACCGGCGACGTCGGGCCAGGCAGGCACACAACCGCCTGCTGGTCAGACCACTGGACAGGCGCCGGCCCAAACCAACAGTCAGTCCACCAACCAGCCCAGCAACACGCCGTCTGGGCAAACCAACCAAAATAATGCCCCGCCGCCTTCGACGTCGGGTCAGCCGGCTCAGAATCAACCCAGCCGGTAAGACGCCCCCAAGCCCCGCCTCCGGCGGGGCTCTTTTTTGCGGTCAGTACGGCGCTATGGCCTGAAGACGCTGGCCGCGCGGATCATCCGCACCTTCGGCTTCCGCAATCTGATGACGGTGAACGCGATCATCAGTACAGTTTTCCACGCCGCCTGTGCGCTCTTCACTGTAAGGCGGCCATCAAGGCGGCGACCGAGGATACGCAGGACGTGCGGGATCAACTCTCACTCGATGTCGTTCCGGCGCAGGCCGGGACCCATACGCCGAGACGGCAGTTCGGCGCGAGATGGCAATTGGCAGTCTTCGCCAAATTCAATTCGGTGGTTATGGGTCCCGGCCTTCGCCGGGACGACGATCAGGTGCCCCCCGAAATCCCATCGCGAGCACGTAGCGCTCGGAGGAATCCTGCCGGCTCGCGGCCGGCTTGACGTGACGCACCGTGGCAAAATCGCGCTTGAGCTGGGCGAGCAGCTCGGCATCGGCCCCGCTCTGGAACGCCTTCGCCAGGAAGGTCCCGCCCGGTTTCAGCACGTCGCAGGCGAACGCGGCGGCGGTCTCGATCAGGCCGACGATGCGGAGCTGGTCGGTCTTGCGGTGGCCGGTGGTGTTGGCGGCCATGTCGGACATCACGACGTCGGCGCCGCCGTCGAGCATGGCCTTGAGCTTGTCCGGCGCGTCATTGTCCATGAAGTCGAGCTGTGCGAACTCGACGCCGGCAATCTCGGGAATTTCCAGCAGGTCGATCGCGATGACCTTGCCCTTGCCGTCGACCGAGCCGACGCGCTTGGCGGCGAGCTGGCTCCAGCCGCCCGGCGCAGCGCCGAGATCGACCACCGCCATGCCGTGCTTGAGCAGCCGATATTTGTCGTCGATCTCCAAGAGCTTGAACGCGGCGCGCGAGCGATAGCCCAGCGCCTTCGCCTTCACCACATAGGGATCATTGAGCTGCCGCTCCAGCCACAGCTTCGACGACAATTTGCGCTTGCCGTGGGTCTTGACCTGGACGTGCAAGCGGCCGGTGGTGTCCTTGGCCATCTCACCAGCTCCTGAGCGCGCCGTCTTCACGCATCATCTCGACCAGCATGCCCTCTCGCAGGCCCCGGTCGGCGACGCGCAGGCGTGGCAGCGGAAAGGCGCGGCGGATCGCGTCGAGGATGGCGCAGCCGGCCAGCACGAGATCGGCGCGCTCGACGCTGATGCAGCTGTTCGCCGCGCGCTCCTCGTAGCTCATGCCGAGCAGCTTGCTGATGGTCGCGGTGACGTCGGTATCGTTCATCCAGACGCTGTCGATGCGGCGGCGGTCGTAGCGCGCGAGATTGAGATGGATGCCGGCGAGCGTCGTCACCGTGCCTGACGTGCCGAGCAGATGCATATCAGTGAGATCGCCGCCATGCTGTTCGGCGAACGGCGTGATATGATGGGCGACCTCGCGCTCCATCGCGGCGTAGATCTCCGGCGTGACGTCGCGCCCGCCGAACTGCTCGGCAAGCGTGACCACACCGAACGGAATCGACATCCAGGCTTTGATGCGCGGTTCCGGATTTGCGGCGTTGCGCTCGATCCGCACCAGCTCGGTCGAGCCGCCGCCGATGTCGAACAGAATCGCGCCGCGCCCCCTGGGATCGACCAGCGGCGAGCAGCCGAGCACGGCGAGCGCCGCCTCGGTCTCGCGGTCGATCACCTCGAGCTCGATGCCGGTCTCGGCCGCGACGCGGCTGCGAAAACCCTCCGCATTCGAGGCCGCGCGGCAGGCTTCGGTGGCAATCAACCGCAATCGCTTGGCTTTGCGCAGATTGATCTTGTCGCGGCAGATGCCGAGCGCCACGACGGCGCGCTCGATCGCAGCCTCGCTGATGCAGCCGGTTGCCGAGACGCCCTCGCCGAGCCGGATGATGCGCGAGAAGGAATCGACCACGCGAAAGCCGTCGTGGGTCGGACAGGCGATCAGGAGCCTGCAATTGTTGGTGCCGAGGTCCAGCGCCGCGTAGACGCCGGTTCCCGGCGCCTGCGCGCCGACGGCCGGTTCCGTGGCAAACGCCACCGCCGCCATCGACCCCAGCTCACCGTGCGGCGCAAGGCCGTCGCGGAGCCGCGTGTGGTCATTCATACAGACTGTCTTTCCGCGGCCGGGTGGGCCGAGCTAGAATTGCTTTTTCGCCTGAAACATTAGCAGCGCGTCAGTCCTGCGCAACAACGCATCACATGGGACCATGCCCATTCGTGCGTTGTCGTGAACGGGCCGGTGGGTTATCTCAGCAGGATCCGGTCCCCCGCTGCCGCGAAAATGCGCAAATGCCGGCTTTTCAGGTCATTTCCATGCAAGAACACACCAAATCCTCCACGCTCGACAACGCCATTGCACTGCAAAAATATGGCGTCGGGCAGCCCGTCCGCCGCAAGGAGGACGACACGCTGGTGCGCGGCAAGGGCCGCTACACCGACGATTTCAACCTGCCCGGCCAGGCCCATGCCGTCGTTGTCCGTTCCACGCATGCCCATGGAATCATCCGCGGCATCGGCACCGATGCCGCCAAGGCGCTGCCGGGCGTGCTGGGAGTCTGGACCGGCACGGACCTCGATGCGGCCGGCTACGGCCCCTTCACCTGCGGCCTGCCGCTGAAGAGCCGCGACGGCTCGCCCCTGCGCCAGACCAACCGCCAGCCGCTGGCGACCGACAAGGTCCGCTTCGTCGGCGATCCCGTTGCCTTCGTGGTGGCCGAGACGCTGGCGCAGGCACGCGACGCCGCTGAAGCGGTCGAGCTCGATATCGAGCCGCTGCCGGCGGTGACGGATCCCGAGGAAGCCGCGCAGCCCGGCGCACCGCAACTCTACGATCACATCCCGAACAATGTCGCGCTCGACTACCATTATGGCGACGTGGACAAGGTCAACGCGGCCTTCGCCAGCGCCGCGCACGTCACCAAGGTCGACATCGAGAACACCCGCGTCGCCGTGGTCTCGATGGAGCCGCGCGTGGGGCTCGCCTCCTACGACAAGAACACCGAGCGCTACACCCTCCAGGTGCCGACGCAGGGCGTCGCCGGCAACCGCGCCAATCTCGCCAAGAACCTGAAAGTGCCGAACGAAAAGGTGCGCATTCTCACCGCCAATGTCGGCGGCTCCTTCGGCATGAAGAACATCAACTATCCCGAATACATGTGCATCCTGTACGCGGCAAAGGCGCTTGGTCGCCCGGTGAAATGGCTCGACGAGCGCTCGACCAGCTTCCTGTCGGACAGCCACGGACGCGCGCAAAAGATCCATGCCGAGCTCGCGCTCGACGCCGAGGGACATTTCCTTGCGGCAAAGCTCGAAGGCTACGGCAATCTCGGCGCCTATATCACCGGCGTTGCGCCCGGCCCGCTTTCGCTCAACACCGGCAAGAATTTCTCCAGCGTCTACCGTACGCCGCTGATGGCGGTCGACATCAAGACGGTCCTGACCAACACCACGCTGATGGGCGCCTATCGCGGCGCCGGCCGGCCCGAGGCGAACTATTACATGGAGCGGCTGATCGACCGTGCCGCCGACGAGATGGGCATCAACCGGCTGACCTTGCGCAAGCGCAACTTCATCAAGCCGAACCAGATGCCGTTCCCGGCCTCCTCCGGCGTCACCTATGACAGCGGCGACTTCCAGGCTGTGTTCAACAAGGCGCTCGAAATCTCCGACCACGAGAATTTCGCCAAGCGCAGGAAAGAAAGCAAGAAGGCCGGCAAGCTGCGCGGCATCGCGGTCGGCTCCTATCTCGAGGTCACCGCGCCGCCGAGCCCCGAGCTCGGCAAGATCGTGTTCGATCCCGATGGCTCCGTGCAGCTCATCACCGGGACGCTCGATTACGGCCAGGGCCACGCCACCCCGTTCGCGCAGGTGCTGTGCGAGCAGCTCGGCGTGCCCTTCGAGAGCGTCAAGCTGGTGCAGGGCGACAGCGACATCGTGCATACCGGCAACGGCACCGGCGGTTCGCGCTCGATCACCGCGAGCGGAATGGCCATCGTGGGTGCCGCCAAGCTCGTGATCGAAAAGGGCAAGCGCGCCGCCGCGCACATGCTGGAAGCATCCGAAGCCGACATCGAATTCGCCGACGGCAGTTTCACGATCGCCGGCACCGACCGCAGCATCGACATCATGGAGCTGGCAAAACGCCTGCATGACGGCAAGGTGCCGGACGGCGTGCCTGATAGCCTCGACGTCGACCATACCAGCGAACCGGTGCCCTCAGCCTTCCCGAACGGCTGCCATGTCGCCGAGGTCGAGATCGACCCTGACACCGGCGTGGTGCAGATCGTCCAGTACAGCGCCGTCAACGATTTCGGCACGGTGATCAACCCGCTGCTGGTCGCGGGCCAGCTCCATGGCGGCGTCGTCCAGGGCATTGGACAGGCGCTGATGGAGCACATCCGCTACGACGAGAGCGGCCAGCCGATCACGGGCTCGCTGATGGACTACGCGCTGCCGCGCGCCGAGGACGTTCCGTTCATGACCGTCGGCGATCACCCGGTGCCGGCCACGACCAATCCACTCGGCAGCAAGGGCTGCGGCGAAGCCGGCTGCGCCGGCAGCCTGTCGACGGTCGTGAACGCGGTGATCGACGCGCTCTCCGACCACGGCATCAAGCACATCGACATGCCGCTGACCCCGGAGCGGGTGTGGCGCGCGATCCAGGATGCGAAGGGCAAGGCGGCGTAAAGCTGCCCTTGTGCTTTCACACGCACACTGTCATCGGCCGGCTCGACCGGGCGAACCAGTACTCCGAGGCAGCAGTGATTCACGGAGAAGCCGCAGCGTACTGGAGTCCCCGCCGTCGCGGGGAATGACAGCGAATGTGAGGACGCGCTGGGCCCCTTCCCGCCTACGCCGCCGCCTGCTCGCGCGGCTGGTAGATCGCGGTGTGCTGGCAATGCGCGAGCGGCGTCTTGCCGTTGGCGACCACCAGCGCGTCGAGCTCGACGAAGCGGTGGCCCTTCTTCTCGTAGTTCGCGGTGACTTTTGCCCGCGCGGTGATCTCGTCACCGGCGCGTGCGGCTGACAGCAGCTGCATGCGGCTGCCGGCATGGATCCACGGGCCCAGAATGGTGTTGTCGACCAGCACGCGATTCATGACGCGCTGGATCAGGCCGGGATGACCGAGCCCCTCGCGCGCGAAGATCGGATCGGGCTCCCTGATGTCCGCGAGATAGTCGGCCGCATCCTGCCCGGCCCAGCGCCGCGGCGTTGTGCCCAGCCATTTTCCGGTTTCGAACGTCGCCGCGCTGACCGGCTTTCGCTCGGCCACCACGGGCACTGCGATATAGTCGTTCAACGACACCGCAGTCGCGGCCGCCGGCAGCGATGCCGTCCCCGTGGCGCAGAGCTCGGTGCGGCTGAACACCTCGATCGTGAGCAGGCCATTGTGCTCGGTCGCGTCGACATCGGCGGTCTCGCCGTCATAGACCGGCTTGATGAAGCGCGCCTCGACCAGCCCGCGCGACAGGAAATCGCGGCCCCAGCGCGCCACCGGCACATGCATCATGTAGGCGAACACATCGACGCCCGGAACCAGCCCGCCGGAGAAGCCGAAACGGCGCGCCTCCGTGTCGTCATGCATCTTGTTTTCGGACTGCTTGGCCGTGTTGTAAGCCTCGACGCGATAGGTTTCGAGCCGGTTCGGCATGGTGGGCTTCCCCAAAATTCTTGTTGTTTCAGGGCCGATCGTAGGCCCCAGGGAACACCGGTCAATCCCCTCGCCTTTAGGGGCCGAATGGGGTACCACGCGGCGAATGACCGACACCCCCACCCGCATCTATGTCGACGCCGACGCCTGTCCGGTGAAGGACGAGATCTATCGCGTCGCGCTCCGGCACGGCGTGCCTGTGAGCGTGGTCGCCGGCAATTTCATCCGCGTGCCGCACGATCCGATGATCGAACGCATCGCGGCTGGCGCCGGCATGGACGCGGCCGACGACTGGATCGCCGAACGCGCCGGCCCTGGTGACGTGGTCGTGACCTCCGACATTCCGCTGGCGAGCCGCTGCGTGAAGGCGGGCGCGGATGTGATCGCACCGAACGGAAAGCCGTTCACCGAAGAATCCATCGGCATGACGCTCGCTGTGCGCAATTTGATGACGGATTTGCGCTCGGCGGGCGAAGTTACGGGCGGCCCGCGATCGTTCGCACCGCGCGATCGCTCCACATTCCTCTCGGCGCTCGACCAGACGCTGCGCCGGATCCAGCGCCGCCGCGTCGACCAGGCCGCAACGAGTCAGGGCTGAGACACCGCATGGCGCCACCGCTAATTCAACTGCGCGATATCAAGCTGACCTTTGGCGGCACACCGCTCCTGGCGGGCGTCGAACTGTCGGTTTCGACCGGCGAGCGCGTCTGCCTGATCGGCCGCAACGGTTCGGGCAAATCGACGCTGCTCAAGATCGCGGCCGGCCTGGTCGAACCGGATGGCGGCAGCCGTTTCGTGCAGCCCGGCGCCACCATCCGCTACCTGCCGCAGGAGCCGGATTTTTCCGGTTTCTCCACCACGCTGGCCTACGTCGAGGCCGGCCTCAATGCCGGCGACGACCACTATCAGGCGCGTTATCTGGTCGAGCAGCTCGGGCTCAGCGGCGAAGAAGATCCGGCGCATGTCTCCGGCGGCGAAGCGCGCCGCGCCGCGCTGGCGCGCGTGCTGGCGCCCTCGCCCGATATCCTTCTGCTCGACGAGCCGACCAACCATCTGGATCTTACGACCATCGAATGGTTGGAGGGCGAACTGGAGAGCCGCCGCTGCGCGCTGGTGATCATCAGCCACGATCGGCGCTTCCTGAGCAATCTCTCGCGCAGCACCGCCTGGCTCGACCGCGGCCAGATCCGGCAGATCGACCGCGGCTTCAGTGCCTTTGAGGCCTGGCGCGACGAGGTGCTCGCGGAGGAAGAGCGCGACCAGCACAAGCTCGACCGCAAGATCGTCAACGAGGAGCACTGGTTGCGGTACGGCGTCTCGGGCCGCCGCAAGCGCAACGTCAAGCGGCTTGGGAACCTGCACGCGCTGCGCGACCAGCGCCGCACCCATCGCGGCGCGACGGGCAATGCCAACCTCGCGGCCGCCGAAGCCGACAAGTCCGGCAAGCTCGTCATCGAGGCCAAGAATATCAGCCGGTCCTATGGCGAGCGAAAGATCGTCGACGGCTTCTCGATCCGCGTCCAGCGCGGCGACCGTATCGGCATCGTCGGACCAAACGGCGTCGGCAAGACCACGCTGATCGAGATGCTGACCGGCGGCAGCGCACCCGACAGCGGCAGCTTGCGGCTCGGCGCCAACATCGAGATGGCGACGCTCGACCAGCACCGCGAAAGTCTCGATCCCAAATCGACGCTGGCCGAGGCGCTGACCGGCGGCCGCGGCGACCACGTCATGGTCGGCGGCAAGCCGAAGCATGTCGTCAGCTACATGAAGGACTTCCTGTTCGCCCAGGAACAAATGCGCACGCCACTGGAGGTGCTTTCCGGGGGCGAGCGCGGCCGGCTGATGCTGGCACGCGCGCTGGCGAAGCCCTCCAATCTCCTGGTGCTGGACGAACCGACCAACGACCTCGACCTCGAGACCCTCGACGTCCTCGAGGAAATGCTCGGTGACTACGAGGGCACCGTGATTCTGATCAGCCATGATCGCGATTTCCTCGATCGCGTGGTGACGTCGGTGATCGTGCCCGAGGGCAATGGACGCTGGCTCGAATATGCGGGCGGTTACACCGACATGCTGGCCCAGCGTGGCGTCGACTTGAAGCGCGCGACGGCGAAAGCCGCCGAAGAGAAGAGAGAGCAACGGTCAGTCGCGCCTTCCGCTGTCACGAAACGACGGTTGACATTCAACGAGCAACACGCGCTGGAGACGCTGCCCAAGTCCATCGCCAAGCTGCAGGCCGAAATCGCCAAGCAGCAGCGCTTCCTTGACGACCCCGATCTCTTCCGCAAGGATCGCAAGCGCTTCGACCAGGCCTCTGACGCTCTGACGAAGGCGCAAGAGGAACTGGCCGAGGCCGAGGACAAATGGCTGGAGCTCGAAGTGCGGCGCGAAGAGATTGAACAGGCCTAGCGTGCATTCCGCGAAAGTGGGCACCGCTTTTGCAAACAGAGTGCGCGCCAACTCAGAGACTGCCATGACAACGACCCTTGCCGCCAAAATCGCCCGCGAATACGGCACGCCCTGCGCCGTCATCGACATGGACAGGGTCGAGCGCAACATCGCGCGCATCCAGAAGGCCTGCGATGACGCGGGTGTCGCCAACCGTCCGCATATCAAGACGCACAAGAACCCGACGATCGCCAGGATGCAAATCGCTGCTGGCGCCAAGGGCATCACCTGCCAGAAGCTCGGTGAGGCCGAGATCATGGCCAATGCCGGCATCGACGACATCCTGATCAGCTACAATCTGCTCGGCGACGAGAAGATGGCGCGGTTAGGGGCGCTGCAGGCGAAGGCCAACATGACGGTCGCCGCCGACAATTCGACCGTCGTCGCCGGCTTGCCCAAGGCCGCTGCGGCCTCAGGCCGACCGCTGTCGGTCGTGGTCGAATGCGACACGGGACGCAAGCGCGCCGGCGTCGAGACGCCCGCCGAGGCGATTGCGCTGGCGCAGGAGATCGCTGCATCCAAAGGGCTGCAATTCGCCGGCTTCATGATGTATCCGACCGAGACCGGCTGGGCCGACGCACAGAAGTTTTTCGACGAGGCGCTGGCCGGCGTGCGAGCGCACGGGCTGGATGCAAAAATCGTCTCGACCGGCGGCACTCCGAACCTCAAGAATATTGGCAAGCTCAAGGGCGGCACCGAGCACCGCTTCGGCACCTACATCTACAACGACCGCATGCAGGTCGCCGCCGGCTCCGCCACCTGGGACGACTGCGCGCTGCACATCTATTCGACGGTGGTCAGCCGCGCCGCGCCCGAGCGCGGCATTCTGGACGCCGGCTCCAAGACGCTGACGACGGACACCGGCGGCCTCGACGGCCACGGCCTCATCCTGGAGCACCCCGAAGCGAAGATCGCGCGCTTCGCCGAGGAGCACGGTTTCCTGGACCTCTCCCGCAGCAACACCCGGCCTAATGTCGGCGACGTCGTGCGGATCGTGCCCAATCATGTTTGCGTCGTCGTCAACATGATGGACGAGGTCGTGATGGTGCGCGGCGAGGAGATCATCGGCACGCTGCCGGTAGCGGCGCGGGGGAAGCTGCGCTAGCCCCCGATCAGCGCCTGAAGTTCCCGGACCAGTCCATCGCGGAAGAGTTTGATCGGCCGCTCCAGCCGCCCCGCGGGCGCGCGATGCACCACCCATGCGCGAACGGCGGGTTTGAAGTCGCGCGCAGCGACCGGCTTGAGCTTGTCGCGAAACGCGCTGCGTTTCAGGGCGATCGGGGTGACCAGCCCGACGCCGAGGCCGCGCGACACCAGCGACAGCCGAAGCTCACTGTCCAGTGCCTCGACGGCGATGTTGAACGGCAGATGCGAGGCATCGAATTTTCGCTTCAGCATATCGCGAAATCCACAGCCGTCCTGATTGATCACCCACGACAGCTGGGACAGCCGTTCCAGGTCGACGGTGCGCGGGATCTTCATGTCGCGTGCGACGACGAACACGACGGGCTGTGCGCCGAGATCGTCGGTCGCGAGATCGGCCGGTGGCACCGCGCCGTCGGGCAGGCAGATCGCGGCTGCATCGAGTTCGTTGCGGCAGACACGCTCGAGCTGGTTCGGCGACCAACCGGAAACGACCCGCACCGCCAGCGCGGGAAATTCGGCGCGCACCGCATCGAGCGGTGCGGTCAAGCCCGCCTCGGAGAGGAACGGCGTCAGACCGAGCCTGAACTCGCCGCGCACCATTCCGTCATTGGCGACGCCCGACTTGAGGTCGTCCAGCATCCTGAGCAGGCGCCTGCCCTGCTCGTAGGCCTCATGGCCCGCGGCCGTCGGCTTCAGCGGCTTCGAGAGGCGATCCAGAAGCTGCGCCCCCAGCATCTCCTCGAGATTCTGGATACGCCGGGTCACGCCGGGCTGGGTGAGATTGAGACGCGCCGAAGCCGCGACGATCGATCCGGTCTCGACCACGGCGACGAAGGCGACAAGGTCATGGGTATTCATAATAAACTCGCATATTCTTTATAGGCTTATTTGAATTGTAGCATATTGATCGCCCGGCTTAAAGGATCCCGCGCCACAGCTGCGAGGTCCCATGACTATCTCCGAAACCACCAGGCCTGCGTCCCGAAACCAGCTCGCCGAGCGGCCCCTGATCTGGCTCGGCGCGATCACCGCCGGTGTCGTCGTCACCAATTTGTTCGCGGCGCAGATCCTGCTCGGCCTGATCGGCCGGTCATTGTCCATGCCCGCGTGGCAGGCCGGCCTGATCAGCACGCTGACCTTGCTCGGCTATGCACTCGGCCTGTTGCTGCTCGTGCCTCTGGTCGATCTCGTCGAGAACCGGCGTGTCATCCTCCGCACGCTCGGCTGCGCCATCCTCGCCGCCCTCGCGACGGCGCTCGCGCCGACGCCCTCGCTCCTGCTGCTCGCCACCTTCATCCTCGGCGCCTGCTGCGCGGCGATCCAGATGATGGTTCCGCTGGTCGCATCCATGGTGGCGCCGGATCGTCGCGGGCAGGCGATTGGCGAGGTGATGAGCGGATTGATGATCGGCATCCTGCTGTCACGACCTGCGGCGAGCCTGATCGCCGATCTCTGGAGCTGGCGCGCCTATTACGTCGTCTCGGCCGCTCTGATGGCTCTGCTCGCCGGCGCGCTCGCCCGTTACCTTCCGACCCTTCAACCGACGGCACGCGCGAGCTACGCCGAATTGCTGCTGTCCTTTCCAAGGCTGCTGCGCGAAGAGCCCGTGCTGCGTGTGCGCGCCTGGACCGCATCGCTTGTCATGGCCTCCTTCACAGCGTTCTGGTCGGCGGTCGCGCTGCGGCTGCCGGAGGCGCCGTTCGACCTCGATGCCAAGGGAATTGCCGCGTTCGCACTGATCGGCGTAGCGGGCGCCGCGGCGACACCGATGGCCGGCCGCTGGGGCGACAAGGGCCGGGCGCGTCCGATGTTTCTTGCGGCCCATCTGCTCATCATCGGCTCGCTCGCACTCTGTGCCTGGGCCGGCGTGCTGGAATCCCAGATCGCCGGTCTGCTGGTACTGAGCCTCGGCACGATCCTGCTCGACGTCGGCATCACCACCGACCAGACCCTGGGCCGCCGCGCGATCAATCTTTTGCGCCCCGAGGCCCGCGGTCGCATCAACGGCCTGTTCGTCGCGCTGTTCTTTATTGGAGGTGGCGTCGGCGCCGCGGCGGCATCGCTGGCCTGGAGTTTTGGCGGCTGGACGATGGTCTGCGTGGTGGCGGCGAGCTTTGGCGTGCTCGGTCTGATTACGGATCTCGTGACCCGAACAGGGACATCATGAGTACCGCGGAGGCTCGAAGGGCGCCGGCGTTTTACGGGCGCTTCAGCCACTCCAGAACGCCCCTACCCGCGGCGCCGCCGGTCGCGAATGAGGCTTGCAGCAGATAGCCACCGGTCGGCGCCTCCCAGTCCAGCATCTCGCCGGCGGCAAAGGTACCGGGCAGACGGCGCAGCATGAAGTGCTCGTCGAGCTCCTCAAAAGTTACTCCGCCTGCGGTCGAGATCGCGCGATCGATCGGGGCGACGCCAGTGAGCTGAACCGGAATTCCGTTGATTAGCCGTGCGAGATCGGCTGGCGAGAACGAGGCCAATGGCCGACCGGATGCGATGGCGGCCTCCTGCATCAGGCCGATGCCGACCGGCGATACTTGCGCCGCCTTGCGCAGGAAATTTGCGAGCGATTGCTTGCCGCGCGTGCCCGACAGCCGCGTGGTCAGCGCGGCGGCGTCGAGGTCGGGCCGCAATGCAATCGTAAGCGTCACCTGCCCGAGACCCAGCACCGCCTCGCGCAACTCCGACGACAGCGCATAGATCGCGCCACCCTCGATGCCACTGCGGGTGATCATCGCTTCGCCGCGCACCGTGTGCGCACCGATCGTCAGCGCCACGCCCTTGAGCGGCTGCCCTTCGAAACGATCACGGAAAACGTCCGACCATGCGACGGTGAAGCCGGAATTGGCCGGCCGCAGCTTCGAAACGGCAATGCCCTTTGCCGCGAAGATATCGACCCAGCCACCGTCCGACCCGAGCCGCGGCCAGCTGGCGCCGCCGAGTGCAAGCACCGTTGCCTTGGCTTCGATCGCCCGTTGCCCCCCCATGGTGCGAAACAGCAATCGTCCTTCCCCGTCCCAGCCGATCCAGCGCTGGCGAAAGGCAAAGCGCACGCCGGCGGCATCGAGGCGTCGCAGCCAGGCGCGCAGCAAGGGCGAGGCCTTGAACGCTTTCGGAAACACACGCCCGCTGGAGCCGACAAAAGTCGGTTCGCCCAGCGCCTCGCTCCAGGCACGCAGCCGGTCAGGCGGAAACGCTTCGATCGCCGCCTGCAACCTCGGCGCCGCCTCGCGGTATCGCGCCATGAATTGGGGCAGCGGTTCGCTGTGGGTGAGATTGAGCCCGCCGCGGCCGGCCATCAACAATTTGCGGCCCGCGGACGGCATCGCGTCATAGACGGTAACGCGGGCGCCGCCCTGCGCCAGCACTTCGGCCGCCATCAGCCCGGCAGGGCCGGCACCGATGACGGCGACGGCTGTCAGAGTTTTACCCCGGCTCGCGCCGCGGCCTGCGCCACGTATTTCTGCGTCTGCTCGAACGCCCCCGTCAGCGCCTTCGCCTTCGACATGTCGCTGATCTCGGCGAAATGCGCCGCGACCGCGTCCGGGGTCCACTCGGACTCCGGCAGGTTGACGCCTTCGCTCTCGACGATCTTGATCACCGCGAACGAGCCGGCGCCAGCGCCCATGATGGTGCGGGTCGGCGCGTCCTCGCTCAGCATGTACTCGACCGCCGGCGTGATCGCGTTCGGCTTCATCAACTGCAGCGCCTGCGGCGGCAGTAGCTCTTCCGTCATGCGGGTTGCCGCCGTCGGCGAGATGATGTTGACGCGGATATCGGTCTTGCGGCCCTCTTCCGCCAGCACGTTCATCAGGCCGACCATGCCGGACTTGGCCGCACCGTAATTGGCCTGGCCGAAATTGCCGTAGAGGCCGGACGACGACGTGGTCAGCACGATGCGGCCGTAGTTGCGGTCGCGCATGCCGGCCCAGGCCGCCTTGCAGCAGTAGAAGGTGCCGACGAGGTGGACGTCGAGCACCTTCTGGAAATCGGCCGCTTCCATCTTGCCGAACGACTTGTCGCGCAAAATGCCGGCATTGGCGCACAAGAGATCGACGCTGCCCCACTCCCTGGTGGCGCGCTCGACCATCGCGGTGACCTGCTCGAAATTGGAGACGTCGGCGCCGTCGGCCATGGCGATGCCGCCGGCCTTGCGGATTTCCTCGACCACGGCTTCCGCGGGCGAGAGCGAACCGCCGCTGCCGTCGCGCGCGCCGCCGAAATCGTTGACCACGACTTTCGCGCCGCGGCTCGCCAATCCCAGCGCATGCGCCCGTCCGAGGCCATTGCCCGCGCCGGTGACGATGGCGACTCGTCCGTCGAACCTGATTGCCATGAGTGTGCTTCCCGGATGTTAGATCGTCATGGCCGGGCTTGACCCCGCCATCCATCAAATCGACAGGCTTTTTGAGCAGCGATGGATTGCCGGGTCAAGCCCGGCAATGACGGGCAGCGTCAGGCGAAATAGATCAACCCAAGCCACTCCGCGACCAGCGCAGGCTTGTCCTCGCCTTCGATCTCCACCGTGACGTTGGTGCGCGACTGCAGCTCGTTCGGCTTGCGCAGCTTGGCTTCCGCCAGCACGAAACGGCCGCGGACGCGTTTTCCCGAACGCACCGGCGAGATGAAGCGCAGCTTGTCGAAACCGTAGTTGACACCCATCGTGGTGCCCGCGATGACGGGCATCACTTCATAGGACATGATCGACAGCAGCGACATCGTCAGGAAACCGTGCGCGATGGTGGTGCCGAACGCGGTTTCCTTCCTGGCTCTTTCAGGGTCGACGTGAATGAACTGATGATCCTCGATCACGTCGGCATAGGTATCGATGCGGGGCTGGTCGATCAGGTGCCACGACGATACGCCGATCTCTTTGCCGACCATGGCCTGATAGGCCTGAAGCGTGATCGGCGGCTTCTTCCAGACTTCGTTCACTTAGGTCTCACTCCGTGTTTTCGGCAGCTCCGGAAAATCCTCTTCGCGGAATTCGCGGCCGCGCAGGGGATCATTGCGGTCGTCGTCGCGCTCCAGCCGTCGGAGCTGGACGCGGCGGATCTTTCCCGAGATCGTCTTCGGCAGCTCGGTGACGATTTCGAGGCGGCGGATGCGCTTGAACGGCGCAAGGCGCGTGTGCAAATGTTGGAAGATGGAGAGCGCCGTCGCCGGCGAACGCTCCGCGCCGGAAATCAGCAGCACGAAGGCCTTGGGGATCGCCAACCGGATCGGATCCGGGCTCGGCACCACGGCGGCTTCTGCGACCAGTTCATGCTCGAGCAACACGCTCTCGAGCTCGAACGGGCTGATCCGATAGTCGGACGATTTGAAGACATCGTCGGACCGGCCGACGAAGGTGAGATAGCCATCGTCGTCTTCGAACACGACGTCGCCGCTGCGATAGAGCTCGCCTTCGGCGCCGGACAGCGTACCGTCGTCGCCCTGATAGCCCTGCATCAGACCGGCGGGATGCTGAGTGCCCAACAGCAGCGTCACCTCACCCTCCTTGGCAGGGTTGCCGTCGGCGTCGCTGACCTGCACGCGGTAGCCCGGAAGCGGCCGGCCCATCGAGCCGACCTTGATCTGTTGCCCCGGCGAGTTGCCGGCGAGCGCGGTCGTTTCAGTCTGGCCGTAACCGTCGCGGATGGTGAGCCCCCAGGCGGCCCGCACCTGATCGATCACCTCCGGATTGAGCGGCTCGCCGGCACCGCAGACCTCGCGCAGCGCCACCTTGAACGACGCAAGGTTCTCCTGAATGAACAGGCGCCACACCGTCGGCGGCGCGCACAGCGTGGTGACGCCGCAGCGGCCGATGGTGGCGAGCAGGCCCTTGGCGTCGAAGCGTGACTGGTTGACCACGAAAACGGTCGCGCCCGCGTTCCACGGCGCGAAGAAGCAGCTCCAGGCGTGCTTGGCCCAGCCGGGCGAGGAGATGTTGAGATGGACGTCGCCGGGTTTCAACCCAATCCAGTACATGGTCGAGAGATGACCGACGGGATAGCTGCGCTGGCTATGCCGCACCAGTTTTGGCTTTGCGGTCGTGCCCGAGGTGAAATAGAGCAGCATCGCGTCGTCGGCGTGGGTCGGACCATCGGGCGCAAAACTCTCCGAAGCCTTCGCCGCATCGTCGTACGAAAGCCAGCCATCGGACTCAACGCCAACGACGATGCGGACGATGTTCTCCGCACCAAGGCTGGTGAATTTTGCGATCTGATCCTGCGCGGCCACCACGGCCTTCGCCTTGCCGCGATCGAGCCGGTCGCGCAGTTCGTCGGCGGTGAGCAACGTGGTCGCGGGGATCACAACGACGCCGAGTTTCATCGCGGCCAGCATCGTCTCCCACAGCGGAACCACATTGCCGAGCAGCAGCAACAGATGATCGCCGCGCTTCAGGCCCTGCGCGCGGAGGAAGTTCGCGACCTGGTTGGAGCGGCGCGACAACGCCCCGAACGAAAGCTTGGTCTGCCGGTCCTGCGCAGCATCGACGATCCAGAGCGCAGGACGATCCTTGCTGTCCGCATTCGCCGCCAGCTCGGCGTCGAACCAGTCGAGCGCCCAGTTGAAAGGAACCGGATCGGGCCAGCGGAAGCCTTTGACCGCTGTCTCGTAATCCGTACGGTTGTGAAGCAGAAACGCACGCGCTTCCTGAAATGTCGTCATCAAGTTTTCCCGGCCAGCCCCCTAACGTGCTTGATAATTCCGGAAAAATCCACCCCGCCCTGGCCGGCTGCGTCGAAGGACTGATAGAGTTCCTGCGCATGCTTGCCGAGCGGCGTCGCCGCACCCGCGGCCTTGGCGGCGTCCTGCGCCAGCGTCAGATCCTTGACCATCAGCGCCGAGGCAAAACCCGGCTTGTAATCGTTGTTGGCCGGCGAGGTCGGCACCGGGCCCGGAACCGGACAATAGGTCGTGAGCGACCAGCACTGGCCCGACGAGGTCGAGGCGACGTCGAACAGCGCCTGATGCGAGAGCCCGAGCTTCTCAGCCAACGCAAACGCCTCGCTCACCGCGATCATGGAAATGCCGAGGATCATGTTGTTGCAGATTTTTGCCGCCTGGCCCGCGCCGGCGCCGCCGCAATGCACGATCTTCTTGCCCATGTTCTCCAGCACGGGCTTTGCCGCCGCAAACGCGGCGTCATCGCCGCCGCACATGAAGGTCAGCGTCGCACCCTTGGCACCGCCCGTGCCGCCGGAGACCGGCGCGTCGACCGAAAGCACGCCGTTGTTGGCGGCCAGCGCATGCGCCTGGCGCGCACTTTCGACGTCGATGGTGGAAGAATCGATGATCAGCGCGCCCTTGGTCATGGCGGGAACGACCTCGTTCCAGACGCCGAGCACATGCTTGCCGGCCGGCAGCATGGTGACGACGACGTCGGCACCCTTCACCGCGCCCGCTGCGCTGTCGGCGATGCCGGCGCCGTCGGCCTTGGCCTGGTTGCGGGAGGCCTCGGCGAGGTCGAAAGCGACGACCTTGTGGCCGGCCTTGACGAGATTGGCCGCCATCGGGCCGCCCATGTTGCCGAGACCGATGAATGCGATCGTGGCCATCTCAATGTCCTCCCGTGATGCGTCTCGTTGATTAGTTGAACTTCAATTCGTCGGCGCCGATCTCGGCGAGGTACGGCGCAAGCATGTCCGGCGTGACGTCCTCGATCCGCGGCGGCGACCAGGTCGGATTGCGATCCTTGTCGATCACGGCCGCGCGTACGCCCTCGCGAAAATCGTCGCTGCGGAAGACCTCCAGCGCGGCGCGATATTCGCGCACGAGGCACTCCTCCAGGCTCGACGCCGTGCGCGCCAGCCGCAAAAGCTTCAGCGTCACCACCATGCCGCGCGGCGACTTCTCATTGAGCGTCTTCAATGTCGCATGGGCGAACTCCGAGCCGTCGCGCTTGAGCGCAGCGAAAATGTCCTCCATGCGGTCGAAACCGAACAATGCGTCGATCGTCGCCTGCTTGGCTGCCACCGGCCCCGCAGCCTCGCCGGTCGCAAAACCGTTGACGAGCTTGCTGACATCGGCCGCGTCCGCACCGGAGCTAACTTTCGTCAACGCCTCGCGCAGCCCCGGCCATTTGGCCGCCGGCACGACGGCATCAGCGAATTTCGCGTGGGTAGCATCCGGCCCATTCATGGTCTGGCCGGTCAGGCCGAAATAAGTGCCGATCTCGCCGGGCGAACGCGAGAGTAGCCAGGTGCCGCCGACATCGGGGAAGAAGCCAAGCCCGACCTCGGGCATCGCGAGCCTGGTGCGGTCGGTGACGACGCGATGGCTCGCATGGGCCGAGAGTCCGACGCCGCCGCCCATCACGATGCCGTCCATGAAGGCGACATAGGGTTTTGGCAGCTTCTTGATCCGGGCGTTGAGGATGTACTCTTCCCGCCACAGGATCTTGCCGAGGTCGCCGTCGACCTTCGAGCTCTCCCAGAGCGCGCGGATGTCGCCGCCGGCACACAGGCCGCGCTCGCCGGCACCTTCCAGCAGGATCACGGCAACCGCGGGGTCGGCCTCGAAGCCGTCGAGCGCCTTGTCGATGTCGCGAAACATCTCCAGCGTCACGGCGTTGATCGCCTTGGGGCGGTTGAGCCTGATAACGCCGGCCGAGCCCTCGACCCGAGCGACCAGATCGCCCTCTTCCATACCACTCATCGGGCGCCCTCGATCAATTTGCGCGCCACGATCAGCCGCATGATTTCATTGGTGCCTTCGAGAATCTGGTGCACGCGCAAATCGCGCACGATCTTCTCGATGCCGTATTCGCTGAGATAGCCGTAGCCGCCATGAAGCTGGAGCGCCTGGTTGGCGACCTCGAAGCCGGCATCCGTGCCAAAACGCTTGGCCATCGCACAGAGCATCGTGGCATCGGGGTCCTTACGGTCCAGCGCCGCCGCGGCGCGCCACAAAAAGGTGCGCGCGGCCTCGAGCTCGATCGCCATGTCGGCGAGCTTAAATTGCAGCGCCTGGAATTCGTCGAGGCGCTTTCCAAAAGCCTTGCGTTCCTTCATGTAGGCGCGCGCCTTGTCGAGCGCGGTCTGCGCCCCGCCGAGCGAGCAGGCCGTGATGTTGAGACGCCCGCCGTCGAGGCCCGCCATCGCGATCTTGAATCCGACGCCCTCCTCGCTCAGCCGGTTGGCGACCGGCACGCGGGCGTTCTCGAAGATCACCGCGCGGGTCGGCTGCGCGTTCCAGCCCATCTTGCGCTCATTGGCGCCGAAGGAGACACCCGGCGTCTTGCCGTCGATCACAAGCGTCGAGATGCCGCCGGGGCCGTCGGCGCCAGTGCGAACCATTGCGACCAGGAGATCGGTGCCGCCGGCACCTGAGATAAACTGCTTCTGGCCGTTGAGGATGTATTGATCGCCATCGCGCACCGCGCGGGTGCGCAGCGCAGCCGCGTCCGAGCCGGCGCCCGGCTCGGTCAGGCAGTAGCTCGCGATCAGCTCCATGGTGCAGAGTTTTGGCAGCCACTTCTGGCGCTGGGTATCGCTGCCATAGGCATCGATCATCCAGGACGCCATGTTGTGGATGGAGATGAAGGCCGAGGTGGTCGGACAGCCCGTCGCCAGCGCCTCGAAAATCAGCGCCGCGTCGAACCGCGTCATGGCGGAGCCGCCGACATCCTCGCGGATGTAGATGCCGCCCATACCGAGTGCGGCGGCCGCGCGCATGACTTCGACGGGGAAATGCTTCTCCTCGTCCCAGCGCAACGCGTGCGGCGCGATCCTCGAAGCCGCAAACGCCAACGCCATGTCGCGAACCGCGACCTGATCCTCGTTCAGAGCGAACTGCATCGTTGCCGCCTGTCGCCTTTATCCGTTCGTCATTGCGAGCGCAGCGAAGCAATCCAGCATCCCTCCGCGGAGACAGTCTGGATTGCTTCGTCGCAAGAGCTCCTCGCAATGACGGTGGACGAAATCACTTCATCAGCGGGATCGAGAACTCCGCGCCTTCCTTGACGCCGGACGGCCAGCGCGAGGTCACCGTCTTGGTCTTGGTGTAGAAGCGGACCGAGTCCGGGCCGTGCTGGTTGAGATCGCCAAAGCCCGACTTCTTCCAGCCGCCGAAGGTGTAATAGGCGATCGGCACCGGGATCGGTACGTTGATCCCGACCATGCCGACGTTGACCTTGGCCGCGAAATCGCGCGCCGCGTCGCCGTCGCGGGTGAAGATGGCAACGCCGTTGCCATAATCATGCTCCGACGGCAGCGCCAGCGCTTCCTTGTAGTCGTGCGCGCGCACGACCGAGAGCACCGGGCCAAAAATCTCTTCCTTGTAGATCCGCATGTCCTTGGTGACGTTGTCGAACAGCGAGCCGCCGAGATAGAAGCCGTTCTCGTAGCCCTGCATCTTGAAGCCGCGGCCGTCGACGGCAAGCGTCGCGCCTTCCTTGATGCCGATGTCGATGTAGCCCTTGACCTTCTCGACTGCCTCGCGCGTCACCAGCGGACCGTAGTCGGCGGACGGATCGATCGAGGTGCCGATCTTGAGCGACTCGACGCGCGGGACCAGCTTTTCCATCAGGCGGTCGGCGGTGGACTTGCCGACCGGGACCGCGACAGACACGGCCATGCAGCGTTCGCCGGCCGAACCGTAGCCGGCACCGATCAGTGCGTCGACCGCCTGATCCATGTCGGCGTCGGGCATGATGATGGCGTGGTTCTTGGCGCCGCCAAAGCACTGGCAGCGCTTGCCGGTCTGCGCGGCGCGCTCGTAGATGTATTGCGCGATCGGCGTGGAGCCGACGAAGCCGACGGCCTTGATATCGGGATCGTCGAGGATGGCGTCGACTGCTTCCTTGTCGCCGTTGACGACATTGAGGATGCCAGCCGGCAAGCCCGCCTCGATCATCAGCTCGGCGAGCATCATCGGCACGCCGGGATCGCGCTCCGACGGCTTCAGGATGAAGGCGTTGCCGCAGGCGATCGCGGGCGCAAACTTCCACATCGGGATCATCGCCGGGAAATTGAACGGCGTGATGCCGGCAACGACGCCGAGCGCCTGGCGCATGGAGTAGATGTCGATGCCGGGGCCGGCGCCTTCGGTGTACTCGCCCTTCATCAGATGCGGGATGCCGCAGGCGAATTCCGCGACCTCGAGGCCGCGCTGGATGTCGCCCTTGGCGTCGGGAACGGTCTTGCCGTGCTCGCGGGCGAGCAGCTCGGCGAGCTTGTCGTAGTCGCGCTGCACCAGCTCGACGAACTTCATCATGACGCGGGCGCGGCGCTGCGGATTGGTCGCGGCCCATTCCGGCTGTGCGGCGCGGGCGTTTTCCACGGCGGCGCGGACCTCGGCCTTGGACGCCAGCGCCACCTTGGCCTGGACGTCACCGGTCATCGGCTCGAAAACGTCGGCGGTGCGGCCCGAGGTGCCCTTGACCTCCTTGCCACCGATGAAATGTCCGATTGAACGCATGGAATAATCTCCTTGGAAGTCGAGCCCGATCGCTTTGACAAATCCTATCAACCTGCATTTTATAGGATTCAAGTCTGAGATAATGCACCATAGATGTGCGAAAATGCTGGATCAAGGCGCGATCGACTGGGACGACTTCCGCTTCGTGCTGGCCATCGTGCGGGGCGGCTCGGTGTCGGCTGCCGCAAAACAGCTCGGGGTGGACCATGCCACGGTGATCCGCCGGGTCGATCGGCTGGAAAAGCACCTCTCGGCAAAGCTGTTTGACCGCCGCAAGACCGGCTATCTCCTGACCGAGGCCGGCCAGCGCGTCGCCGACAGCGCGGAGGCGATGGAATCGACCATCGTCGCCAACCAGGAACAGGTCGGCGGCTCGGTCGCGCGGCTGACCGGCACGGTGCGGATCGGTGCCCCCGACGGGTTTGGCACCACCTTCCTGGCGCCACGGCTCGGAGCCTTCGCCGACCGGTATCCCGATCTCGACCTGCAACTTGTCGCGACGGCGCGGCTGTTCAGTCTCTCCAAGCGTGAGGCCGACATCGCCATCAGCCTGACCATGCCGAAGGAGGGCCGGATCGTCGGACGCAAGCTGCTCGACTACAAGCTCGGGCTTTATGCCGCACCCGCCTATCTCGACCGCTTTCCGACAATCACCTCACGCGAAGTGCTGCCGCAGCATCGTTTTGTCGGTTACATCGAGGAGTTGCTGTTCACGCCCGAGCTCGACTATCTGCCGCAGGTGTCGCCGAAGATCTCCGCGCGCCTGCGCAGCGCCAATCTGATCGCGCAACTCAATGCCACGCTCGCCGGCTTCGGTATCGCCGTGCTGCCGCACTTCATGGCGGCCGACTATCCGCAGCTTGTTGCGGTGCTAACGCAAGAGGTCTCGATCACCCGCACCTTCTGGATGCTGATGCACGCCGACAGCAAGGACCTGGCGCGGATCAGGGCTGTGGCGGATTACATCAGCGAGATCGTGGAGCGCGAGCGGGCGCTGTTCGCGGGAAGGTAGAATTTACAGGGAGAGGAGCACGACTGCCACACCCTCATGGTGAGGAGGCGCGAAGCGCCGTCTCGAACCATGCAGGCCAACATCTCACCCGCGGCCATCCTTCGAGACGACCGCTTCGCGGTCTCCTCAGGATGAGGTCCGGAGCCCATGGCTGTCGCTAGTCGCTAACTCTGCTTCGGCTTCTTGACCGCCGTTACCTTCGGCTCACGCCGCGCGCCATCCAGCGCGCTGTCCCTGCCCGTCTTCAGCACCTCGTCCGACAGCTCGCTCGAGCCGGCGATGCGCGCGAGCAGCATGGTGCCGGCCATGGTCGCCAGCGACGCGATCGCCTGCTTGCGCGCCGCCTTGCGCGGCAGGTTCGGGATGAAGTCGGTCATCATCTCGATCATCTCCTCGAGCTTGCCGGCAAAGGCTCTTCGCGTCTTCGGGCTCTCGCGGGCGATCTCGGCGCCGAGCGCGGGGATCGAGCAGCCGTGACCGGGGTTGTCGCGATGCACCGTCGAGAGATAGGTCTCGACGATCTGGGTGAGCTGCTTCTCCGGCGCGACCTGATCGGATTGCCTGCGCCAGTGCTCCATCCCGCGATCCATGGCGTAGCCAAACGCCTCGATCACCAGCGCCTCGCGGGAATCGAAATGGGCGTAGAAGCCGCCATGGGTCAGGCCCGCTTCCTTCATGAGGTCGGCGACGCCAATGCCGTGGGCACCCTTCTCGCGCAGCCGCACCGAGGCCTTCTTCACGATACGGTCGTGGGTTTCCTGTTTGTGTTCCCGGGAATAGCGCATGCGGGTCTCATTGAATGTCGAAGATCATTTTATAACACAGAAATGGACCAGGCGGTGCATTAATTCATGTTAAGACATTGCCGATCATCGAAAAGGTTGCAGTTGCATGGACCGCGAGCGCCCCCTTGCCGTCGCGCACAAATCCCTCGGTGTAGCTGCTCTGGCGTCCCAGCTTGATCACTTTACCTTCGGCTGAGATCAGCCCGGAACGAACCGAGAGCGGACGCAGGAAGGTCATTTTCAGGTCGAGAGTCACTGAGCTCTGCCCAGCTTCCAACCTGGTCGAGATCGCACAGCCCATCGCGGTGTCGATCAACGCCGCCGCGGTCGCCCCGTGCAGCAAGCCGATGGTATTTTCGAGATCTTCGCGCGGCTCCAGTTCCATGACGATCCGGCCCGGTTCGACCACGGCCATGGTGAAACCGATCAGTTTTGCGAAGGGTGGCGGCGGCAAGCGGCCGTCGCGGATGCCCAACATCGCGTCCATGCCGGAGAGCCCCATGGCGGCTTTCGCAACCGGGGCCGGAACCTGCCAGTCCACCACGCGCTCGCGTCGCTGCGCGGGCGAAAACAGGTCGAGTTGATTGATCTCAGTCATGGCCGCCCCTTTGGATGATATACATCATACTATGCCGCGGACTTCACGCTGGCAACTCCGCCTCTCCTGCCCGCTTGACAAGCCGAGCGTTTCGGCTCGGAAGTAAGCCCCGACCCGCGCGTCGGCGCATGTCCACAAAAATCAGAGATCTCGCCATGGAAATGCTCAACACCCACTGCGGCGTGACGCGCGATGCGCGCGGCGTCGTTCATGTCACGATCTGTAATGCAGGTTCACTCAACATCCTCGGCTCGCCCGTGACCGACGCGGTGCGCCAAGGCTTGCAACAGCTTGGCTCCGACCGCAGCATTCGCGTGGCGGTGCTGCGCGGCCAGAGCGAGAAGAGCATGATCGGCGGCGCCGACATCAAGGAGATGGCCAAGCTCGACCAGAGATCGGCCGAGGCCTTCATCAGCCGCCTGCGCGATCTCTGCGAGGCCGTGCGCGCCTTCCCGGCCCCCATGATCGCGCGCATGCCGGGCTGGTGCCTCGGCGGCGGGCTCGAGGTGGCCGCGGCCTGCGACTTCCGGATCGCCGCGCATGATGCGCATTTCGGCATGCCGGAGGTGCGCGTCGGCATTCCCTCGGTGATCCATGCCGCGCTGCTGCCGCGCCTGATCGGCTGGGCCCGCGCCCGCTGGCTGGTGATGACCGCCGAGAACATCGACGCGCCGACGGCGCTGGCCTGGGGCCTGGTCGACAAGGTCGCGCCGGAGGGTGGACTGGATGCCGAGATCGAGCACCTCGTGAAAGCGCTGCTCGAATGCGGGCCTGAAGCGCTGCGGTCGCAGAAGGCGTTGCTGCGGCAGTGGGAGGAATTGCCGCTGACGGAGTCGGTGAACCTCAGCGTGAAGGTGTTCGGCGAGTCGTTCCTGACCGACGAGCCGACGCGGCTGATGCAGGCGTTCGTGAACAGGAAGCGGTAGGCGAGCCGCAACCACAGTGTCATGCTCCGCGAAGGCGGGGCATCCAGTACGCCGCAGCCTCTCCGTATCCCCGCGCTGCCTCTGGAATACTGGATCGTCCGCCTTCGCGGACGATGACAGGGCCTGTAGGAAGAGACCTTCCAAACATCAGCAAATCTCATCCGAACCACGACAATTTCTCATGCCGGGCGCCGTTGCATTTTTTGCGCCGCATCATATGATGTGTGTAATCTTATTCACCGATCATCGCAGGGAGTCCCCCATGGCCGAAGCCGCCGATCCCGTCGTCATCGTCTCCGCCGTCCGCACTCCGCTCGGCCGCTTCATGGGCGAGCTGTCGCCGCTCGCCGCACACAAGCTCGGATCGCACGTGATTGGAGCTGCGCTGGAGCGGGCACAACTCGCGCCGGAGAAGGTCGACGAGGTCTTCATGGGCTGCGTGCTGCCGGCCGGACAAGGCCAGGCGCCGGCGCGGCAGGCCGCCCGTGCGGCCGGACTTCCTGACGCCACCGGTGCCACCACGGTGAACAAGGTCTGCGGCTCCGGGATGAAGGCGACCATGCTGGCGCACGACATCATCCGCGCGGGCTCGGCCGACATCGTCGTCTCCGGCGGCATGGAGAGCATGAGCAACGCGCCGTATCTCTTGGCGAAGGCGCGCGGCGGCTATCGCGCCGGCCACGACCGCATCATCGACCACATGATGATGGACGGGCTGGAAGACGCTTACGAGACCGGCCGCTCCATGGGCGATTTCGGTGAAGCGACTGCGGAATCCTATCAGTTCACCCGCAAGGACCAGGACGCCTATGCGATGGAGACGCTGAGCCGCGCGCGCAAGGCGGTCGAGGGCGGTGCGTTCAAGGCCGAGATCGCGCCGATCACGCTCACCGAGAAAGCAGGCCCCCGCATCGTCGCCAATGACGAGCATCCGTTGAAGGTCGATCCCGCAAAGATCCCCGGGCTGAAGCCGGCCTTCCGCGCCAACGGCACCATCACGCCGGCAGCCTCCTCTGCGAACGCTGACGGCGCCGCTGCGCTGGTGCTGACGAAGCGGTCGCTCGCCGATCGCAATGGGCTGCCTGCGCTGGCCGAGATCAAGGGCCACGCCACCCATAGCCAGGAGCCGCAATGGTTCACCACGGCGCCGATCCCGGCGATCCGCAAGCTCTTGGACAAGGTCGGCTGGAGTGCCGGCGATGTCGATCTGTTCGAGATCAACGAGGCCTTCGCCGTGGTGGCGATGGCGGCGCAGCGCGATCTCGGCATTCCCCGCGAGAAGCTCAATATCAACGGCGGCGCCTGCGCGCTCGGCCATCCCATCGGCGCCACCGGCGCACGGCTGATCGTGACGCTGCTGCATGCGCTCGAGGCGCAAAACCTCAAGCGCGGCGTGGCGGCGCTCTGCATTGGCGGCGGCGAAGCCACAGCGATCGCGGTGGAGCGCTTGACGCACTGACATAGAAGTCCGGAAATGAGGGAACTCTGTCATTTCCGACAGACGAGTCCCGTGCCATTCTGCAAGCTCGCGCAGGTGTTTCAAGAGCAAGTGTTTCAAAACCTGCCCACCAAGATTGAGGCCCAATGATCTCGAACTGGCTCGCGGCAACACTCGGCCGCCGCAATATCCACTACGGCTGGGTGATGGTCGGCGTGACCTTCCTCACCGCGCTGATCAGCGCCGGCACGGTCGGCGCGCCCGGCGTGTTCATCGTTCCCCTTCAGAAGGAGTTCGGCTGGAGCACGGCGGAGATCTCATCCGCGCTGTCGATCCGCTTCATCCTGTTCGGGCTGATGGCGCCGTTCGCAGCTGCCCTGCTCAACCGCTATGGCCTGCGCAACGTCACGCTGACCGCGCAGCTCATCGTCGTCTCCGCGCTGGTGCTCTCGCTCGGCATGACCGAGGTCTGGCAGCTCGTGGCCCTGTGGGGCGTGGTGATCGGGATCGGCACCGGCATGACCGCGCTGGTGCTGGGCGCCACCATCGCGACGCGCTGGTTCGCGGCGCGGCGGGGCCTCGTCGTCGGCATCATGACCGCGAGCGTCGCCACCGGCCAGCTCGTGTTCCTGCCGCTGCTCGCAAGCCTGACCGAACGTTTCGGCTGGCGGCTTGCACTCGGCTTCGTCTGCATCGCGCTTGGCGTTTCCGCCCTCGCGGTCCTGCTCGCGATGCGCGACCGTCCGAGCGATTTGGGCCTGCGCCCGTTCGGCGACGAAGGCACCGAGCCCCTGCCCGCGCCGCCGGTCAGCCATGGCTCGATCACCGGCGTCGCGCTTGGCACGCTGCGCGACGCCTCGAAGAGCAGCGCATTCTGGGTCTTGTTTGCGACGTTCTTCGTCTGCGGCGCATCCACCAATGGCCTCGTGCAGGTGCATCTGATCCCGATGTGTCTCGATTTCGGCATCCCGCAGGTGCAGGCCGCGGGCCTGCTGGCTGCGATGGGCATCTTCGACTTCTTCGGCACCATCATGTCGGGCTGGCTGTCGGACCGCTACGACAACCGCTATTTGCTGTTCTGGTATTACGGCCTGCGCGGGCTCTCGCTGATCTTCCTCCCGTTCAGCGATTTCTCGTTCTATGGGCTCTCGATCTTCGCGATGTTCTACGGGCTCGACTGGATCGCAACCGTGCCGCCCACGGTGCGCCTCACCGCGCAGAAATTCGGGCCCGAGCGCGCCAATCTGGTGTTCGGCTGGATCTTCGCCGGCCATCAGCTCGGCGCGGGCACCGCCGCCTTCGGCGCCGGTTTCTCACGGACGGTCTATCAGAGCTATCTGCCCGCATTCTTCATCGCGGGCGCACTCTGCGTGTTCGCCTCGCTGATCGTGCTGACGCTGTCGCGACAACCGAAGCCAAAGCCGCAAGCCGCGATGGCTTAGTACCTGATCGTGGTGGTGACGCCGAGGACTGCGGCGTCACCGATCCGCGCGACAGCGGTCGGGTCGTTCGGATTTGGAATGCCGCCGGAGGGGCGGAACACATATTGGAAGTACGGCGCGATCAGCCAGCCCGGCTTGATGTGCGCCTCGTAGATCATCTCGATCAGCGTCTCGTTGCTGCGCACCGGGCTCTGGATGCCGGTGTAGAACTGGGTGTCGAGATCGAGGTTGCGCGCAGTGTTCGAGATGCGCATATAGGCCGCCGCCACGCCGAACCGGTCGAGCGGACGACCGGGTACGAAGCCGACGAAGCCGATGCCGCCGTCCAGATAAAGATCGATCAGATTGCGGTCCGGCGGGCTGTAGGCGATGCGGCCGAACGCGGTGACGCCCGGGATCGAGGCCGAGGTGGTGTTGTCCTTGACCTCCGGCGGGCGGTAGAGCACCTGCTCGATGACTGCAAAGATACCGTAATTGCCGCGAAGCTTTGCCGGAACGCCGCTTCCGCTGGGATCCGCGATCGATAGCCCGTCCGCCGTGAAGCGCTGGCTGTCGAACGAGCCATAATGCTTCCAGGCACCCGGCGTGATATTGCCGGCGAGCGGGCGGC
This sequence comes from Bradyrhizobium nivariense, assembly GCF_029846695.2. Lineage (NCBI taxonomy): Bacteria > Pseudomonadati > Pseudomonadota > Alphaproteobacteria > Hyphomicrobiales > Nitrobacteraceae > Bradyrhizobium > Bradyrhizobium nivariense. Next base: position 249,032 of record NZ_JARWCR020000003.1, on the reverse strand, counting down.
CGCCGATATCGATGTCGTAGTTGAAGCGAACCTGCCCGATCACCCACGGCGGGTCGTTGACGCGGAAGGCGAGACCATGATGGTCGCGAATCTGCGGATCGGCATCGCCTGGTCCTGACGGATCGCCGTTGAAGACAGCACCGAATGCCGTGATCTGATCCGTCAGCGCGGCCTTGATGCGAATGCCGGGGACCGCGATCGGCGGCGCCGGGCCGCCGGCCGGAAGGTTGCTCGCCTTGATCGCGGGCCAGCCGAACGTGCCGTTGATGAAGAGGTCGTCGGTCTGGCTGTCGAAGAACTCGACATCGGCCGCCTGCTGGCCGGCCCTGATGTTCAGCCTGTCATTGAACAGGCTCTGCTCGAAATAGGCGTTGTAGAGCCGCTGGTCCGGCAGCGCCTCGATCTCGCTGATGGTGGCGAGATTCATGACGTAGTTGCGGGAGAGCCCGCGCCCGTAGATCACGAAGGCATTGGCGTAGAAGCGGCCGCCGGTCCAGCCGACCAGCTTGTCGAGATCGGCATCGACCGACAGATCGAGCCGGCCGAAATGGATGGCGCCGCGCTTGACGCCACCCGACACATTGCCGATGTTGTCGGCGATATAGGTGGCGCCGAAATTCAGGCCCTTGTCGGCGAGGCCGTCATGCCACTCGTTGAACCATTTCGGAGCCAGCCACCCCGCCACGCTTTCGTCCTTGGCGCCGGCGAACGCGCTCGTGCCTGCCACTGTCGAGGCCAGCGCAACGGCAGCCGCATGTCGCAGCGGAAATTGATGAGCAGCCGCGATCACGGCTGATACCGGCTGGCGCACGCTACTTGAAGATGCCCGTGCGCCGCATGAAGAGATAGGCCGCACCGACCGACGAGGCCATCAGGAGAGCCGCCCAGACAAATCCGCTCTCGACGTCGGTCAGCGGCAGGCCCTTGGTGTTCATGCCGAAGATGCCGGTGATCAGCGTCGGCGGCAGCAGCAGCGAGGTCACGATCGAGAGCGTGTGGAGGTGATGGTTGCTCTCCTCCTCGTTCTTGAAACGCAGTTCCTCCTCGAGCAGGCGACTGCGCTCGCGCAGCTCGACGATATCGTGGTCGAGGCCGTCCAGCCGCTGCGCCAGCTTGCCGGCCTGGATTCGCAAGTCGGGCGACAGGTGGTCGGTGTTCTTCTGGTCGAGGCGGTGGAACAGCGTACGCAGGCCGGTGAGCTGGCGATGCAGCCTGACGCAGGTCCGGCGCAGCCGGCCGAGATTGCGGCGCATCTCCGGCCTGGCGTCGTCGGCCAAAATCCGCTCCTCGATGTCGTCGATCTCCTGGCCGAGCTTGTCGGCCATCCGGTCCAGCGTGTCGGCGACCTCGTCGACGATCTTTTCGAGGAGATGGGCGACGTTGTCGACGCGGTAGCCGCCTTCGAGCACCCGGCGCGTCGCATCCGCCGAGCACAGCGCCTGATGGCGGCCACTGATCAGGAGCCGCTCGGTCATGGCGAAGCGCAGGAACGCGGTCTCCTCCGTCGCGCTGTCGATGTCGCGCACGAGGTCGGAGAACACGCCGTAGACGCAGTGGTCGATGACGTGAAGCTGCTGGAAGGTGTCGTTGGACAGCAAGAGCTCGCGCGCGAGCGGCGGCAGCTGGGACGCGGCGATCCACGGCCGTGCGCGCGTGTCCGTGAGGTTGAAATGCAGCCAGAGCCGGCCGTCATGACTGAACTCGATCGGCTGGTCGATCGGCAGCGCCTCGGCACCGCCGTCGCTGTGGAGGCGGAACGCCCACACCAGGCCGGGAATGGCAGGCACGGAATCCGATATCGCGCTGACAAGCTTTGCCGGCTCAGCCATGACCAACCCCAACCGTCAACGAATGCCCCGTCCTAGAGATGGCTGACGGCATCTTCCGGACCCACGCGGGTACTCAATTACGGCATTGTTACAGTTTGATGATGGCGCCCTACTCGGCCGCCAGCCCGGTCGCGGCCGCCGCCTCGGCTTCCCCGATGTAGTCGTGCACGACGCGGCCGAACGGCAGCGTCAGGTCGGCGATGTAATGATGCGCGCCGAGGCAGCGGCGGACCGGGAAATCGGCGACGGGCGCGTTGACATGCGGCACGAGATGCAGCCGGCCGGGCCCGATCCAGGAGCCCTTCGGCACGATGTCGATGAGGTTGATCGCGACGAGCTGGCAGATCTCGAGACGGCCGTCGACGCCGGGGATCATCTTCAGATTGATCTGCGTCTTCGACAGCGTCGCTCGGGTCAGATCGCCGTTGCCGGCCATGCTCTCGTGCTTGTAGCCCATCGTGCCCATGGCGACGAGCTGGCCGGCATATTCCAGCGTGCCCGTCAGCGTGTCCTTGACGATCTCGAGTTTCGGATGGGCGTATTTCTTGGGAAAGCCCCAGATCTCGCGGCCGGCCGCGATCGGCGGATCATCGTCCAGATACATCTGCGAGACGAAGTTGACATCCTCGCCGTGCAGGCGCGCTGGGATGACTAGGCCGGACTCGGTGTAGCTGCCGAAGCCGGAAGAGTCCGGCATCTTGATCCATTCGTAATGCACGATCGGCTGGTCGATCGGCTCCAGCGGGTCAGGCAGGCCGGCGCGGATCAGGTCCGGATCGGTCTCGTAGGTGATGACCAGGAATTCGCGGTTGACGAAGCGATAGGGCCCGGCCGGATAGCTCGGCCCGGCGGCCGGCATGGACGGAAGTCTCAGCAAATCTTCCCTGCGCATCGCTGGTCTCCTCTCGTGATGCTGATGTGATGCCCGCCCGGCAGCGTCAGGCGGCGATGCAAATTGCTAGCCGCCGTCATTGACTGCGATGTGAAGGATTTCCGTCAGGCGCACGACCGCAACCATTCCCAAGGCGGCCATGGTGCATGCAAGCGATGCATCGGCGCCAAATTGTCATCACGCCGTCACCGCGGAACGCAATCGTTTTGGTTCACGCAGGGAGGCACACCATGGACGCCCGCACATATCAGACACATCAGCCTCCCTCACGAGGCTGGCGGCCCGAGCGCTGCGACCGCGTCGCGCTGGTGCTGCAAGGCGGCGGCGCGCTCGGCGCCTACCAGGCCGGCGTCTACCAGGCGCTGCACGAGGCCGGTATCGAGCCCGACTGGGTCTGCGGCGTCTCGATCGGCGCGATCAACTCCGCCATCATCGCCGGCAACAAGCCGGAGAAGCGGCTCGAGGCGCTGCGCATCTTCTGGGAGCGCATCACCAACCGCAAGATCTGGCACTACACGCCTGACGGAGACATCTTCCGCCAGTGGCGCAATCTCACCAGCGCGTGGATGACGTCGGCGATGGGCCAGCCGGGCTTCTTCAGCCCGCATCAGGTCAATCCCTGGTTCAGCCCGGTCGGCGCCCGGACCGCCACCAGCTATTACGACACGATGCCGCTGAAGGAGAGCCTGCTCGAGTTCGTCGACTTCGACCTCATCAACGAGAAGAAGGTTCGCTTCGCGGTCGGCGCCGTGAACGTGCTCTCCGGCAATTTCATCTATTTCGACAATTCCCATGACGAGATCGAGCCGGAGCACATCATGGCTTCCGGCGCCCTGCCCCCGGCACTGCCGATGGTACGGATCGGCACCGATCATTTCTGGGACGGCGGCATCGTCTCCAACACCCCACTGCAGCACCTGCTCGAGCAGGAAGACGCGCTCAATTCGCTGGTGTTCCAGGTCGACCTGTTCAGCGCACGCGGCGTGCTTCCGCGCTCGATCCAGGACGTGATGGCCCGCCACAAGGACATCATGTATTCCTCGCGCACCCGCCACAACACCGACGTCTACCGCCGCACCCACAATCTCAAGGTCCAACTCTACAAGGCGCTGGCCAAGCTTCCCGACGAGCAACTGTCCGACGAGGAGCGCAAGCTCAAGGCGAGCCTGCGCGACATGCCAGAGATCGCGATCCTGCATCTGATCTATCAGCAGAAGGCCTATGAGGGCGACGCCAAGGACCACGAATTCTCGGGCACCTCGATGCGCGAGCACTGGGCGAGCGGCTACGAGGACACCAAGCGCACCCTCAAGCGCCGCGACTGGATCAAGATGCCGGACGAAGGCATGGGGCTGGTGGTGCACGACGTGCACCGGGAGACGGAGAGCGCGTAAGGGGGATCGAAGCTCTCGTGTCCCGGACGCGCAGCAACGCCCAAGCGTTGCCGCGCAGAGCCGGGACCGAGATGGCGACACGGTGCGTCGCAGTGATATGGGCCCCGGCTCTGCAGCGCACCGTCGAAGAGACGCTGCGCTGCGTCCGGGGCACGAGACTGCGGCATAAACACCTTCCATTCAGAACACACGGCTTTGCATTCTCGCGGCTCATTTCGCCCGAGCTTTGCTCTCTTCTTCGCCGCTCTCGCAAGAAAGGGCGCAGGGAAGGCCGGGCGCCGGCTGGCACCCGCAGTCCCGCGTGCGAAAAAGACGCGCACGGGGTGGACAACAGGTGACGCCGAGCAACCGGCCTTCCCTGCACGAATGGTTTTACGGCTTATGACGCGCTCTCCCCGGGGAGCGATGCACTATTGCCCCCGTCGCCTTGCGGATGGCTGATGTGCTGACCCGGTTGGGCAGCAGCATCACCACAAAACTTGACGCACAGACCCCGGGCGTCAGGACCACACGATTTTGCCGTCCGCGCACCTCCCCGCCCCTGTCCCCGATGGCTGGCGTGCGCTCGCCATCGAGACCGAACGAGGAGACTGTCAGCGCCGTGTCGTACCGCGTGTGCAGCTGCTCACGGGAAAACCCGCCCTGCAGCTTGCCCAGCGCGCCGACGCAGTCGCGGCCACCGCCTCCCGACCCGCGTCTCGTGACGATCGCGAAACGCCCTTGTAGCGGGCGGGATGCACGGAATATGCGCCATATCCGAAATTCGGTAAATAGGAATATTTTTGCAGGGAGGGATTGACAGGGTGTTTTGCCCGACGGGCGGCAGCTCGCAATAACCGCCGGCACCATGCCATCATTGAGCATCAGCGCCATCGTCGTCTTCAACTTGCAGAATGGTCTCTGACAGCAGAGCGGCAGCTTTTTGAAGCGGCGCTATGAACCGGTCCAACTCGACGAAGCTGACGCGCGCCACCGGCACGGAGACCCCCAGGCAAGCAATCAGTTCTCGATCCGGCGACAGAATGGGGACGGCACATCCCACCACCCCCTTCACGTACTCTTCGTTCGTCTTGGCCCAGCCCCTTTGCCGCGTATCATCGAGAACCTTCATCAGCGCGTGGACATCGACGATCGTCGTTTCCGTGAATTTGGTCAGGGGGAGTGCGCGGCACAGCTGCGCCCGGGTCCGCTCGGGCAATCTGCTCATGTAGATCTTCCCCGTGGACGTGCAGTGTAACGGCGCCGCTTCTCCCGGATTGAACTGAAGACCTTGCGGCTCCGAAACGCGGACACTGTCGACATAGGCGACGAAATTATCGCGTACGATGCCGATCTCGCACTGTTCGCCGATTTCGCCAACGACCGCCCGAAGCACCGCGTGCCGTCGCGCGGTACGAAACGCCGCGCCGATGACAGTGGCGGACAGGGTGACGAGCTGGTTTCCCACAACGTAGCGCTTGGTCCCCAACGCCTTCTGAAGCAGTCCACGGTCCTCGAGATTTCCGATCAACCTGTGTGCCGTCGGAAGAGGCAGCGAAAGAGCCTTTGCGATCTCTGCCGCTGAGACGGCTTTGCGCTGGTCGGCAACGTGCCGAACGATCGCAAGAGCACGATCCAAAGGACCCTCCTTCTCAATTCGCTTCGTCATTTCTCACCCGGCCAAAATCAGCAGCAAAATCAAGACCAACGCCAATTTATATCATTTTTCGGAAAAAAACATATTGAAATACGACAATTTTGTTTGTCGCAGGCAGGAAAGCTCATACTCTCAGCGCTGCCGGTGAATGACTAGAAATTGTGCAACGCAGTCTCGCCCGCTCCGAAAATCTCGCTCCGCCTCTTGGCCGAGAGCCAAGTCCCGTCGGCGCCCAACTGGAGATGTGCATGTCTCGCCACTACGACGTGGACGCTGTGAGGAAGGAATTCCCCGCCGTCGAACGGATGGTCTATCTGGACTCCGGGTTTCAAACCCCACTCGCGAGTCCGGTGAAGGCCGCCATCGAGCTCTTCCTTCGCGAGAGCTTCGAGACGGCTGGCCCGAAGAGCGTCTGGCTCGATCGGGTGGAGCAGACCCGCGTCAAGGTCGCTCGCTTTCTCGGCGTGACAGCGGATGAGATCGCCTTCACGAAAAACACGTCGGAAAGCATGAACATCGCGGCAAACGCACTGCCGCTCCAGGCCGGTGACAATGTCCTGATGATCCACGGCGATCATCCGAACAACGCCTACGCGTTCCTCAATCTGCAACGGAAGGGCGTCGAAATCCGCTTCGTTCCGATGACGGATATCGTCGATGCCGACAGCTTTGCTCCCTTCATTGACAACAAGACGCGTGCGATCTCGATGTCGCATGTGACCTTCCATGCCGGTCACTGCTTCGACATCGAAAGCGTCGGCGCGATGTGCGCCAGGAAGAAGCTCTACTTCGTCGTCGACGTGATGCAGGCGATCGGCGTCGTACCTGTTGACGCGAAGGCGATCGGCGCCAGCTTCATCGGCTCCGGCAGCCACAAGGGATTGCTCGTTCCGCAAGGGCTCGGGCTTCTCTATTGGGACAAATCCCTTGGAGAGCTGGAACCGGCCTATATGGCGGCTGCGAGCCTCGCCGATGTTCCCAGCGACCTCATCGCGCGTCCCGACAAAATGGCACCCTCTCCGGCCGCCAGGCGCTTCGAACTTGGCAACTTCAATCTGCCCGCGGTCCATGCTCTGGGTGCTTCCCTCGACATGATCGAGCAGATCGGGGTGCAGAACATCCAGAACCACTGCTTCGACCTCGGCGATCACCTGATCGCGCGCCTGGACGAGCTCGGCGTCCGCCTGGTTGGCCCGCGCGATCGAAAGCACCGCGCCCCGCATATCTACGTCATCGCCCTGCCCGCAGCGGACTGGCTCGGGCATTTCGAGGAGAACGGCGTGCGCGTTTCGCCCGAACGTGACGGCATCCGCGTCTCGCTCGGCATGTTCAACACCGCGACGGATATCGATCGCCTGATCGACGTCATCCGCCGGCGAGGGCTCGGACGCCCCTCGGTCGCAGCTTGAATTTGACAAAGGATGGGAAGGCAAAACCATGAAGAAGCTCGTTCAGGTATTGGGACTTCTCCCGGCGCTCTTAGCTATCAACGCAAGCCCCTCCGCGGCGGCGGATAGCCCGACGCTGGACAAGATCAAATCCAGCGGTTCGATTACGATCGGCCACCGTGAGGCCTCGATACCGTTCTCGTACCTCGGGCCCGACCAGAAGCCCGTCGGTTTCTCGCTCGATCTCTGCGCGGCGATCGTCGATCGCGTCAAGGAGGAGCTGAAGTTGCCCAATCTCAAGGTCAGCTTCACCCCGGTGAACTCCTCGAACCGGATACCGCTGATCCAGAGCGGGACCGTCGACATCGAATGCGGCGGCACCGCGAACGACAAGAAGCGGCAGGAACAGGTCTCGTTTTCGGTCGCAACGTTCGTCAGCCAGCCGCGATGGCTGGTCAAGGCCGCCAGTGGCGTCAAGACCGCCGGCGACCTGAAAGGCAAGACGGTTGTCGTCACGCAGGGCTCCAACGCAGTCGGTTTCGCACAGAGCGTCAACGCCAAGGAGCAGCTCGGCCTCAGCATCGTCCAGGCCAAGGACCATGCGGAATCCTTCCTCATGCTGAACACCGGCCGAGCCGCCGCCTTCATGGAGGACGATATCCTCCTTGCCGGGCTCAAGGCTGCGGCGCCGAATCCGGACGCGCTCTTGTTCCTTCCCGAGGGCTACGCGAAGATCTACTATGGGCTGATGTTCACGAAGGGTGATGCCGGCTTCAAGGCGCTCGTCGATGACGTTCTCTCCAAGCAAATGGCATCAGGCCAATTCGAGAAGACCTACGCGAAATGGTTCACCAGGCCGATCCCGCCCAAGGGTGAGAACCTCGCATTTCCGCCCACCGACGAGTTGATGGAGCGGATCGCGCATCCCAGCGATGCCGTCGACTAATTGATGGAGCTGATCGTCTCGCAAGGTGATCCTCGTTTGCACCTGTAACCTGAGGGCTCGCGATGTTCGGAGTGCTTTTTGAACAGGCCGCGGATGGCCAGCGCTATATCGACTGGCTCCTGTCGGGTCTCGGCTGGACCCTGGCCCTGGCTTTCTTCGGCTGGTGGATAGCCTTTGGCATCGGAGTCGTCGTCGGCGTCGGCCGCACGGTCCAGAATCGCTTCTTCGCGCTCCTGGCCCGGCTCTATGTCGAGATATTCCGAAACATCCCTGTGCTGGTGCAGATGTTCCTCTGGTATTTTGTTGTCCCGGAGGTGGTGCCGAGCGCGCTCGGAGATGCAATCAAGCAGATCCCGCCGCCTTGGGCATCGTTCTTCCCGGCACTCCTCTGTCTCGGACTCTACACGGCCTCTCGCATAGCCGAGCAGGTCCGCGCGGGCATCGAGGCGCTCCCGAAGGGACAGGTCGAGGCGGCCAACGCCTTAGGCCTCAGCGGCTACCTCACCTATCGATATGTCATCGTGCCGCAGGCCTTGCGCCTCATCGTGCCGAGCCTCACCAGCGAGGTGATGGGCATCTACAAGAACACGTCCGTCGCGCTCACGATCGGCTTGATGGAGTTGACCGCTCAGGCGCGCCAGATCAGCGAAGCCACCTTCCAGACCTTCTCAGCATTTGGCGCGGCGACGATCATCTATCTTTGTCTGGCGCTGGTTGCCTATCAAGCCATGACGTTCATCGACAAGGCCGTCCGCATTCCGGGGAGCGCTCCGGTAAAGCTTGCTGGACAAGACCTGGCCGTCCAAGACTTGGCCGCCCAAGACCTGGCCGCCCAAGACTTGGCCGCCGACGTGCAGCAAGGCGGCGCTCTGCCTGGCGCCATGGAGGTGGTGAAATGAATACCCTCGATTTCTCCATCGTCGCGCAATCCTCGCCCTATCTCTGGTCGGGCCTCCTCTTCTCGCTTTCGCTCACGGCGGCCGCCTTCGCCGTCGGCATGCTCTTCGGAACCTGCCTTGCGCTCGTGCAGCACTTCGAGATTCCTGTGTTTGCCCAGATCATCCGCGGCTACGTTGCGATCATCCGGTCGATCCCGCTGATCCTCGTTCTGTTCTGGTTTTTCTTCCTGGTGCCGATCGTGCTTGGGCACCTCGGCGGCAACGGCCGCCCGATCCCGATCGGCGCGACCTATACGGCCTTCATCACCTTCGGCTTGTTTGAGGCAGCCTACTATTCCGAGATCATCCGAGTTGGACTGCGGGCCGTGAACAAGGGCCAGTTCGAGGCCTGCCAGGCCCTCGCGCTGTCCACCTACGACACCTACCGCCATATTGTCCTCCCGCAGGTCCTGCGCGTGGCCAGTCCGATCATCCTGAGCCAAACGATCATCCTGTTTCAGGACACCTCTCTCGTCTATGTCCTGTCGTTGACGGATCTTCTCGGTGCCGCCTCCAAGCTCGCGCAGCTCAACGGCCGCCTCGTCGAAATGTACCTCGTCATAGCAGTAGTCTATCTCGTCATCAGCTCTGCGGCGTCCCAGTGCGTCGCCACCCTTCGCAAGCGATATGCTGTTGCCGCGGCCCGCTGACCATCGGGGTACCGGACGGCCTCGCATTTGGGAGACGAACATGCCTCAAGCGACTGTCAGCAATGCCACACGGCCCGCCGAGATCGTGGTCGTCGAGAACGTAATGAAGCGGTTCGGCGCATTCACCGCGCTGAACGACGTCACCCTCAAGGTCGACAAGGGCGAGAAGATCGTGCTCTGCGGACCATCAGGCTCCGGCAAGTCAACGCTCATCCGGTGCATCAACCATATCGAGAAGCACGACGGAGGCAGGATCATCGTCGATGGTGTCGAGCTGACCAACCGCATCGCCGACATCAACAGCGTACGCTGTGAAGTCGGGATGGTGTTTCAGAGCTTCAACCTTTTTCCGCACCTCACCGTCGCCGAAAACTGCATGCTGGCTCCGATCAAGGTTCGCGGAATTTCGCAGTCTGAGGCGCGCGATCGCGCACTCGGCCTGCTGCGGAAGGTCCGCATTCAGGATCAGGCAGACAAGTATCCCGCGCAATTGTCGGGTGGTCAGCAGCAACGCGTCGCCATCGCGCGAGCGCTGTGCATGCAGCCCAAGATCATGCTGTTCGACGAACCGACATCGGCTCTCGACCCCGAGATGGTCAAGGAGGTACTGGAAACCATGGTCGAGCTGGCGAAAGAGGGAATGACGATGGTGTGCGTGACGCACGAGATGGGCTTCGCCCGCGAGGTCGCCGACCGGGTCGTCTTCATGGATCGGGGGAGCATCATTGAGGAAGCTGATCCGGAAACATTCTTCCGGGCTCCTCGCACGGAACGGGCGAAGGGTTTTTTGAACCAGATCATTCACTAGAACATTATCGGTTCTGATTGAATCAGAACCGAATCCCTAGATTCTTGTTTCGTCGCGTTTTCTTCACGCGAACCGGTATCCACGTCGCTCGAAAACGAACTAAGGGTCGAAATCTCGTCATTGCTTTCTCCGCGGCGAGGCTTTGGATTGCCCCGCGCAGATCGAAAATCCGCAAGGCGGACCTGCCGTACCCGTCAACAGGCGCCTTGCGGATGTTCATGCATCGGCAATTATGCCGGCTGGTCTCTCAAGCGACCGAGCCGCCGCGCGGGTTGACGATCGTATAGCCACGCAATGAACGCACATGCATTCGCGTCGCGCGTCCGCCCGAGTTGGCGTCGTACGCCATCCAGGTATCTCCTCCCAGGTGCTGCTCGAGGACGAACACATGTCCGCGTCGCGCTGCGACCATGCCCGGTGCGGGTGATGTCCGCGGGAAGCGCAGCCAGTTGGCCGCAAGATTCAATTCCGGCACGATACGGCCGAACACGCGCAAGGCCGCGCCGCAGCCGCAGAAGGAGGACGGGCAACCTGCCGGACGACCACCGACGATGCGAGCGCCGGAGATGCTCGCCGTCGCGGCGCCACCTGCGTCGGTCACTGTCAGTTGCGTCGCGCGATAGGCTTGTAGTGAGGACTTTGAAGTTAGTGAGGATCTGGAAGTGAGTGAGAACCTGGAAGTCCGCTCGCGGCGCGTTTGCGAATACGAGAAGTCGCAGGGCATCGTGACGTTGCATTCAGGTGCTTGATGAATGCGATAGGGCCGTGCTTCGGAAGCGACAGAGCTAAAGGCAACGAAGAGACACGCAGAAAGAACTGGCTTGAACATTGCAGGGCTCCAAATTGAAGTCCCTGCCCCGGCAATGAGAAACCAATAACTTTTGGCTGAAATGGGCTTAAAGAGCGGCTGAAAGTGGCTGCATTTGCGGGCCGATTTCTGCAATCACCATAGCCCACACGTAGTGGCGGGAATGATTAACTCGCGGAGAACGAATGCGTATTGTCGCAACTGAGACGCGACCGCGTGTGCATTCGCTGCTGCCATGTCGCTGCGAACCGCGGCAGCGAGTAAATGCCGCGACTGCGCGCTAGCGGTTAGGCGCGCGCGGAATCTCCCATTGCTCGAGACGATCTATTGACGCCTGCCGCTCGTGCTGGCCGATCCAAATCGTGAGGAGAACCAACGCGCCGGCGAGAGCGCCGATCCCGAAATACAGCTTCCTCATGCGCGTTGAATGCGGGGCAGCGGGAATCGTTCCTCGCATCGTTGCACGCGCCGCTGCACGACCGGCGTCGACCCGGCCGAGCGCGCAATCGCGCAGGGCGCCCCAGAAGCCATAAACCCCAGGCAGTGGTTGTCGCGCGAATGGTTAGCCCCGAGTCTTCGCCAAACCCGATCCTGTGGTTATCGCAAAATCCGACTTTGCGGCGCCGAGCGCTGCGGCGAGCTCCTCGATGTGGTAGGGTTTCGGCAGGATCTGGACACCCGCCATTTCGGCGTCTTGCACTGCGGCTTCGGGGTATCCGCTCGTCAGCAGGACCGGGATGTCGCTTCGCCGTCTCTTGATCTCGCGCGCGAGCTCGACGCCGTTCATGCCGCCCGGCATCATGATATCGGAAAACACGAGATCGACGGGGCGGCCGTCCGCCAAGGCACCGAGAGCCGCCGCAGCGCTGGCGGCGCGCGTGACCTCGTAACCGAGCTGCGCCAGCATCTCGCTCACCAGCGCGGCGACCTCGTCGTCGTCTTCGACGAGGAGGATCTGGCCATGGTTGGCCTTCTTGGGCCGCGCCCTGTTCAGATCGAAGAAATGGCGTTCACCAGAAGGAATATTCCTGGATCGCGGCAAATAGAGCTCGATGCTGGTTCCCTCGCCGACCGTCGATCTTATTCGGACCATCCCGCGTGACTGAGTCGCAAATCCGTGGACCTGGGCAAGACCCAGCCCAGAACCCTTCCCGACGTCCTTGGTCGTGAAGAATGGTTCGAAGACCCGCGCCAGGGTCTCGGGGCCCATTCCAACGCCGGTATCGACCACGGACAGACGAACGTAATCGCCCGCGATCTCGCCCTCATTCAGGCCGGCCAGGTTCTCGCCACGGACAACGATCGTGCCGCCGTTCGGCATCGCATCGCGGGCGTTGACTGCCAGATTGAGGACGACCAGTTCGAGCTCTCCCGGATCGACCTCCACCGGCCAAAGACCATCCGGAAAATCAAACTCGACGTGAACGTCGCCTCGCAAGCTCCGATCGAGCAATTCGCGCATGCCGCCGATCTGCGCTGCGATGTCGACTGCCTCGGGCCGGAGCTTCTGCCGCCGCGAAAAAGCCAGGAGCTGCCTGGTCAGGCTGGCACCGCGCTGCGCCGCCTGGACCATTCCTTCCAACAGGCGGCGCCGCCGGACAGGATCGGTCTGCCGGTCAAGCATATCCAGGCCGCCGGAGATCACCATCAGCAGGTTATTGAAGTCGTGAGCTACGCCGCCGGTCAACTGCCCGATGGCTTCGATCTTCTGGGCCTGACGAAGGGTCTCTTCGACGCGGGCGCGCTCTTCCATTTCGGCCCGCAGATGCTTGTTGGCCTCCTCGAGCGCGCGGGTGCGCTCGACCACGAGCTTCTCGAGCTGCTGAGCCGTCCGCTCGCGCGCCTGCAACAAGGTCCGAATCTCATATTGCCGCCGCCGGGCGCGCATTGCGGATTGAATTGCGCTCGTCAGAGTGATCGGCTGAACCGGGCGTTCAAGCAGCGAAACGTTGCGGAGTGTCTCGACGATGCTGCGGCGCCAGGCAACCACCGCCGGCTGCTCACGATGGCTGGTAAGAATGACAAAGGGCAGGTCAGACCAGGGCGGCTGCCTCTCGATCCAATGTGCCAGCGGCTGGGTATCCTTCCCGAACAACCCCTCCTCGGCAAGAAGGACCGCGCCCACGCCCGCCGACATCTCGCTGACCAGTTCAGGGAGACCTCGACAATTGATCGCGACGAGATTCGAATTGCGGAGAAGCTCGACCGATGCCGGTCCATCGCGGCCGATCGGAGCAAACACGAGAACGCAATGATCGCGGGCGGCGCTCATTCCGCCGGCCCTTCTGGCATCTCCGTGCCCGTATAACGCGGATTTCCGGAGAAGATGCCGCTGAACTCGCTCAACGGAGGCCCTAGCGTGATGCCGACAGGGCCAAGACGAAACTCGCGGATGGAATTTTCATGATTGCCGCTGCGTTTCTTCACGACCGAGAGGGCACGCCGCACCGTTCCGGCGACCTCGAAATAGCGCAGCATGAGCACAGCATCGCTCAAATAGCTGATATCGAGAGCCGTTTCCATCGGACCGACCAGCCCATGTTGGGCGAGGATCAGGACGGTCAGCACGCCTTTTTGCCCGAGATAACTCAGAAGCTCATGCATCTGGAGGATGAGAAATCGCTCATCCGGCATCGCGTTGAGGTAGCCGTTCAGACTGTCGATGATGACAATTCGAGCGTTATCCTTTTCGACGCTCTTGCGTACATTGGCGGCGAATTCCCCGGGGGACAGCTCGGCGGGATCGATCTGTTGAAATCGGATGTGTCCCGATTGCAGATACCGTTCAAGCGGCAGCCCGAGCGTTCGAGCCCGGGTTTCCACGGTACCGCGACCTTCATCGAAGGCAAAGAACACGGCATGCTCACCACGTTCTGCCGCCGCAATCGCATAGTTCAGCGCGAGAGACGACTTTCCGACACCCGCGGCGCCCAAAAGAAGCGCACTGGTGCCGCGCTCGAGCCCTCCTCCCAGGAGGAGGTCGAGCTGCGCATTGCCGCTGGGCGTAACCTCACCGACAAACGAGGCGTGATGTTCCGCCGCCACCAGACGGGGGAATATCCGCACTCCCCCTGTTTCGATCGTAAAATCGTGGAAGCCGCCGCGAAACCGAATGCCGCGCATCTTGATTACGCGGAGGCGCCGGCGCTCTGCTCCATAATCGATGGCGAGCTGTTCGAGCATCACGACGCCATGCGCGATCGAATGCAGTTGCAGGTCGTCCTGGGAGGACGAGAGATCGTCGAGGAGAATGACCGTGCAATTGCGGTTGGTGAAAAAGTGCTTCAGGGCCAGAACCTGACGCCGATACCGCAGCGGGTTCTGCGCAAGGAGGCGCAGCTCGGACAGGCTGTCCAGCACCACGCGCGCGGGATTGATCCGTTCGACTTCCTTGAATATCAGGCCGGTCGTTTCGCTCAGTTCCATTTCGGCGGGATGGAAGACGGTGAGTTCGCGGTCCGGATCGAGCGTCGTCTCCGGCGGGACCAGCTCGAAGATGTCGACGCCTTGAAGCGACCAGCCGTGGCGCTGCGCAACCAGCGTCAGCTCACGCTTGGTTTCCGACAACGAGATATAGAGCACGCGTTCACCGCCACGGGCGCCTTCAAGGAGGAATTGAAGCGCCATGGTGGTCTTGCCCGAGCCGGGCCGCCCCTCATAGAGATACATGCGATTGGGATCGAGCCCGCCATGGAGGATGTCGTCGAGGCCCTCGCTGCCGGTGGAAATTCTGGGCAGATCCCCGGGGTCCCCGGTTTGGGCCCCGCTCGATAAATCGATCATTGAACCCCCTTGAAGTTCCATCGCAAAACTAGGGCGTGGTCCAGCCCAACCCAGCTCGCGCAGGTTTAGCGACCCGGTCCCAGTCGAAAAGCGATCTGGGCAAAGAACGCCCAAGGCTGGTTCCCGGTTCCAAATCGGGCTCATGCCCCGGACTGTCCCCTGCGGAACAGTTCTGGGCTCTGCATCATTTCAGCTTCGAGGGCCCTGATCGACATGCCCCAGCCCCGGCAGACAGCGCAAAAAGCGCAGCGGCTCATTGCATCATCGCAGCCGCGATCTTCTCCGCCGACATCAGGACCGGAAAGTTGGTGTTGGCGCAGGGCACCACCGGGAAGATCGAGGCGTCGACGACGCGCAGGCCCTGCACGCCCTTGACGCGGCCCTGTGGATCGACCACCGCCATGGGATCGTCGGCCCGGCCCATGCGGCATGAGCAGGAGGCGTGCCACACCCCGATGGTCGCCTTGCGCACGAAGGCTTCCAGCGCCTCGTCGTCGTTGATGACGTCGTCGAAGGTGAAGCCCTCGACCACGAAATTGTCGATCATGTAGTGGCGCAGCGCGGCCGGCCCGTCCATCAGGGCCGCGGCGATCTTGGTGAGAATCCTGTTCCTGGTGTTGACCACGCCGATCTTGCGCACGCGGTCGGTATAGGAGGCCGGGAACGGCTTGTCCGTCACGGCCCTGACCGCGTCGCTCATCTGCACGGCCGCCATCTTGCGGAAACCGCTCATCAGGCGATCGAGGTCGCGCCGGTCGGACAACAGGTTGAACTCGACGATCGGCTCGGCGGCCGGGTCGCGCGAGGCAAGCTTGACCTGTCCGGTCTCGGAATAGGTCTTGTTGACGAACGTCAGCAGCGATCCGATCTGCTCGCCGACGGCGTGCCAGGCCGATTTGCTGAGCAGGACGACGAACATGTCGCCTTTCGGTACGCCATCGAGCCCGGACGAATAACGCAGGCCAAGCTGCATGTGTCGCCGGGTGTGCTCGTTCATGCGCGCGCCGCGGCGGACAAAGGACGACAGCGAAATCGAAGGATGATCCATCAGGCGCTGGCCAACGCCTTGCAACCCCATCAGCATGGGAATGCCCATATCCTTGAGGTGACCGACCGGGCCGATGCCGGCGCGCAACAGATGCGCCGGCGAATGGATGGCGCCGCTGGAGAGGATGATTTCGCGGGCGCGGAATTCCTGCTCCCGTCCGTCGACCACAGCCTTCACGCCGACGCACCGCGTGCCCTCGAACAGCAGCTCTCTGACTTGCGTGTTGGTGGAGATCGTGAGGTTGGCGCGCTTGCGCGTGTCGCGATCGAGATAGCCCATGGCAGCCGAGACGCGTTGTTCGGCCTGATTGGAATGCGTCACCGGGAAAAACCCGTCGACGAACTCGCCATTCTGGTCGGCCAAGAATTGATGGCCGGCCTGCTGGAAAGCTTGCGCGAACGCCTCCGAATGCCGCGTCCAGTGCTCCCTGGGGATTCGGCGGACCGGGATCCTGCCATCCTTGCCGTGAAACGGTCCATCGAAATCGAGGTCGCGCTCGACCTTCCTGAAGAAGGGCAGCACGTCGTTCCAGCTCCACCCCGCAGCGCCGCGCGCTTCCCATTCGTCGTAATCGGTCGGCGCGCCGCGGTTGGCCATCTGGCCATTGATCGAGGAGCCGCCGCCGAGCACGCGCGCCTGCTCGTATTTGCGTAAGGGCGGACGTGCTTCGTTCGGATTGTTGTGGCTGACGATCTGGGTGGTGACCTTGAGCTCGGTCCAGTGGAAGCGCGGATCGAAATAGGCCGTGCCCGGATAGCTGTCCCTGATCTCGGCCGGCTCGTCGCCGGGCGGTGTGTCCTGTCCGGCCTCGCACAGCAGGACCTTGTTGGCACTCTTGGCAGAGAGCCGGTGGGCCAGCACGGACCCCGCCGAGCCGCCGCCCACGATAATGAAGTCGTACACGATTGGCGCTTCCTCTTGTTCTTGTCCGGGGAGCGTAGCGCGTTCTTGTTTTGAGGTCACGCCATCGCGGCCGCGGCAAAGCGCGAGCACAGACGCCGGCGACGCCGGAGGCATTGCGCGGGATCACCCTGCGCCAGGGGACCGTGGTCTGGTCGACCGCGACCATGGTCTGATCGCCGCCTTCTCGGCATCGAGGCCGATCATGAAGCCGGGGCAGTCCATGAGATCGACGATCCATCGGCAGGCATCCGCCGTCGGGTCAGCAGGTGACGAGCTACCGGACCTGAAGGCTTTACGGCTTCCTCGAGAAGCCCGCGCGCAACCGCTCGGCAAACCAAACGACAAAGATTGCGCCGAACGACAGACAGAAAAATATGGCTGCCCAAAGCAGCGCGTTTCCCGCGTTTGTCATGACGTCTCTCCCTCGTTCCGAACGAGACGGTTGCAGACAATTGGACGCGCGGTGTTGCGATAGATCAATTTTGCCCAACTCTGATTGGGCTGAGGTCGATATCAGCGGCTTGCAGTGACGGCTGAACCTACGGCCTGATCGAAAAATTCCCCGGCGGCCCCGGCTTTCGCAATGGCTCCGCGAGCCGCGCGAATTCGCACAGCAGCGACCGCGTCTTCCTGGGGTCGATGATCTCCTCGACCCAGAACTTTTCGGCGGAGCGGAACGGCGAGCGCAGCTTGTTGAGGCGCTCCTCGATCTCCTTGAGCTTGGCGGCCTTGTCCTCGGCAGCATCGACGTCGGCGCGATAGGCGGCTTCGATGCCGCCTTCGAGCGGCAGCGAGCCCCAATAGGCCGATGGCCAGGCGTAGCGGATCGAGAGGCGGTCGGCGGGCTGATGCACCACGCCGGCGACGCCGAAGGCGTTGCGCAGGATCACGGTGCACCAGGGCACCGTGGTCTGGTTGACCGCGGCCATGGCGCGGACGCCTTGACGGATCGTGCCCGCCTTCTCGGCATCGAGGCCGATCATGAAGCCGGGGCAGTCCATGAGGTAGACGATCGGCAAATGGAAGGTCTCGGCGAAGTCGACCCAGCGCACCACCTTCTGGCAGGCATCCGCGGTCCAGGAGCCGCCGTAGTGAAAGCTGTCGCTGGCAAGCACCATCACCGCCCTGCCCTCGAGCCGCGCGAGGCCGACGATAACAGGCTTGCCGAAATTCTTTGCGACCTCGAAGAACGAACCCTTGTCCACGACCTGTTCGACGATCGGCCGCATCTTGTAGACCTGCTTGCGGTTGCGCGGCACCGCGTTCATCAGCGCCTCTTCGGTGCGCTCCGGATGGTCGGTGCAGGGCAAGGTCGGCGGCAGCTCGTAGACCGACGACGGCAGATAGGACAGGAAACGCCGCGCGCAGGCGAACGCCTCCTCCTCGGTGTCGACGGCATGATCGACCGCGCCGGCGCGGGTCTGGATGTCGGCGCCGCCGAGCTCCTCCTTCGAGAGATCCTGCCCCAACGCCTTCACCACCGGCGGCCCCGCGACGAACATCGCGGACTTCCTGGTCATGATGGAATAATGGCTGGCGGCAAGACGCGCGGCACCGAGCCCTGCGACCGAGCCGAGGCCGAGCGCGACCACGGGCACGCGCGACAAATTCTCCGTCGTAAAGCGATACCAGCGTGTGCCGCCGATGCCGCCCGGCAGATTAGCCGCGCCCTTGGTCTCGATAGTCTTGACCGAGCCGCCGCCGCCGGAGCCTTCGATGATGCGGACGATGGGCAGACGGAAGTCGTGCGCCATCTCCTCCGCCATCAGCGGTTTTGCGGAAATGGACGCATCCGCCGAGCCGCCGCGCACGGTAAAGTCGTCGCCGACCACGACGACGGTGCGGCCGTCGACGCGCGCCCGGCCGAACACGCAGTTCGCCGGCGTCAATTTCTGCAGCTCGCCGCTGGAATCGTACTCACCGACGCCGGCGACGGCACCGATCTCGTGAAAGCTGCCCTTGTCGGTCAGTCCGTCGATACGCTCCCGAACAGTCAGTCGGCCCTGGTCATGCTGTCGCTTGACCTTGTCAACGCCGCCCATCTCCCGCGCGAAGGCTTCGCGCCGGGCGAGCTCGTCGAGTTCCGGCTTCCAGTTCATTCACGCCCTCCGAATTGATCGGCTTGTTATTGTTGTGCACAGCCATTGCGACCGGTTTGCGCGAGATGCGATTGTTGAAGACGTCGCCCTCCGCGCCTTCGAGCAGGCTGCCGAGCGAGCGGCCGAGCGCGACCATCAGCGGAGCGACTTCGGCATGCAGGCGCTGCTCGTCATACATCGCGGACAGAAGACCGATCGTGATGACGACGAAGGTCTGGTACTGCGGCGACCAGATCGGCACCGCGAGCCCGTTGATGTGCGGGCTCCACAGGCCGCAGGCCACGACATAGCCGTGCTCGCGCAGCAACTCGCGGTTGGCCTCGATGCGGGGCCTCAGGATTTTCGCAGCCTCGGGAGCTTCCCGCTCCATGTCCGCGATGAAGGCATCGCCGACCTCGGGCGCCAATGCCGCGGTATAGGCTGCGCCCGCAGCGGTCGAAGCCATCGAAATGCGGCTGCCGGTGCCCTCGTGCAGGCCGAGCGCAGAGGCCGAGCGCGCGAACTGGAGATAGACCAGATGGAAGCGATCGGGCACCACGAAGCCGACCGTGCCGGGCAATTGCTCGGCAACTTCCTGGAGCCGCTGCCGGATCATGCTGCGCAGCTGCGCGCCCTTCATCATCGAGGCGCTCATCGCCACCGCGCTCGGCCCGATGCGATATTTTTGATCGCGCGGCAGGTAAACCAGCTGCCCCATCCGCGTCAGCGTGTGCGTGAGCCGCGACACCGTGGAGCGCGGCAGGCCGCAGCGATTTGAGATCTCGAGATTGCCGAGCCTGCTATCGTGGCCCTCGAAGCATCGCAACACGTCGAACGCGCGCGACACCACCTGGATAACATCACCCTCACCGGCATCGCCGGCGGGCGCACCTTGTCTACTCAACCGCTCTGAACGTCGTCCCATGATCCCTACCGCTTGTTCCGCTGTGCGGAATTAAATTCCGCTTGCAGATGACGCTACCTCAGGCATTTTGCGACGACAACAAAAAGGCGATGGCATGCCAGAAATTAAGATCATCACGGAGATCGCCGGGCGCATCTGTGCAACTCCCGTGCAAGTTGGAGGAACCGTTGCGGATGGCGACGATGTTGTGGTGGTCGAAGCGATGAAGATGGAGATACCTGTGCCGTCGCCCGCGAGCGGCACGATCACATCGATTCTGGTGAAGCTCGACGACGTCGTTGCCGAGGGACAGGCGATCGCGATCGTCGCGAACTGACTGCATTATCCGTCGTTTCCGCGACAATCTGTCAGCATCATCCTGCAGTCGCGGTACGGCGTTGCCATCGCCGATATGCGATGACATGATCCGTTTCAAACAAAGAACGAAAGTCTTCGCGGCAAACGCGGGGAACATGGAGGGAAACATGCTTCGTGGGCTGATCATGCTCGCGCCTGCCTTGGTTGCGGGCATTTCTTTTGCGTCTACACGCTATGCGTTCGCGGAAGACATCAAGCTGCCGGCGACATTGACGTTCACCGCCTATGACACCGGCACCGCCGGCTTCAACATCGCGGTCGGCGTCGGCAAGATGATGAAGGACAAATACTCAACCGACGTGCGCGTGCTCCCCGCAGGCAACGACGTCGCGCGTCTCGCGCCGCTGCGCGCCAAGCGCGCGGCCTCCGCGGCGATGGGATCGGGTAGCTATTTCGCGCAAGAAGGCGTGTTCGAGTTCGGCGCCAGGGAGTGGGGCCCGCAACCGCTCCAGATCCTGCTCTCATCCGTCGACTGCAATTGCGGCACGCTCGGCGTGGCCGCGGATACAGGCGTGAAGGAGCTGAAAGACCTCAAGGGCAAGCGTGTCGGATTCGTCGTCGGCTCGCCGGCGCTGAACCAGAACTCGCTCGCGGTGCTCGCCTTCGCCGGCCTGACGCAGAAGGACGTCAAGGTCGTCGAGTTCGCAAGCTACGGCGCGATGTGGAAGGGCCTGATCAACAACGACACCGACGCTGCGTTCGGCACCACCATCACCGGCCCCGCCAAGGAAGCCGAGACCTCGCCGCGCGGCCTGATCTGGCCGGCGCTGCCCGCCAAGGACAGGGAAGGCTGGGCACGGCTGCAGAAGGTCGGCTCGTTCTTCTTCCCGCAAGTCGCGACCTGCGGCGCCGGTATCTCGCCGGACAAGCCGATCGAGCTCGGCAACTATCCCTACCCGATCTTCGTCGCCTACGCCTCGCAAGCACCCGACCAGGTCTATGCGATCACCAAGGCGATGATCACAAATTACGATTCCTACAAGGACTCCGCGCCCGGCGCCGGCGGGCTCGCCGCCGACCGCCAGACCAAGAACTGGGTGGTGCCGGTGCACCCCGGCGCCGTCAAGGCGTTGAAGGAAGCCGGGCAATGGAGCGACGCGCAGGACGCCCACAACAACCAGCTGATCAAGCGCCAGGAGGTGCTTGGCGCAGCGTGGACCGACTACGGCAAGTCCAATCCGCCTGCGGATGACAAGGCCTTCCTCGACGGCTGGATGAAAGCGCGTGCCGCGGCGCTTGCGAAAGCCGACATGGCGAACGGATTCGAGGACTAGCATCTGATGGCATCAGAGTGGACTGCCGCTACGAAGAAGATGCGCTCCCTCTCCCGCTTGCGGGAGAGGGCTGGGGTGAGGGTATCTCCGCGGAGAGACTCCCCCAGATGCGAAAGCCCTCACCCGCCGCTTCGCGGCGACCTCTCCCGCACGCGGGAGAGGTCGAAGAGCCCGCGGCCCTATCGATTCAACCAACGGCCATTCGCCTTAGTCAGCGGTTAGCAGCCCACGCGCGGGGTCGATCATGTCGTCTGCTTCAGTCTCCACCGCCCCGCAGGACGAGGCCAAGCGGGTCGTGTTCGACGATCCGCACGGTGCCGCCGGCAACATGCAGGAAGCCGAGGTCACGCGCGTTCGCACGCTACGCGGCGCCTGGCGCTGGATGCTGGTGGCCGCGACCGCGGCGACGATCCTGCTCTGCATCAACCAGCAATTCTCGCTGCGCTTCTTCATCGGCTACACCCAGCTCAACACGGAGTACTTCTATCTCCTGATCGCGTTGATGCTGCCCTTCACCTTCCTGATTTTCCCGGGGACCGAGCGTGCGCCGCTCGACCGCATTCCCTGGTATGATCTCGCCTTCTTCATCGTGACCTTCGCCGCGGCGCTGCTGTTGATGTCGAACGTGCGCAAAGCCGCGGAGGCCGGCTGGGAATTCGGCGGCGCGCCCAACAGCGTGATTGCCGCGGGTCTCGTAATGTGGGTGATGCTGATGGAGGCGCTGCGCCGCACCGGCGGCTGGAGCCTGCTGCTGAGCGTGCTCCCCTTCACCGTCTATCCGCTGTTCGCCGAATCCGGCTGGTTAGGTCCGTTCCGCGGCACGCAATCGACGTTGGAGCAGGCGACCGCCTATCACGTGCTGTCGGGCGAGAGCCTGCTCGGCATTCCCATCCAGGCCTTTGCCGACACCGTGATCGGCTTCCTGGTGTTCGGCACGGCGCTGATGATGACCGGCGCCGGCAAGTTCTTCATCAACCTCGCCTTCGCGCTGTGCGGCACGTTCCGCGGCGGCGCCGCAAAAGTCTGCATCTTCGCCAGCGGCCTGCTCGGCATGATGTCGGGCTCGATCATCTCCAACGTGCTTACCGCCGGCACCATGACCATCCCGGTGATGAAGAAGAGCGGTTTCCGCGCCTCCTATGCCGGCGCGATCGAGGCCTGCGCATCGACCGGCGCGGTGCTGGCGCCGCCAGTGATGGGCGCAACCGCCTTCGTGATCGCGCAGTTCCTCAACGTCAGCTACGCCGATGTCGCGATCGCAGCCATCATTCCCGCCGCGCTCTATTATATCGGCCTGTTCATGCAGGTCGATGCCTATGCCGCACGACACGGGCTGAAGGGCATTCCGCGCGCCGATCTGCCGCGGATCATGGATACGATCAAGGACGGCTGGTACTACGTCTTCGTCATCGCGCTCCTGATCGTGATGCTGCTCTACTTCAAGCGCGAGAGCCACGCGCCGTTCTACGCCACCGCGCTGTTGCTCGTGCTCAACCAGCTCTTTTCCAAGGACACGCGCTGGACGCTCGGCACGATCGGAAAATTCCTCGAGGTCAACGGCCGCACCTTCGTCGAGCTCGTCGGCATCCTCGCCGGCTGCGGTCTGCTGATCGGCGCCTTCTCGATGACCGGCGTGGTGTCGAGCCTCGCCAACGATCTGTTGCATATTGCCGGCGACAATCCTTTCCTGCTGCTCGGCATGTGCGCCCTCACCAGCCTCATTCTCGGCCTCGGGCTGACCACGACGGCCTGCTACATCTTCCTCGCCATCCTGGTCGCACCCGCGCTGGAGAAGCTCGGGCTGAACAAGATGGCCGTGCACATGTTCATCTTCTACTGGGGCATGCTGTCGTCGATCACCCCTCCAGTCGCGATTGCTTCATTCGCAGCCGCAGGCATCGCCGGCTCGCCCGCGATGAAGACGGGCTGGGAATCGATGTGGGTCGGAAGCATCATCTATTTCATCCCGTTCTTCTTCGTGCTCAATCCGGCGCTGGTGCTGCAAGGACCGAGCCCCTATCTCGCCGGTCTCGGCTTGATGGCGCTTGCGGCGTTCGGCACGCTGTTCATCTGCGGCGGCATCCAGGGCTACCAGCCCTTCGTCGGCGATCTCCGCGGCACCGGCGCGCTGGAGTGGCCGATCCGCGTGCTGCTGGTGATCGGCGGGTTCGTGGTGGCCACCCCCGGCGGCGGGATCATGCCGCTGTCGCAGATTCAGGTGACGCTGCTCGGCCTCGCCATCCTCGTACCCACGGTTTTGCTCGCCCTGCTGCTGGTCCGGCGGCAGACCATGGTGCCGAACGGGTTGCGCGTGCCCTGATTGCGTTGCACAAGGAGAGGCGATGAAACCGCTTTCGCCTCTCGCCACCGCCTGGACCCGTTCGAAGCCGCCTTTGCTGCGGTTTCTGGACAATTGCCTCAACGCATTCTCGGCGGAGACCTCGGGCGCGGTCGCCGACTACATTCCCGAGCTGAGCAAGGCCGACCCTGCCTATTTCGGCATCAGCCTCGCGACCCTGGACGGTCATGTCTACGAGGTCGGCGACAGCCGGGTGCCCTTCACCATCCAGTCGATGTCAAAGCCGTTCGTGTTTGCGCTGGCGCTGGACCTGCTCGGCGCAAACAGGGTCGAGAGCGCGATCGGCGTCGAGCCCTCAGGCGATCCCTTCAACTCGATCCGGCTCAATTCCGAAAACCATCCGTTCAACCCGATGGTCAATGCCGGCGCGATCGCCTGCACCGGGCTGATCTACGACAGCAAAGGCGCAGACGCCTTCGAGCAAATTCGCCTCGCGCTTGGTCGTTTTGCCGGCCGCGACCTCGCCGTCGACGAGGCCGTTTACGCTTCCGAAAGCCAGACCGGCGACCGCAACCGCGCCATCGGCTATCTCCTGAAGACCAACGCTGTGATCTCGGACAATGTCGCAGCCGTGCTCGACGTCTATTTCCGGCAATGCGCGGTGCTGGTCACCGCGCGCGACATCGCCGTGATGGCGGCAACGCTCGCCAACCGCGGCGTCAATCCGGTGACGGGCGAGCAGGTGCTGACGCCTTACGCCATCTCGCGCACGCTGTCGGTGATGACGTCGTCGGGCATGTACGACTATGCCGGCGAATGGATCTACCGGATCGGCATTCCCGCCAAGAGCGGCGTCGGCGGCGGGATCCTGGCCGCCCTCCCCGCCCGCCTCGGGCTCGGCAGCTATTCGCCAAAGCTCGACAAGCACGGCAACAGCGTGCGCGGCATCAAGGTCTGCGAAGCGCTGTCCTCGCATTACGATCTGCACATGCTCAACCGCAGCGACGACGCGCGCAACGCCGTCATCGCCGACTACGACATCGGCAAGAGCCCGTCGCGCCGCGTCCGCCGCCAACAGGAGCGCGATATTCTCGCGGCACATGAGCAGGAGGTGCGCGTCATCGAGCTGGTCGGCACGCTGTCGCTGTCGGCGGTCGATTATGTCTCGCGCCGGCTTGCGGGCCGGCCGCGGCCGCAATTCGTGATCTTCGATCTGCACCGCGTCACCTCCACCACGCGCGCGGGGGCGCGGCTGGTGGCAGAGGCTTTCGAGGAGCTCGCCGCGCTGAACGTCACGGTAGTGCTGTCCGGCGTCAGGCGCGCTTCGAAGGAATGGAATACGCTACGCGAGTGGACCACAGAGCTGAAGAACGTCCGCGACTTCTATCTGCTCGACACCGCGATCGAATGGGCGGAAGACCAGATCGTCTACCGCTACGGCGGCTCAATCGATTTTCACGAGACCACCGAGCTTTCCGAACAACCGCTGCTCGAAGGTCTCAGCGCGGAAGAGTTGACCGAGCTCGGCGCGACCTGCACGATCAGGACCTACCTGTCCGGCGCAAAGATCCTCACCACCGGCGATCCCGCCGACGCCCTGTTCTTCCTGCGCAGCGGCGCCTTGCATGTGACGCTGCCGGATGGCGTGCGCCTGGCCACACTGACCGCCGGCATGGCCTTCGGCGAGATGGCGCTGCTGGAGCAAACGCGCTCGGCAGACGTGTTTGCGGACATGGCGGCAACCGCTTTCGAAGTCCCGCTGAAGGATTTCGAGCGTTTCCGCGAGCAGCACCCGCGGGCCTCCGAGCGGATCATGCGCAACCTGGCGCAGCTCCTCGCCGACCGCCTGATCGTCGCCAACGCCAAGGTCGATATCCTGACCTCGACCTGAGCGCGCGCCTCGTCCTTCGAGACGACCGCTTCGCGGTCTCCTCAGGATGAGGCTAAGCGGCATCGGCGCTCGTTGAAACCGCTGCCGCGCGCTCGGTCCTCATCCTGAGGGCCCGCCTACGGCGGGCGTCTCGAAGGATGGCCACAGGGAACATCGTTCCCTCTAGCGGCTCGCCGCCTCGCTCAGCCGCCGATTGATCTTGGCCGCACTCGCCTTGAGCAATTCGGATGGCTTCTGGCCGGTCGCCGCACACAGGCAGGCCCAGTAATAGATGACGTCGCCGAGCTCATCGACGAGACCCGCCTGATCGAGCCAGTCGTCGCGCAGCAATTTCTTGATGTGGTCGGCGACCTCGCCGGCTTCGCCCGCGAGGCCAAGTCCGAGATAAGACAGCCGTTCGTTGGACGGATGCTCATCGACTTTCGCAATCGTCGCAGCCCAGGCCGCATATTCATCGATCGTCATCGGCATCCCTCACCGTTGCTGTCGGGTCAGCCCACCACTTCCGTGACCGGCTGGAGATCGATCGCGAACGTCTCCAGGAATTTCGAGGTCATGATGTAGAAGCCGACCGAGAGCTGCAACTCGACCAGCGCGGCCGGCGAAAGCTTTGACGCGATCGCCTTGAAGGTCGCATCCGTCGGCTTGTTCAATTTCACGATCTCATCGGTGAAGGCGAGCGCGGCGCGCTGTATCTCGTCGAAGCAGGTCGCCGCCTGCCAGCTCTCGAGCGCCTCGTTCTGCTCGTCGGTGACGCCGACATTCTTGCCGATGCGCTTGTGCGCGACGATCTCGTACGGCGCCTCG
The DNA here is from genome assembly GCF_029846695.2 of Bradyrhizobium nivariense. Taxonomy (NCBI): domain Bacteria; kingdom Pseudomonadati; phylum Pseudomonadota; class Alphaproteobacteria; order Hyphomicrobiales; family Nitrobacteraceae; genus Bradyrhizobium; species Bradyrhizobium nivariense. The sequence continues at coordinate 222,378 of NZ_JARWCR020000003.1, read as the reverse complement.
CAAAGAATTCCGGTTCGCGTGATCGCAAGTTCGCGCACAACAGGATCGAGCTCGCCCTTGTGGCGGATGGCGCCGCCGAGACGGCAATACTGCTCGAAATAGCTCGGCGAATGCGCCATCATGCGGAAGATGTTGGCGTTGCGGTTCTTGTCGAGGATTTCGCGGGTGCGGTCGGACGCCTTGAGCGGGTCGCTGTAGTTGATACGGGCCATGATTTTCCTGAAGTTTTTCCCTAAGCCTTTGATGCTTTTTGTCGTTAGCGGCGAAAGTTCCACGAAACTCTATTCTTGCGCGTCCGCAGGAGCAACATCATCGAGTCAAAATGCCGCCGCATTGCTGATCGACCTTGGTACACACGATATGCGCCGCGTGGGGACTTGATCGCAGCGGATACTCGCAAGGGGTGTTCCGAGTAAAAATAGTTGGCCGTCGGGTGCGCAGCGCGCGCAACGATGAGTCACGCCCAAGTCTAGGGAGAAAAGGCATGAAGGAAGCCACCAAGGGGGCGGCCTCGGGAGCGCTCGCGCATATGCTGGCGGTGACGGCGATGCTGGTCATCGCCAGCATCTTGTTCTACGGGCGTTAGTAAGCGTTGTGTGAGAGTTTTCGTCATTCCGGGGTGGCTCTCCCGGGACCGCGCAAAGCGCGGCCCTAGCAGGCCAGGCTCAGAATTCCCGTTCCAGGCTCGGTCTCTCAGGACCGCCCCCGAATGACGAATCCCACTATTTCCTTTTCACGAAGAACGGCTCCAGCCTGCCGGCGAACGGTTTGAAGCTCGCATTGACCTCATCGCCGATGGCGAGGTCATTCTCACCATGCGCCATCATGCGAAAACCCTCGGCGCAATCGACCAGCAGGATGTTGTAGGGCACGTGCGCCCGCGTCTCCGGCGTGGCGGCGCGGCAGACCAGCGAGGTCGCGTACACCCTGCCCTTGCCGCTGGCACGCGCCTCGCGCGGATCGGACGCGCCGCAGGCCGCGCAGAAGGCGCGATGAAAATACTGCACATGGCCGCATGCGGTGCAGGTCTGATAGGTGACGGCCTGTTCGCCCTTGGTCCAGTCGCTGAGATGCTCGCTCATCGCACCCGCTCCAGGAACATGGTCACGTGGGACGACAGCACGCCGCCGTCGCCGTGCAGCAGCGCGATCGAGGCGTCGCGCACCTGGCGGCTAGCCGCGCGGCCGGTCATCTGCAGATGCGTTTCCACCAGATGCGCCATGGCGCCACCGACGCCGCAATGGCCGTAGCTGAGCAGGCCGCCATGGGTGTTCAGCGGCATCGCGCCGTCGCGGCCGAAATGGCCGGCGCGCACGCGCGCGGCTGCCTCGCCGCGTCCCGCAAGCCCAAGGTCCTCCAACAGCATCGCGAGCGTGATGGTAAAGCTGTCGTAGATGGCGGCGTAGCGCACGTCGGAGATCGCAAGACCGGTGGCCTCCTTGGCGCGGGCGACGGAGATCTCCGCGCCGAGCTCGCTCAGGGCGGGCGCTGCTGTGACGTGCTGATGGGTATGGGCCTGGGCACAGCCGCGAATGCGCACGCCGGCCTCTCCAGTCCGCTCGCGGCTGATGACGAAGGCGGCGCCGCCGTCGGACACCGGGCAGCAGTCGAGCAGCTTCAGTGGCATCGCTACCGGCTTCGAGGCCATGACGTCGGAAACAGTGATGGAATCGTGGAATTGCGCGCCGGGATGGCTGCAGGCGTGGGCGCGCATCAGCACCGCGAATTCGGCAAGGTCTTCTTCCGTCACGCCGTATTCGTGCATGTAGCGGCTAGCAACGAGGCCATAATAGGCGGGAATGGTCGGGCCGAGCGGCACCTCGTAATCGGGATGGCCGACCTGCGCCAGCGCCTGGATCGAGGCATCGCGGCTCTGCCCGGTGAGGCGGTTCTCGCCGGCGACGACGAGCACATTGCGGGCGACGCCTGCTTCGACGAGATGATGGGCGAGCATGGTCATCGCGAGCCCGGTCGCGCCGCCGACCTGGACGGCGTGGGCGTAAGCCGGACGGATGCCAAAATGCTCGGCAAAGACGGTCGCCAGCATGATGTGCGGCGAGACGGTGGAGTAGCCGCAGAGGATGCCGTCGATCTCGGCGCGCTTGAGCCCAGCATCGTCGAGCGCGGCCTGCGCGGCCTTGCTCATCAGGTCGAGCGAGGACGAGCCTTCGTGCTTGCCGAAAGATGTGAGGCCCGTGCCGGTGACGAAGCTCATGGGCGCACCTGTGCGTCGTCATTCAGGGGCGGCGAACGTGTGACGCCATCGCGGACCATGACCGCGATCTCGTCCTGCGAGTACCCGATCTCCTTCAGAATCTCCGCGCCATGCTCGTTGAGCCGCGGCGCGAGCCGGATCGGTTCGGCCTCCGTCTCGGACCAGTTCGCCGTGACCTTCATACTGCGGATCGGCCCTTCGGTCGGATGGTTCACGACGGGGAAGAAGCCTGTCGCTTCCAAATGCTCATCGTGCAGGATCGACGCGAGGTCGTGCATCGGCATCACCGGCACGTCGGCCTCGGTGAGCAGGTCGATCCATTCCGCCGTGGTGCGCGTCTCGAAGATGCGCGCGAGCTCGGCATAGACGACGTCGATGTTGGCGGCACGGCCGGCGAAGCTCGCGAACATCGGATCGGCGCGCAGATCATCGCGCCCCGTCGCCTTGAAGAAATTCTCCCACTGCTTGTCGTTGTAGACGATGACGCTGAGATAGCCGTCCGATGTCTTGTAGGGCCGGCGGTCGCGCGAGAGATGGCGGGCATAGCCGCCCTTGTCGAGCGGCGGCTCGTAGGTGAGGCCGCCCATGTGGTCGCCCATGACGAAGCCGGCCATGGTCTCGAACATCGGGATGTCGACGCGCTGGCCGCGTCCGGTGCGGTCGCGGTGCACGAGGCTGGCGCAGATCGCACCGACGGCGGTCAAGCCTACGATGCGATCGACCAGCGCGTTGGGCACATAGCGCGGCACGCCGTCACCGGTCTGCGCCATCAACGCCGGCAGCGCGGTGGCGCCCTGGATCAAATCGTCATAGGCGGGTTTTGCAGCATACGGCCCGTCCTGGCCGAAGCCGAACACGCCGGCATAGACCAGACGCGGATTGATTTTGGAAACCACGTCATAGCCGAGCTGGAGCCGTGCCATCGCCTGCGGACGGACGTTGTAGACGAGAACATCGGCGTCCTTCAAAAGCCGAAGCACGGCCTCGCGCCCCGCCGGCTTCTTCAGATCGAGACAGATCGAGCGCTTGCTGCGGTTGGTGTTGAGGAACACCGGGCCCATGCCGGCGTGACGCATCGGGCCGATCAGGCGGGTGACGTCGCCGTCGAGCGATTCCACCTTGATGATGTCGGCGCCGTAGTCGCCGAGCATCTGGGTCGCATAGGGCCCCATCAGCACGGTGGTCATGTCGACGACCTTGATGCCCTTCAGCGGCCCCATCGTTCACTCCCGATTGCGCGGGCTCAAGTGAGCCCTGCGATTTCGGTCCAGCTAACGGCAGCGGCGGCGCGCGCGCAAGGGCGGCCGGCGTATGGCCGCGTGCGCAGCGATGCGTCCGCTATTTCTTCTGACGGGATTCGCGAACCTTGAGGAGACGGTCGAGCTCCTCATTCTGCTGGTTGATGCGGTCGGCGATCCGCGACTCGTTCTGCTCGCCCGAGGCCGCCGCGGCCTGCTCGATGAGCTGCCGGATATTGTCCTCGAGGATCGCGATGCGATCGTTGAGTGCGTCCATTGACAGCGATTCTTCGTAGTCATTGCTCATGATGTATCCCCTGCAAATCAATCAAGAGCATTAAGGTGAGCCGCGCGAGCCTACCATGATTTAACGCAAAGGCTGTAGGGTAGTTAGCCAGCGGACCGCGCTTCGCGCAGCCGCGGGGCTAACCTACCCCCTACCAGAATCTACTTCAGCGGCTCCAGCACGGAGACGTAGTTGGCGACGGCGGCGCCGCCCATGTTGAAGATGCCGCCGAGTTTCGCGTTCTTGAGCTGCATGCCCTCGGGCGCCTGGCCGGCGAGCTGCATCGCGGTCATCACGTGCATGGAGACGCCGGTGGCGCCGATCGGGTGGCCCTTGGCCTTCAGGCCGCCGGACGGATTGACCGGCAGCTTGCCGTCCTTGAGCGTCCAGCCTTCCTTGATGGCGCGGGCGCCCTGCCCCTTCGGCGTCAGGCCCATCGCTTCATACTCGATCAGCTCGGCGACGGTGAAGCAGTCATGGGTCTCGACGAAGGAGAGATCGGAAAGCGTAACGCCCGCCTTTTCCAGCGCGCGCTGCCAGGCGACCGTGCAGCCCTCGAACTGAAGGATGTCGCGCTTGGACATCGGCAAAAAATCCTGGGCATGCGCGGTGGCGCGGAAGCCGATCGACTTGCTCATGCCCCTGGCGGTCTCGGCGTCGGCCAAAATCAGCGCAGCGGCGCCGTCGGAGACCAGCGAGCAATCGGTGCGCTTCAGCGGGCCGGCAACGTAAGGGTTCTTCTCGCTCTCGGCGCGGCAGAAGTCGAAGCCAAAATCCTTGCGCATCTGGGCATAGGGATTGGCGACGCCGTTCTTGTGGTTCTTGGCCGCGATCAGCGCCAGCGCATCGGACTGGTCGCCGTATTTCTGGAAATAGGAGCTGGCGATCTTGCCGAACACGCCGGCGAAGCCCCCGACGGTGTCGCCGTCCTCAGGCAGATAGGACGCCTTGAGCAGGTTTTTGCCGATCTCCGGCCCCGGCGTCCGCGTCATCTGCTCGACGCCGACGACCAGCACGATCCTGGCAGCACCCGCGGCGATCGCGCGAACCCCCTGGTGCACGGCGGCAGATCCCGTGGCGCAGGCGTTCTCGACGCGGGTGGTCGGTTTAAAGCGCAGTTTTGGGTCGGCCTGGAGCACCAGCGAGGCGGTAAAATCCTGCGGCGAGAAGCCGGCGTTGAAATGGCCGAGCACGATCTCATCGACGTCGGACGCGGAGATGCCGGCATCCGCCATCGCCTCATTGGCGACACGCGTGACGAGGCTTTCGACGGTTTCGGTGTCGAACTTGCCAAACGGCGTATGCGCCCATCCGACGATGCTGGCGGTCATGGTCAATCTCCCTAGGATCTCTTACTGACCTAAGTCTTAGCCGATCGATGGCAAGACTTCACGCGGCTTTCAGGGCCTTGAGCGTGCGCTGGCAGATGGCAGTTATGCCGGCCCAGTTCCCGGCCTTGATCTCCGCCGCCGGGCACAGCCAGGAACCGCCGACCGCCACCACATTGGGCTCGGCCAGCCAGCTCCCCGCATTGGCCTCGCCGACGCCGCCGGTGGGGCAGAACCGCACGTTCGGGAACGGGCCGCCGAGCGCGCGCAGGCCCTTGATGCCGCCGGCCTGCTCGGCCGGGAAGAACTTTGCGACATCGAGGCCGTGCGCCAGCGCCATCATCAGCTCGGACGCAGTGGCAATGCCCGGCGCGAACGGCAAGGTGCTGTCCGCTGCGGCCTTCAGGAGATCGGGGGTCAAGCCCGGGCTGATGCCGAACTTCACGCCGAGCTTTTCGACTCGGGTGAAGTCGGCCGGATTGAGAATCGTGCCGATGCCGACGATCGCCTCGGGGACTTCGGCCATCATCGCCCTCGCCGCCTCGATCGCAACGGGGGTGCGCATGGTCACCTCGAGCGTGCGGACACCGCCGGCAACCAGCGCTTTCGCCAGCGGCACGGCATCCTGGATCCGCTCGATGGTGAGGACAGGAATAACGGTCGCGGCCTTGAACAGCGCGGCGAGGTGGTTCTGTTGGGCAGTCGTGGTCATCGTCGTTGTCGCTTCTTTACTTGGTCGCTTGACGCGTGGTCGCCGGCCGGTGCCGCTTCTTCGGCGGCATGGCATAGCCCGGAATGATGGCGCCAGCATAGCAGATCACGAGGCTGGCGAGGCGATGCCCGGCCTGGGCGGCCTCGACCGGATCGGAACCGGCGAGCCGCGCCGCAATATAGGCCGCGGCAAAGCTGTCGCCGGCCGCGGTGGTGTCGACCACGGGCTTGGTCATGGGCTCGGCACGCACCTCGCTCGTGCCGCCGGGAAAGCGCAAGAGGCTGACCGGCTCGGCGAGCCGGAACACCAGCTCCGGGCTTGGAATACGCGCCATCAGTTGCTCGTGGCTCTCGCCGGGATAGAGCGCGAGCAGATCCTCGGTCGAGGTCAGCACGATGTCGGCACCCGCAAAGGCCGCGGCAAACACCTCGCGGGCGACATCGCGATCGGGCCAGCCGCGTGCGCGGAAGTTGGTGTCGAACACGAAGCGGGTGCCGAGCAGCCGCGCGCGCTTGATCGCCGCGAACAGGCGCTCGCGGCCGGCCGCGTCGTAGATCGAGAGCGTGATCGCGGAGAGATAGACGATGTCGTAGCTCATCAGCGAGTTGAGCAGCTCGTCCGTCTCCGGCAGACTCATCAGCTGGCGCGCCGCCGCACTGTCGCGCCAGTGGAAGAACTGGCGCTCGCCCTTCGCATCCAGCTGGATCATGTAAAGGCCGGGCAGCTTGCCCGGCAACCGCACGACGCGGCGGGTGCCGACGGCCTCCGCGGTCCAGGCCGCGATCATCTCATCGCTCAGGGCATCGTCGCCAAGCGCGGTGAGATAATCGACCTTGACCTCGAGCCGCGCCAGATACACCGCCGTGTTGAGGGTGTCGCCGCCGAATCCACGCGAATAGAGGCCCCCACCCTGCCCGGACTGTCCGGCGGATTGTCCACCCTGGGCCTGCCGGAGCTCGACCATGCATTCGCCGATGCAAGCAACGCTCGCCATCACTTTACCCGCTCAGTCAGAGATCAGGCGACGAAATTGCCGCCGAGCTCGTCTTCGATGTGAATGCGGATGATGTCGTCAAAAGTCTTCTCGGCGGTGGTGAAGCCGAGTTCGAGCGACCGCTTTGCATTGAAGTTGCGCGGCCAGCCGCCGACGATGCCGACGATGAAGGGATCGGGCTCCCGCTTGATGCGGGCGGCGACCTTGTCGCCCGCAACACGCTTCAGCGCGGCGATCTGCTCGCCCACCGTCGCGGACAGGCCCGGCATCGTCAGGTTGCGGCGCGGACCGACGGTAGCGAGGTCCATAGTGCCGGCATGCAGCAGGAAGCCGACGGCGGAGCGCGGCGTGGTGTGCCAGTGGCGGACGTCCTCGGCGACCGGCAGGATCACGTCCTTGCCGGCCAGCGGCTCGCGCAGGATGCTGGAGAAGAAGCCAGATGCCGCCTTGTTGGGCAGGCCGGGCCTGATGCAGATGGTCGGCAGGCGGATGCCGATGCCGTCGAGGAAGCCGCGGCGGGAATAGTCGGCCAGCAGCAGTTCGCCGATCGCCTTCTGGGTGCCGTAGCTCAGAAGCGGCGTGTGGAAGAACTCGTCGCCGATCGCATCGGGGAACGGCGCGCCGAACACCGCGATCGAGGAGGTGAATACCACGCGCGGCTTGTAGCCGCCGCCGGCAAGCCTGACAGCATCGAGCAGCATCCGCGTTCCGTCGAGGTTGATGCGGTAGCCCTTGTCGAAATCGAGCTCGGCTTCGCCCGAGACGATCGCGGCGAGATGAAAGATCACGTCCGGACGGCCGGCGATCAGCTTTTCGGCGGCACCTGGAACGGCGAAATCGCTCGATACGGTCTCGACGGCAAAACCGGCCTGCTCCGGCTGCTTCGGCTCGACCACGTCATGCATGGTCAGCTTGGTGATGTCGCTCTTGCCGAGCCGGCCGTCGCGCAACAGCCGTTCGCATAATTTGCGGCCGACCATGCCGGCGGCGCCCAGAACCAGAATGTGCAAGAGCCTACTCCTTCTTATTGGCCGGAACGCGCCGCCCTTGACAATTCGTCCTGGCGCGCTCTCAGGCAGGCCCCGCGATCATTCCTTCACGGCGCCAGTCATCGCAGACACATAGTACTCCACGAAGAAGGAATAAAGGATAACTACGGGGACCGAGCCGGTCAGAGCCGCCGCCATCAGCGCACCCCAATGGTAGACGTCGCCGTTGACAAGCTCGGTGATGGCGCCGACGGGGATGGTCTTGTTCTCGGACGAGGAGATGAAGGTCAGCGCGTAGATGAACTCGTTCCAGGACAACGTGAAGGCGAAGATGCCCGCCGAGATCACTCCCGGCAGCGACAGCGGCAGCGTGATCTTGGTCAGAATCTGGATCCGCGTCGCCCCGTCGATCAGCGCACACTCCTCCAGCTCATAGGGGATGGTGCGGAAATAGCCCATCAGGAGCCAGGTGCAGAACGGGATCAGGAAGGTCGGATAGGTCAGGATCAGCGCCAGATTGCCGTCGAACAGGCCGAGCTGGAACACGATCGCCGCCAGTGGAATGAACAGGATCGATGGCGGCACGAGATAACCGAGGAAGATCGCAAGGCCGACATAGCGCGAGCCCTTGTAGCGCAGACGTTCGATCGCATAGGCGGCGCAGACGCTGGCAAACAGCGAGATGCAGGTCGAGGACACCGACACGATCACGGTGTTCCACATCCAGAGCGGATAGTCGGTGTCGAAGAACAGCTTCTTGATGTGCTCCAGCGTCGGATGCAGGATCCAGAACGGATTGTACTTCTCGTAGTCGTACATCTCCGCGTCCGGCTTGAACGTCGCGACCGCCATCCAGTAGAACGGGAACAGCAGGAAGAAGATGATCAGGCCGAGCGGAAGGTAGACGCGGAGAAATTTTCGCGGAAAACTTTCCAGATAGTCCATTCCGACGCTTTGGTCGTCCGTCGTGGTCATGGTCAGTCCCTCCCGCCCTGCTGCCAGCGGGAACGCTGAAGCCCGAAGAAGCTGAGCAGGATCGCCGCGACCAGGAACGGAATCATCGCGTTCGAGATCGCCGCGCCCTCCCCGAGATTGCCGCCAGTGATGGCGCGCTGGAACGACAGCGTCGCCATCAGATGGGTGGCGTTGATCGGCCCGCCCCGCGTGATGGTGTAGATCAGCTGGAAGTCGGTGAAGGTCATCAGCACCGAGAACGTCATCACGACCGCGATGATCGGCGACAGCATCGGCAGCGTGATGTGGCGGAAGCGCTGCAGATTGGTGGCACCGTCGAGATTGGCGGCCTCATAGAGCGAGGGCGAAATCGTCTGTAGTCCCGCCAGCAGGGTGATCGCCACGAAAGGCACGCCGCGCCAGATATTGGCAGCAACGACCGACCAGCGCGCATTCCAGGGATCGCCGAGAAAATCGATGTAGTGCGTGATCAGGCCAGCCTTGATCAACACCCAGGAGATGATCGAGAACTGGCTGTCATAAATCCACCAGAACGCGATCGCGGAGAGCACCGTCGGCACCACGAAGGGCAATAGCACGATCGCGCGGACCATCGACTTGAACGGCAGTCGCTCGTTGAGCAGCAGCGCCAGGTAAAGTCCGATGGCGAATTTCACGGCGCTGGCAGCGACCGTGTAAAAGATGGTGTTGAACACCGACAGCCAGAACACCGAGTCCTTCGAGAGCGAGACGAAGTTCTGGAAGCCGATGAAGCGCCCCGCTCCGCCGATCTTGGTATCGGTCATGCCGAGCCAGAAGCCCAGCGCCAGCGGGTAAGCCAGAAACAGGATGAGAATCGCGATCGCCGGCACCATGAACATTGCGCCGAGGAAATGCCGGCTCTCGAATGCTCTGGTCCACAAGCTGCTGCGCTTGACCTGCGCGGCAACGGGCTCGGCCATAACTGCCATGTCGGATTCCCCTTGACGAAAAGTCGCGGCGTCCGGCGAACCGGACGCCGCGCAGATTGGAGCTGATCAGACCTGGTAGTAGCGCTTGGCGCGCTCGGCGGCGCGCGCCGCAGCTTCCTTCGGCGTCGCCGAGCCGGAGGCGGCTTCCGCGAACATGTCGACCACGACGAAGTCGCCCATCACGGCGGCCGAGGCGTAACCGAGGTCGCCGGCAAAGCCATTGTCGCGGCAGCGCTTCAAGCAGTCACGATACGGGGTGATCTTGGGATCGGAGGTCCACACCGGGTTGTCGTTGTAGGCCGGCAGCGGCGGCGAGACGTAGCCGTTGGAGGCGACCTCCCACGCGTCGTAGTTCTCCTTGTCCCACATGAACTTGATGTATTCCTTGACCGCCTTGGGGTATTTCGAGTGCTTGTAGCCGTAGGCGACCAGCACGTTCTGCTGCTCGGTCGACACGCCGACGGGCCCGATCGGCATCGGCGCGTGATCCATGTCCTTGGCGATCTCCTGCTGCTTCGGATCCGTGGAGTTCTTGCCGACGGTCCAGATCGAGATGCCGTTCAGCGTCAGGCTGAGCTCGCCGTTCAGGAACGCCTTGTTGTTGTTCGAGTCATTCCACGACAGCACGCCCGGAATGAACGTCGCGTAGAGCTGCTTGACGTATTCGAGCGCGGCGATCGTCTCCGGCGAGTCGATCACCACCTCGTTCTTCTCGTTGACGACCTTGCCGCCATGCGCCCACAGCGCCCACTGGCACCAGCCATTGGCGTCGCCCGTGGCGTGGCCGAGCGCGAAGCCGGCCGGCGTGTTGTTCTTCTTCAGGGCCTGGCAGAGCTTGAGGAAGCCGGCGGTGTCCTTGGGGAATTGGTCAAAGCCCGCGGCCTTCACGTGGCTGATGCGGTAGTTCAGGCAGCCGCCGGTTGCGCCTTGCGGAATGGCGATCCAGCCATTGCCCTTCTTGCCGTACTTCTCGGCGACCGGGTACCAGCCGCCATACTGCGCGCCGAGATAGTCGGCGACATCGGTCATGTCGATCAGCTTTTCCGGGAATTTATGGGGATCGTCGAGCGTGCCGATGATCAGGTCGGGACCGGCGCCGACGTTGGCGGCGACCGCCGCTTTGGGGCGGATGTCTTCCCAGCTCTCGGCCTCGAGCTTCACCTTGACGCCGGTCTTCTCGGAGAACTTCTTGGTCAGCTCGGCGAACTTGTCGAACTCGGCCTGGATGAACTGCTTCCAGCGCAGCACGCGAATCGACGCGTTCGGCTCGGGCGTGTTGGTCCACTCCGCCGCGCGCACCGGGACGATGCCCGGGCCGGCCAGCAACGCTGCGCCGCCCAGGCCGACTTTAAGCACACTTCGCCTGTCGAAATCGCTCATCTTTCTCTCCCTAAATTTTATATTTGTATTGGGTCGTCTTGTATCGGATCGTCTTATTGGGTCGTCCTGGGCAGTTTTTCCTGGACAGTTCCTCGGCGTCGCTACACGCGTTTGCCTGTCGCCTCGTCGAACAGATGGACCAGTGACGGATCGGGCTTCAGCTTGACCTTGTCACCCGGATTGAACTGGTGGCGCTCGCGGAAGACCGCAACGACCTGCTCGCCGCCGACCTTGGCAAACACCTGTGTCTCCGAGCCGGTCGGCTCGACCACGATGATCTCGGCATCGGCGCCGTCGTCAGCGATGGTGAAATGCTCGGGCCGCACGCCGTAAACGACAGGACGGCCGTCGGACGCCGCCGGCGCGTTCTTGAGCGGCAGCTTGACGCCGTTCGGACCCTCGAAGGTCGCAACCCCGTTGACGCGCACATGCCCCTTCAGGAAGTTCATGGACGGCGAGCCGATGAACCCGGCGACGAACTGGTTGTCGGGCTTGTCGTAGAGCTCGAGCGGCGTGCCCATCTGCTCGACGATGCCGTCATGCATGACGACGATCTTGTCGGCCATGGTCATGGCCTCGATCTGGTCGTGGGTGACGTAGACGGTCGTGGTCTTCAGCCGCTGGTGCAGCTCCTTGATCTCGGTGCGCATCGCGACGCGCAGCTTGGCGTCGAGGTTCGACAACGGCTCGTCGAACAGGAACACCTGCGGATCGCGCACGATGGCGCGGCCCATGGCGACGCGCTGGCGCTGGCCGCCGGAGAGCTGGCGCGGATAGCGTTCGAGCAGCGGCGACAGCGCCAGGATCTCGGCGGCGCGCTTGACGCGCTTGTTGATCTCGTCGCTGCTCTCGCCCCGCAGCTTCATCGAGAAGCCCATGTTCTCGCCGACCGTCATGTGCGGATAGAGCGCGTAGTTCTGGAACACCATCGCAATGTCCCGCTCCTTGGGCTGGACATTGTTGACGACGCGGTCGCCGATCGAGATCGTGCCTGAGGTGATGTTCTCGAGACCGGCGAGCATGCGCAGAAGCGTCGACTTGCCGCAGCCGGAGGGGCCAACCAGGACGACGAACTGGCCGTCCTCGATCGGAATCGAAACGCCGTGCAGGACTTCAAAATTGCCAAACGATTTCCGCACGTCGCGGATTTGCACAGACGACATCTAGCTCCCTCCTCGAAAGTCCACGACGCCTCTGGCGCCGCGACCGTCTTGTTTTTTCAGACTTCACCCAACGAAGCCCAACCTTAGCGGGCGACATTGTCAGCAGTTTGTGCGGTTTTGGCAATTTGTCTTTGGTTAGTCTGTGCTGGTAGCGCTGTCAACGTTCCTTTGTTTGCGACAGTGAGTGTGTTAAGAGCAGCAAATGGGTCGAAAACGCACCAAGTCAGGCAAAATCCGGCTGGCGGAAGTCGCCGAGCTTGCCGGTGTCAGCCCGATCACAGCATCCCGTTTCTTCCGCAATCCCGAGGCCCTGTCGGTCGCCAAGCGGACACGGGTCGACAGCGCGGCCAAGGAGCTCGGCTATGTGCCGAACCTGGCGGCACGCGCGTTGGCCTCGCAGCGCACCGAGGTGATCGGTGTCTTGATTCCGTCACTGACCAATAACGTGTTCTCCGATGTGCTGCGCGGCATCTATGACGCCTCCGAAAGCAGCCGTTACTCGATCCAGCTGTCCAACACACGCTACAGTATTCTCCAGGAGGAGAAGCTGCTGCGCCTGTTTCTTGCGCAGAAGCCGGCCGGGCTGATCGTCACCGGCATCGACCAGACCGCCGAATCGCGCGCGATGCTCGAGGCTGCCGACTGCCCGATCATGCAGATCATGGAGATCGGGCCCAATCCGGTCGACATGATGATCGGCTTTTCGCACTATGACGCAGCCCGCGCGGCGATTGCGCACCTGTTCGCGCAAGGTCACCGCAAGATCGGCTTCGTCGGCGCGCGGATGGATCCGCGGGTGCAGCGGCGGCTCGACGGATACGTCTCGGCCATGAAGGATGCCGGACTGTTCGAGCAACGCCTCGTCGTCACAACGGCGACACCGACCTCGGTGACGCTCGGCGGCGCCCTGTTCACCGATCTCCTGGCGCGGGAGCCCGGCATGGACGCGGTGTTCTGCGCCAATGACGACCTCGCGCTCGGTGTGCTGTTCGAATGCGGGCGCCGGGAGATCGCGATCCCCGAACAGATCGCGATCGTCGGCTTCAACGATCTCGAATTCATGGCCTCCGCCGTCCCGACCCTCACGAGCGTGCGCACCAACCGCTACGAGATGGGCAGCACGGCCGCCACCATGCTGATCGACGCGATCGACGGGCGGCGCCCGCAACATCCGGTGCTCGATCTCGGCTTCAAGGTGATCGCGCGGCAAAGCTCGTCGGCGCGACGTTCGGACGGCAGGCCCGTCGCTTCAGGCGCGGGCGCGGCGAACAAAATGGTAGCGTTACCAAGCAGCCATGACTAGTATCGGATTTGTGAGGAAACGACCCGCCAGCGGGCAGGCAAATCATCACTCGCGCCGTTGGGCATCGCTCAAGCCGACACCATAAAACGGACGCCAGTGCGTTTGCATTGCAGGAGAAACCAATGACAAAAAAACCAACCAATGGGCATGCCCCCACCGGCAACGGCGCTCGCCGCCACCTTCGCTCGCAGGAATGGTTCAACAATCCGCATAATCCGGGCATGACCGCGCTCTATATGGAGCGCTATTTGAACTACGGTCTCACCCGCACCGAGCTTCAGTCCGGCAAGCCGATCATCGGCATCGCCCAGACCGGCAACGACCTCTCCCCCTGCAACCGCCACCATATCGAGCTTGCTCATCGTGTCCGCGAAGGCATCCGCGAGGCCGGCGGCATTGCGATGGAATTTCCGACCCATCCGATCCAGGAGACCGGCAAGCGCCCGACCGCTGCGCTCGACCGCAACCTCGCTTATCTCGGCCTGGTCGAGATCCTCTACGGCTATCCGCTCGACGGCGTGGTGCTGACCACCGGCTGCGACAAGACCACGCCGGCCTGCATGATGGCGGCGGCGACCGTCAACCTGCCCGCGATCGTGCTGTCGGGCGGCCCGATGCTGAACGGCTGGCACAATGGCGAGCGCACCGGCTCCGGCACGATCGTCTGGAAGTCGCGCGAGCGCCTCGCCGCCGGCGAGATCGACTACGAGGAATTCATGGAAATCGTGGCGTCCTCGGCGCCCTCGGTCGGTCATTGCAACACCATGGGCACCGCCTCGACCATGAACGGGCTTGCCGAAGCGCTCGGCTTTTCGCTGCCGGGATGTGCCGCGATCCCCGCCCCCTATCGCGAACGTGGCCAGATCGCCTACGAGACCGGCAAGCGCGCCGTCGAGATGGTCTGGGAAGACCTCAAGCCCTCGGACATCCTGACCCGCGAGGCGTTCGAGAACTGCATCGTGATCAATTCGGCGATCGGCGGCTCGACCAACGCGCCGATCCACATCAACGCGCTGGCGCGCCACATCGGCGTCGAGCTCTCCATCGACGATTGGCAGAAGGTCGGCCACGACGTGCCGCTGCTGGTCAACATGCAGCCGGCCGGCTTCTATCTCGGCGAGGAATTCCACCGCGCCGGCGGCGTGCCGGCCGTGGTGCGCGAGTTGATGAAGCACAAGCGCATCCATGAGAACGCGGTCACGGTCAACGGCCGCGGCATCGGCGAGAACTGCAAGGATGCGCCAAAGCCCGACAATGACGTGATCTGGGCTTACGACAAGCCGCTGGTGAAGGACGCCGGCTTCCTGGTGCTGAGGGGCAATCTGTTCGATTCCGCGATCATGAAGACCAGCGTGATCTCCAAGGAGTTTCGCGACCGCTATCTCAGCAACCCCAAGGACCTCAACGCCTTCGAGGGCCGCGCAGTCGTGTTCGAGGGTCCCGAGGACTATCACGATCGAATCGACGATCCCTCGCTCGAGATCGACGAGCGCTGCGTGCTGTTCATCCGCGGCACCGGCCCGATCGGCTATCCCGGCGGCGCCGAGGTCGTGAACATGCAGCCGCCGGCGGCGCTGATCAAACGCGGTATCCACTCCCTGCCCTGCATCGGCGACGGCCGCCAGTCCGGCACCTCGGGCTCGCCCTCGATCCTCAATGCTTCGCCGGAAGCCGCCGCCAATGGCGGGCTCGCGATCCTCAGGAACGGCGACAAGGTACGCGTCGACCTGAACAAGGGCAGCGCCAACATTCTCATCTCCGACGACGAGGTGAAGAAGCGCCACGCCGAGCTGACGGCGAATGGCGGCTTCAAGCATCCGCCGAACCAGACGCCGTGGCAGGAGCTTTATCGCAACACCGTCGGCCAGCAGTCGACCGGTGCCTGCATGGAGCTCGCCACCCGCTACCAGAACGTCGCCGGCACGTTTGGTGTGGCGCGGGACAATCACTGAGTTAGGAACACGTAGCCCGGGTGAGCGAAGCGACACCCGGGACATCCGCTCCCGGATATCGCGCTCGCGCGCTCATCCGGGCTACGGCACTAAGCAAATCGAGGAGAAATACAAATGGCAGACCGCCTCAAGGGAAAGCGCGCCGTCATCACGGCTGCGGCGGCAGGCATCGGACGCGCATGCGCCATCGCATTCGCGCGTGAAGGCGCAACAGTGATCGCCACCGACATCAACGAGAGCGGCATCGCGAGCCTGGCCAAGGAAGGCATCGCCGAGACGGCGAAGCTCGACGTCCGCAACACCGCCGATGTCAACGCCTTTGCCAAGCGCATCGGCAAGGTCGACATCCTGCTCAACGCGGCGGGCTTCGTCCACCACGGCACCATCCTGGAGTGTTCGGAAGAGGATTTTGATTTCTCGTTCGACCTCAACGTCAAGTCGATGCACCGGACCATCAGGGCCTTCCTGCCGGACATGCTCGCGGGTGGCGGCGGCAGCATCGTCAACATCTCCTCCTGCGCGGCGCTGCGGCCGCCGGCCAACCGCTACGTCTACAGCGCCTCGAAGGCGGCGGTGTCGCTGCTGACGCGCGCGGTCGCGCTCGACTTCATCACCAAGGGCATCCGCTGCAACAGCATCTGCCCCGGCACCGTCGAGACGCCCTCGATGCTCGACCGCGCCGCCGCGCAAGGGCCGCAGGGCAAGGAGATGTTCGTCTCCCGCCAGAAGATGGGCCGGCTCGGCACCGCCGACGAGATCGCGTCCATGGCGGTCTATCTCGGCAGTGACGAGAGCGCCTTCACCACCGGCGTCGATCTCGTGGTCGACGGCGGCTACATGCTCTGATCACGCCTCTTCCCGAGGAGGCGAGACAGCGGCGTCTCGCTGGATGGGCCACGGGCTCAATGGTTCGAGATGCGCGCCAAGTGCGCGCTCCTCACCATGAGGGATAGACGAAGGGGATTTCTCGATGAACAAGATCGATCTCAACGGCCGCGTCGCCATCGTCACCGGCGGCGCGCAGGGCTTTGGCCGTGCCATCAGCCAGCGCTTCGTCGATTCCGGCGCGAAGGTGGCGATCTGGGATTTTGACGCGGCACTGGCCGAGAAGACGGCAAAGGAAATCGGCGACAACGCCCGCGTCTTCAAGGTCGACATCACCGACACCGCAGGCGTCGAGCAGGCGCGCGATGCGACGCTCGCCGCCTTCGGCAAGATCGACATCCTCGTCAACAATGCCGGCATTGCCGGCGTCAACAAACCGGTCTGGGAGACTGATCTGGAGGAATGGCGCAAGGTCCTGCGCATCAACCTCGACGGCCCCTTCATCTGCTGCAAGGCGATCGTGCCCGCAATGCTCAAGCAGAAATACGGGCGGATCGTCAACATCGCCTCGATCGCCGGCAAGGAAGGCAATCCGAACGCCTCGCACTATTCGGCGTCCAAGGCCGGACTGATCGCGCTGACAAAATCGCTCGGCAAGGAATTGGCGGCACATGACATCCTCGTCAATGCGGTGACGCCCGCGGCTGCGAAGACCGCGATCTTCGACCAGATGACGCAGCAGCATATCGACTTCATGCTGTCGAAGATCCCAAAAGGCCGCTTCGTGCTGGTGGAGGAGCTCGCCGCGATGACGGCCTGGCTCGCATCCGAAGATTGTGCCTTCTCGACCGGCGCAGTGTTTGATATTTCCGGGGGACGGGCGACCTACTGAGGCACGGGACGCCCGAGGGGACGGACCATGCAGCTTGGGCGTCGAGATTTTGTGAAGCTCGCAGCGGGCGCAGCCGCGCTGCCGGTGCTTTCGAGCGGTGCCCTCGCGCAACTCGCGCCCAACCCGCCGAGCATCCGCCCGCCCTCGCCGGGCGAGCGCGGCGCGATGGCGCGGCTCGCGCACAGCTTCATGGACAAGTACGGCGTGCCGGCGCTGTCCTTTGCGATCGGCTATGCTGGCACTGTTGTCCACGAGGACGCCTTCGGTCTTGCCGATATCGAGCGGAACGAGGCCGTGACGCCGCAGCATCTGTTCCGGATCGCCAGCGTCAGCAAGATGATCACCTCGGTCGCGATCTTCCGCCTGATCGAAGAGAACCGCCTCAAGCTGACGGATCGCGTGTTCGGCCCGGGCGCGCTGCTCGGCACCGATTACGGACAGCCGCCCGACTCCGACGGCATCGACCAGATCACGCTCGAGCATTTGCTGACCCACACCGCCGGCGGCTGGAGCAACGACAACCGCGACCCCATGTTCACGCATCCGCGGATGGATCATGCCGAACTGATCGCCTTGATGCTCGCCAATCGGCCGCTGGACCGGCCGCCGGGCCAGCGCTACGCCTATTCCAATTTCGGCTATTGCGTGCTCGGCCGCGTCATCGAGAAGCTCAGCGGCCAGCCCTATGCCGATCACGTCCGCACCGACGTGCTCGCACGCTGCGGCGTCACCGACATGACGATCGCCGGCAACACCCGCGACCAGCGCCAGGCCGGTGAAGTCGCCTATTACGGTCAGGGCGAAAATCCCTACGGCATGAATGTCCGGCGGATGGATTCCCATGGCGGCTGGATCGCGACGCCGGCGGACCTCGTGCAGTTCCTGATGCATGTCGACGGCTATTCTCGGCCGGCGAACATCCTGCGGCCGCGCACCATAGAGGTCATGACCACCGCGCCCGGCAACAGTCCGGACTATGCCAAGGGCTTTTGCATCAACAAATCCGACAATTGGTGGCACAATGGCAGCCTGCCGGGTACCAGTACCATTGCGGTCAGAACCCATGGCGGCTTCTGCTGGGCCGCCTTCACCAACACCAGGCGCGGGAATTCCAATATGGACGGCGATCTCGACAATCTCAACTGGACCATGGCGCGCCAGGTCGGCGAATGGCGGGTGGCCTGAGCCATGATCAGAGAAGGCGGATGTCTCTGCGGCGCGGTGCGATTCAAGGCGGAAGGTGAGCCGCTCAACGTTCGCATCTGCCATTGCCGCATGTGCCAGAAGGCCATGGGCTCGCCCTACTTCGTCCGCGCGCAGTTCGACCAGCGCGCACTGACCGTCGAGGGCGACACCGCCCGTTATGCGTCGTCCGAGAACATCGACCGCGTGTTCTGCAAACTCTGCGGCACGCGGCTGTTCTCCTGGCGGCGCAACGGGACGCTGGCGGGCGTCGCGCTGACGACATTCGACGATCGCAACGCCTTCGCCCCGACCGACCACATCTGGGTCTCCGAAAAGCTCGCCTGGCTGAAGCTCGACGACGGGCTGACGCAATATCCGGGGACGATTCCGGCGTGACGTCGGGATTGGTTTGAAGCGGGCACGGGTGCAGGCTCCCTCCTGGCGGATCATTTGCAACGGGCAATTTCGGAATTCGACGCGATATAGCGGTAGATCGTGAAGGGTTGTGGCCCTATACGGCCAGCTTCGCGAAGGGCGCGGGCAGAACCGGAACGGATGAGTTGTGAACATCTCCCTCTATGACCTCTCGGTGTGGGTGCTGCCGCTGGTGCTCGCCATCACCTTCCACGAGGCTGCGCACGCCTTCGTCGCATACCGTCTCGGTGACAACACGGCTTGGCAGCTTGGCCGCGTCAGCTTCAACCCGCTCCGCCACATCGACCCGTTCGGCACGCTGATCCTGCCGGCGATGCTGCTGTTTGCGCATTCGCCGTTCCTGTTCGGCTATGCCAAGCCGGTGCCGGTGAATTTCCGCGAGCTCAACCATCCCCGGCTCGACATGGTCTGGGTGGCGTTGGCCGGGCCCGTCACCAACATCCTGCTGGCGCTCGTCGCAGCTCTTGCCCTGCACGCCCTGCCCTGGGCGCCGGCCGGCTCGGCGCAGTGGATCTTCGACAACCTCAAGAATGCACTGCTGATCAACGCCGTGCTGGCCGTCTTCAACATGATGCCGATCCCGCCGCTCGATGGCGGGCGCGTCGCGGTCGGGCTGTTGCCCCGGCCGCTCGCTCTGCCGCTGGCCCGGCTCGAGCCGTTCGGTATGCTGATCCTGATCGGTCTGTTGATCCTGCTGCCGCTGGCGGGCTCCCAGTTCGGTCTAAATCTTGATGTTATTTCAGCAATACTGCGAACGTTGACCGGTTATGTGATTCAGGCTGTTCTCTTCCTGACCGGCAATGCTTAGTGAACAGCGACACCCGAACACACAGGCCGAAGGGCCAGAGGCCGACTTGGTCAAAGCTGCCGATATGCTGATCGCGCGACGCGCCGATACCCGCGCCCGCGCCGATTTTGCCACCTGGAAGATGATGGCCAAGCTCAACGGGGCGTCCGCGCTACCTCCGGAGGCGCAGGAGTTCCTCGTCAGCTACAAGAACCTGCTGGCGCAGCTGAACGAGGGCGAAGCCACCGAGGCCACCATCGGCGCGATCTACAAGGCCTACTATGCCGAGATGGGCGGCGCGGGAACCCCGCCCGACGTCCGTCCCCGCGCGGCCGAGCCGGCGGCGGACAATGTTACCGCTTTCCGCCGCCCAGAACCGAAGCCGAAGAAGGTCAATTTCTTCGGGGCAGCGACCGCAGGCGCAACCCAGAAACGGCCGCTCCCGGTGGCGCTGATCTTCGCCTGCCTGGTCGTGGTCTATGTCGGGATCCGGCTCTACTGGCGCTGAGCCGTCTTTTTGTTTGTCTTCTTTGCCTTCTCTGGGGCGAAACTGATTTCGATGATGCGCTCGAATCGATCTTCAGTCAGTTTGGCGGGAGGCGGCTCGAAGGGATCGGCCTTGCGAACCATCGAGATCGCAGCCGCATCGTACGCGGCATCCCCAGACGACTCCACCACTTCAACCGACAGCACATTTCCCTTTCGGTTGAGCGCGAAGTTCACTTTTACTTTCTGATTGCTGTTCTCTCTGCCTTCCGGACTGATCGGGTGTTG
This sequence comes from Bradyrhizobium nivariense, assembly GCF_029846695.2. Taxonomy (NCBI): domain Bacteria; kingdom Pseudomonadati; phylum Pseudomonadota; class Alphaproteobacteria; order Hyphomicrobiales; family Nitrobacteraceae; genus Bradyrhizobium; species Bradyrhizobium nivariense. Next base: position 201,995 of record NZ_JARWCR020000003.1, on the reverse strand, counting down.
CTTAATGCGCGCGCTGATCTTGCGGTTCCAGTCGGCCGTCAGCTTCAGCATGTCCTTGCCGATGCCAAGCACAGGCGCCAGCGCCTTCTCGGCCTCGCGCGCGTCCTCGTCGAGTGTCTGCCGCGCCGTCGCAACCGACTTCGGCGAGGCCTCCGCAGCGGGAGTTTCGACCGCCGCAATCTTCGGATCCTCGTCCTGCGGCTTCTTCGAAATGTTTTCGGTGACGACCCGATCGGGATCGTCGACCTGTTGCGACTGATCCTTTGGAAGCTCGGTTTCCTTGGTCTCGGCTTTTTGCTCGGGAAGCGCCTGCTGCTCCTGCATCGCTTCGCTGTCCGGTCCGGGCGGAAGGTCGGTGTCAGGCGCCTTCGGCGAGGCCATCTCGACGGCGAACTCCGCGCCGGCCGCGCCGAGGCCATCGTCGCCGTCATCGGTCCGCAAATGGGCCAGCGCGAGCGCGGCACCACCCAGATGGAGGGCGAGCGCTGCCACCGCTGCCAAAATCCAAAGCGTCCGGGCTGGTCTGGATTCGTCCATAGCGGGCCTCTAAGGCTGAGCGGCGCCTGCCGCAGGCTCACCCGGAGCGCCTTCCAGCGCAACCAGCTTCACCCGCGAATAGCCACCTGAGCGCAAGAGTTCCATGACGCCCATCAACTCGCCATACGGCACCGAGCGATCGGCGCGCAGGAAGACATACTTGTCCTTGCTCATGTCGGACAGGCCGTCGAGGGTGCCGATCAACTCGGCGCGGTGGACCGGGTTCTCTCCGATGGCAAGCGTCAAATCGGGCTTGATGCTGAGATAGGTCGGCTTGTCCGGCTTCTTCTGCGGCGTCGCGCTCGACGTCGGCAAATCGATCGGCAGGTCGACGGTCGAGAGCGGAGCAGCGACCATGAAGATGATCAGCAGCACCAGGATGACGTCGATGAACGGCGTGACGTTGATGTCATGCGTCTCGCCGAAATCGTCGTCGTCGTCATTGTCTGCGAGCGAAACGCCCATGGTTCACTCCGCCGCGCGCGAATGCACGCTGCCGTGGCTGCGGTCGAGATCCCGCGAGAGCAGCCGCCCCGCCGCGCCCGAGGCGCGGCTGACCAGTTCGAGATAGCCCTTCGTCACGCGTGAGAAGTGATTGTAGATGATGACGGCGGGAATGGCGGCGACCAGACCGATCGCGGTGGCGAGCAGCGCCTCGGCGATGCCGGGCGCGACGACGGCGAGATTGGTGGTCTGCGACTTCGAGATACCGATGAAGCTGTTCATGATGCCCCACACCGTGCCGAACAGGCCGACGAAAGGCGACGTGGAACCGATGGTCGCGAGCACACCCATGCCGACGCGGATGCGCCGCGCCTCCGCACGCACGATCTCGGAGAAGCTTGAGGCGGCGCGCTCCTTGATGCCGGAATCGCTGGACAGGCCGGCCGACATCCGCGCCTCGCGCAGCGCCGCCGCCAGGAACGACGGCAGGATGCCCTCCTTGGCACCAAGCGCCATCTGCGCTTCCGCCAGCGAGCGCGCCTCCGCGATCTTCTTCAGCGCCGAACGAAGCTTGGTCGAGGCAACCGACAGCTCGATCGACTTGGCGATCAGGACCGTCCAGGTCATGAGCGATGCGAAGGCGAGCCCGATCATCACCGCCTTCACGATGATGTCCGCCGACTGGAACATCACCCAAGGCGACAGCTCCTTCATGGCCGGTGCGACGCCGGCCGCCGTCTCGGACTTTGCAGCCGCCGGCGCGGTGGCTGAGGGAGCCGTAGGCGCCGCCGCGGGCGCCGCTGGCTGAGCTGTCGATTGAGCCGGTGCCGCCGGGGCTTGTGTCTGGGCAGAAACAGGCGATGCGAGCCAGGCGGCCGCCAGCATCAAGGCTGCGGCAAGGCTTGCTTGGAAGGACATGATCTTCATACTTCGGCCCAGTAGCGAATGAGGTTGTGATAGATACCCGTCAATTTGACCGTTTCGGGATCGTCACGCCCGAGCCGTGCCACCAGCGCCTGTATCGCGGTGTCGAGGTCAAAGATCATGCTCCGGGCTTGATCGTCCCGTATCATGCTCTGAAGCCAGAAGAAAGACGCAACCCGCGTTCCCCTCGTCACCGGGGTGACGAGATGGAGGCTGGTCGAGGGATAGAGCACGCAGTCCCCGGCTTGCAACTTGACTTCGTGCGAACCGTAGCTGTCCTCGATCACAAGTTCGCCACCGTCATACTCCTCCGGCTCGGCCAGGAACAGCGTGACCGACAGGTCTGTGCGGATGCGAAGGCCGGTCAGACGGTCGCCGCGGATGGCATTGTCGACGTGCAGGCCGAAATGGTGGCCGCTGCTGGCCGCATAGCGGTTGAACAGCGGCGGGAAGATCTGGAGCGGGATCGCGGCAGCCAGGAACCGCGGATTCGACGTCAACGCCGAAATGATGCGGTTGCCCAGCTGGCGCGCGACCTCGCTGTCAGGCGGCAATTGCTCGTTGCGCTTGACCATTGCCGACTGCGCGCCGGCGGTGGAGCGCCCGTCTTCCCATTCGCTGGCGTCCATGATGCGGCGGAAATCCGCCACATCGTCTTTGCTGAGAACGCCGTCTATACACGTCAGCATGGCACCCCGTCGTTGCTCTGCTCAGTATCGCGCCGAGATCACCAGATAGGCGGCGCGACCCGGTGCTTCCAGCACGAAGGGCGCGGCGCTCTGGTACAGCGCGTCATAGTAGCGTTTGTCGAAGATGTTGTTCACGAACAGCTTGACCTGCCAGTTCTCGTTGATCTTGGCTTCCGCGAACATGTCGAACCGCCAGTAGCTGGGGATCGACGTGCCCTGGTTGGCAGCGAGGAACGTGCCGCCATAGATCTTCGAGCGATAGACGGCCTGGCCGCCGAGTTCCCAGGTGTCGTTCAGCTGATATTTGCTGAGCATGCTGAAGGACTGATGCGCGACGTTCGAAAGCGGGAGACCAACGTTCGACGTGTAGAGAATTGCGTTCGCAGGCGGGATCAGGGACTTCGTCACCTCCGATTGCATCAGCACGAGGCCGCCGAAGATGCTCCATTTGTCAGTGATCTTGCCGCCAACGCCGAGATCGATACCGCGGATGCGGTAGGCCGCACCGGCAGTGATGCAGGAGACGGTGCCCGTTGTACCGGCAGGGTAAGGACACGCTGCAGTGGCTGTCGCAGCTGTGATGTTGCGCGACTCTCGCGCATTCTCCTTTTCCGTCTGGAACAGCGCGGCCGTCAGCAGCAGGTGGCGATCGAAGAGTTCCCACTTCGTGCCAATTTCGATCGCCTTGTTCTTTTCGGGACCGAAGATCTGCGAGGGATTGCCGTTAAGCACCGGAGCAAGTCCACCGTATTGAACGCTCGTTCCGTCGAATTCCGCGCCGACCGGGTTCGATGAAGTGGCGTAGGCAGCGTAAACACTGCCGTTCGGCAGCGGCTTCAGCGTAAGGCCGAGATTGAAGTTCGGTATCCCGTGATCTTGCTGCTGCTGGCCGAACACGTTGGCCACACCGTTGACGGTGCCGTATCCGCTCGTCTTGACGTTATAGTCATCATAGCGGACGCCGCCATTCAGGATGAGCAAATCGTGGTAGTTCGCACTATCCATCGCGTAGACACTCTTGGTGTCTATCGTGATCTTGGTCGGCAAACCCGACAGACCCGATGGTATTCCGAACGGAAGATTAGTGAACTGCGGATTGAAGACGCTCACGCCGGTCAAGGACCCGCTCCCGCTGAATCCGCCAGGAAGGGCTTCCGAGCTCAGGCCGAGATATCTGTCGATTGATGATTTCTCGTGATCATACTCGAAACCCGCAAGTGCAGTGTGCTTGAAGCCGAAGCCGTCATTGAACTTATAGGTCGCCTCAGTCTGGTTGGCGATCACGTCCGTGACCTGGTAGCGGCTCTGCGGATTTGCGCTTAGCGTATAAGCCGTAAACGGAGCTCCAGGGGCCAGCGTCGGCGCTTCCGGAAGCGTACCGATGTAGTTCTGGGTGGAATGCGAATCCCGGAACCTGTTGGTGATCAGCAAATCGGGTGTGATCTGCACTTCGGCGTTGAGCGAGCCGATGTCCTGACCGGTCCGATAGAAGTCGCGGTTGAGGAAGCCATACCAGTTCTTGCGGTTCGCACCGAAATCCGGGAACGGCCCGCCAGCGGTGGTGGCGGTGCTCGGCCGGTAATAAGGCACTCCAAAATCAGGAAGGCCGGTCAGCTCGGTATGGATGTAGTTCGCCTGAATCTTGACCGCGTCTGCCGGCTTCCAGGTCGTGGCGACAAATGCGCCATCGCGGTTGTCCGTCACATAGCTTCGCCCGGCGACATTGGCATCCTGAAACAATCCGCCCGCGCGCACCGACCAGGTCGGATTGATCACTTGGTTGACGTCTAGCACCACGCGCTTGGTCATGTCCGTACCAAACGTGGTGTCCATGTTGTAGAAGCTCTTCTCCGTCGTCGCCTGCTTGGTGACGATGTTGATCGCGCCGCCGGCCGTACCACGGCCCGCGAAAGTCGAACCTGGGCCCCGCAGGATCTCGACCTGCTCGGTGAAGAAGTTTTCACGGACGCTGACGCCGGAATCGCGCACGCCGTCGATGAAGACGTCATTGCGGGCATCAAAGCCGCGGATGAAGAAGCGGTCGCCGAACGCGTTGCCGCCCTCGCCCGTTCCGAGCGTCACGCCGGCCGTGCTGAGAATCGCCTGCTTCAGCGTCGTGGCGTTCTTGTCTGCGAGCACTTCCTTGCTGAGAACCGTGATGGATTTCGGCGTATCGACCAGCTTCTCCGGAAATTTGCCGCCGGCCTGCACGTGATCGACCTTGTAGGGCGCGGCCGGATCGGCATAGGGGTCGGCGTCGGCCGGACCGGAGGGTGTCGTGGGGGCCTGCTGCGCCGCCTGCTGCCTCTGCGCAGCACGCCGCAGCGCGTTGCGCGCGCGGACCTGATCCGGCGTCGGCTTCGAAGCCGCCGGACGCGGACGCGCGACGGGAGCGTCGACCGTCACCGGCGGCAGGTTCGACTGCTGCGCCTCTGCGCCGCTCGACACCGATGCTGCAGCGATGAGGCCCGCGACGGCGGAGACCTTTTTGCCGGAAACGCTCGTGAACTTTTCATCGACTGCTGCGACCGAACGCAACGATTTCGGTGCGACCACCTGCCCCATTACAACACGCCCCATATTCCTGTTCGCTCATTCAATTCGATGAACGATTGGAGTGTTGGTATCGGCCGCAAAATAGCGGGTCAATGCGAGCAAGCCGCGAGAACCCTTGAATAAGTCCAGATCAAAACGATTCTAAACTTCAGTTTGAAATCGTTCTAAAGCAAGACTGGATTCATTCTAAAGAGAAGCGCGAGATCGCGAGATCAGCGGTCGCGCTCGCAGCATCAATCGCTGCTCGGCGGCTTCATCAGGGAGAACAATTCGTCGATGGTCTTCTGCGCGACGGCGCGCACGCGATCACTGTCGTCCATGCCGGCGATGTTGACGCCGTTGACGACGGCTTTGATCTCGTCGCGGAAGTCGGTGAGGAAGCGCAGGGGATCACGCTGCTCGTTGGCGACGCGAGCGATCAGTCCCGTGATCAGAATCTGACACGCGATCAGCTTGCCGTTCAGTTCGTCCATCCTGCGCTCCCTTTGTGGCGGCCGATATGAACGATGCTGAATTTCCTGACAACCGAAACGGCCTCCGCGCGATTTAGAACCGTTCTTGCGGGTCGCCCGCCTCGCGGCCCCGAGCGGTGCCACTCAGCCCCGCACACACCACTTTCGAGCATTGCACAAGGTTTGCACGCTGATCGTTCGCGCCGGGAAAATGCAGCACTGCACACCGCCGCGCCAGAACGTTGCCTAAGCAGTGCAAAGCTTTCCAATTGTTTAGGATTCTCAACCGATAGTGCTGTTTACACTGGAACTTGGCGTGTATTATACAAGCGCCCTGGAACCCTATGATTGCCTCACAATTCGTAGCTTAGGGCACAAGAGCCGACACGAGACGATATGAAAAAGTCCCGGCCGATCCTCTGGATTCTGATCATCGCGGCCGTGGCTTCCGCGGGCTACTATGGTTGGCAGAAATTCGGCTCGCCCGAGGCCGAAAAAACCCAGACCGCACAGAAGGGTCCGCAGCGCCCGCCCGCCGTCCCGGTGAGCGTTGCGCCGGTCCAGAAGGTCGACTTCCCGGTCTACCTGACCGGTCTCGGCACGGTTCAGGGCTTCAACACCGTACAAGTCCGGACTCGGGTGGACGGCCAGATCGACAAGATCGCCTTCACCGAAGGCCAGATCGTCAAGCAGGACCAGCTTCTGGTCTCGATCGATCCCCGCCCCTACCAAGCCACGCTCGACCAGGCCAAGGCCAAGAAGGCCCAGGACGAGGCAAATCTGGCCAACGCCAATCTCGAGCTCCAGCGCGCCATGAAGCTCGGCGAATTCGCCACCGCACAGCGGGTCGACACCCAGCGCTCGACGGTCGCCCAGCTCAACGCCCAGATCGCCGCCGACGATGCCGCGATCTCCAACGCCCAGACCCAGCTCGACTACACCCAGGTCAAGGCACCGATCACCGGCGTCGCGGGCCTGCGCCAGGTCGACATCGGCAACATCGTCAATTCCTCGACGCAGACCGGCATCGTCACGATCTCGCAGGTCGAGCCGATCTCGGTGATCTTCACCGCGCCGGAGGATCAGCTGCCCTATATCAGCGAGGGCCAGAAGGCCGACGCGCTCAAGGTGATCGCCTTCACCACCGACGGCAAGAAGACGCTGGCCGAGGGCAAGCTTGCGGTCATCAACAACCAGGTCGACACGAGCAGCGGGACGATCCGGCTCAAGGCGGTGTTCGACAACAAGGACCACGCGCTGTGGCCCGGGCAGTCGGTGTCGACGCGTCTTCTGGTCCGCATCCTGAAAGATGCGACCGTTGTCCCGGATGACGCGGTCCAGCACTCGACCAACGGCCTCTACGCCTACACCGTCAATCAGGACAACAAGGCCGAGGTGCACAAGATCAAGGTCAGCTACGGCATCGACGGACGTTCGGTCGTCGACGAAGGGCTGACGCCCGGGCAACAAGTGATCACCGGCGGCCAATTCAAGGTCCAGCCGGGAAGCCTCGTCTCTACGGCTGTGGCGAGCTCGGATCCGGCCCAGAACAAGGTGCGATAGGAATGAACGCAGGCGGGATTTCGGCACCTTTCATCCGTTATCCCATCGGCACCTCGCTGCTGATGGCCGGCATTCTCTTCGTCGGTCTCGTCGCCTATCCCCTGCTGCCGGTCGCGCCACTGCCGCAGGTGGACTTCCCGACCATCCAGATCACCGCCAATTTGCCGGGCGGCAGCCCCGAGACCATGGCCTCGTCGGTGGCCCAGCCGCTCGAACGGCAATTCGCCCAGATCCCGGGCATCGCCCAGATGACCTCGACGAGCTATCTGGGCACCGCGTCGATCACCATCCAGTTCGACCTCAACCGCAGCATCGACGGCGCCGCCAACGACGTGCAGGGCGCTATCAACGCCGCGAGCGGCCAGTTGCCGAAGAACCTGCCCTCGCCGCCGACCTACCGTAAGGTCAACCCGGCCGACGCGCCGATCCTGCTGCTGTCGGCGACCTCCGATACATTGCCGCTGACCAACGTCAGCGACGCGGTCGATGCCCAGCTCGCTCAGCAGATCAGCCAGCTCTCCGGCGTGGCGCAGGTCTTCATCGGCGGCCAGCAGAAACCCTCCATCCGCATTCAGATCGACCCGGCGAAACTCGTCGCCAAGGGCCTGTCGATGGAGGACGTGCGCAGCCAGATCGCGATCACCACGGTCGACAGCCCCAAGGGCAACATCGACGGGCCGAAGCGCGCCTACACGATCTACGCCAACGACCAGCTCACCCAGTCCAAAGACTGGAACGACGTCATCATCGCCTACCGCAACGGCGGCCCCTTGCGAATCCGCGATATCGGCCAGGCGGTCAGCGGCGCTGAAGACGCCAAGCAGGCGGCCTGGGCCAATGGCAAGCGTGGCGTGTTCCTGGTGGTGTTCAAGCAGCCCGGCGCCAACGTCATCGAGACCGTGGACCGGATCAAGGCGACCTTGCCTCGCCTCGTCGCGGCGATCCCGCCCGCGATCAAGATCGAAGTCATCAGCGACCGCACCACGACAATCCGCGCCGCGGTCGAAGATGTCCAGTTCACGCTGCTGCTGACCATTGCGTTGGTGGTCATGGTCATCTTCATCTTCCTGCGCAGCTTCTGGGCAACCGTCATTCCCACCATCACGGTGCCGCTGGCGCTGCTGGGCGCCTGCGCGCTGATGTGGGTGTTCGGCTATTCGCTCGACAATCTGTCGCTGATGGCCCTCACCATCGCGGTCGGATTCGTCGTCGACGACGCCATCGTGATGCTGGAGAACATCACACGCTACATCGAGGAAGGCGAATCGCCGATGGCGGCGGCCTTCAAGGGCTCCAAGGAAATCGGCTTCACCATCGTGTCGATCAGCATCTCGCTGGTCGCGGTGCTGATTCCGCTGCTGCTGATGGGCGGCATCATCGGGCGCCTGTTCCGCGAATTCGCCGTCGTGCTGGCGATGACGATCTTCGTCTCGATGTTCGTGTCGCTGACCCTGACGCCGATGATGGCCTCACGCTTCCTGCGCGCCCATGGCGAGGTGACCCACGGCAAGTTCTACCAGTGGAGCGAGCGCGGCTTCGACGCGATGCTGCGCGGCTACGATTGGGTGCTCGACCATGCCCTGAGCTGGCGCCGCACGACGCTCGCGATCTTCTTCGCGACCCTTGCCCTGTCGGTCTATCTGTTCGTACTGATTCCGAAGGGCTTCTTCCCGCAGCAGGACGTCGGCCTGATCACCGCGACCTCGGAAGCCTCCCAGGACATCTCGTTCGCGGAGATGCAGCGCCGTCAGGTCGAGCTCGGCAAGATCGTGATGGACGATCCCGACGTCGCAACGATCGCGATGAACATCGGCGGCAGCGGCCGCGCCGGCAACAACGGCAACATGTTCATCACGCTGAAGGCGCGCAATGAGCGCGAGGCCTCCGCGCAGCAGATCATCGCGCGGCTACGTCCCAAGCTCGAGAAGGTGTCCGGCGCCCGCCTCTACATGCAGGCGGCCCAGGACGTCCGGCTCGGCGGCCGGCCGACGCGTACGCAGTTCGAATTCACGCTGCAGGACGCCGATCTCACCGAGCTCAACGACTGGGCGCCGAAGATCCTCGCCAAGATGGCGACGTTGCCGCAACTGCGCGACGTCGCGACCGACCAGCAGACCCAGGGCACCACGGTTCAGCTCAAAATCAACCGCGATACCGCAGCGCGCTATGGCATCCAGCCGCAATTGATCGACGACACGTTGTACGACGCCTTCGGACAGCGCCAGGTCACGCAGTATTTCACGCAGCTCAACACCTACAAGGTGATCCTGGAAATCCTGCCGGAGATGCAGGGCAGTCTCGAAAGCCTGAACAAGCTCTATCTGAAATCGCCGCTGACCGGGGACCAGGTGCCGCTGTCGACGTTTGCGACCTGGACCACCGATCCGGTCCGCCCGCTCTCGATCAGCCACCAGGGCCAGTTCCCGGCGATCACGATCAGCTTCAACCTCGCCCAGGGCGTCGCGCTCGGTCAGGCCACCGAGGCCGTGCAGAAGGCGATGGCCGATCTCGGCGCGCCGCCGACGCTCAATTCGAGCTTCCAGGGCACGGCACAGGCGTTCCAGCAGTCGCTGGGCACCGTTCCGCTCCTGATCCTCGCGGCACTGGTCGTGGTCTATCTGATCCTCGGCATCCTCTACGAGAGCTACATCCATCCGATCACGATTCTGTCGACCCTGCCCTCGGCCGGCGTCGGCGCGCTCGCCATCCTGATGGCGGCCGGCTTCGAGTTCAGCCTCATTGCTTTGATCGGCGTCATCCTGCTGATCGGCATCGTGAAGAAGAACGGCATCATGATGGTGGACTTCGCCATCGCCGCGGAGCGCGACGAGCACAAGACGCCGGCGGAATCGATCCGGCAGGCAGCGCTGTTGCGCTTCCGTCCGATCATGATGACGACGATGGCTGCCCTGCTCGGCGGCGTGCCGCTGATGCTCGGCCACGGCACCGGCGCCGAGATCCGCCAGCCGCTCGGCTACGCCATGGTCGGCGGTCTGATCGTCAGCCAGGCGCTGACGCTGTTCACCACCCCGGTCGTCTATCTCTATCTCGACGAGCTCAACAACTGGTTCTCGGGTTGGGGCCGTAAGGGTGACGGCGAAGGCGACGAGACGGTCGAGCACGGCACCGTTAAGGAAGCGGCCGAGTAGCAGCTTGCACCGCCCGCCTCGCGACGCTACAGCGAGGCCCCCGGTTCACGCCAACGCGGTTTTGCCATGCCCATGCAATCCAGACTTGCCGTCCTTGCCGCCGCTGTCCTGTTGTCGGCGGGTGCCGCGCATGCCCAGCAGGGCGCCAAGAAGAACGCAGCTCCCTCTGCTCAGGCGGCACAGCCCGCACCGGCTCCGACGCAGCCGCAGGCTGACGGCGCTCCGGCGCAGTCCGGCTGGGTCGTGCGCTGCACCAGCGTCAGCCGCGACGCGCCGCTCGAATGCGCGATGGAGCAGAACGCGGTGCTGACCAAGACCGGCCAGACCATCGTCCTGATCAACATCCGCATCGCGCCCGACACCCGCACGCCGGTGGCGCTGCTGCAATTGCCGCTCGGCCTCAACCTTCCCATCGGGGCCAAGCTCCAGGTCGACGAGGGCAAGACGGTCGATCTCCAGATCCAGACCTGCGAGAACCGCGGCTGCTACGCCTCGACGCCGATCGCGCCGGACCTGCTGGGCACTTTGAAGTCAGGCAAGCAGTTGAAGGTCTCCTTCCAGAACATGGCCAAGGAGACGATCGCGATCCCGATGCCGCTGGGCGATTTCGCGGCCGCCTACGACAAGATCAAGTAGCGGCGCCTCGCCGTTGCTGCTGCAGGTCCATTGTGCCGGCGTAACACCGCCGACACCGGGCGCCTTCAGGCGGAAATCAGTCAGTCCACGCCCAGATAAGCCTTCTGCACCTGCGGGTCCTCCGCGAGCGCCGCCGCCGTGCCTGACAACACGCTCTTGCCGACCTGGAGCACCGTGGCGAAATCCGAGACCTCCAGTGCGAGCTCGATCGACTGCTCCGCGAGCAGGATGGTCAGGCCCTCGCGATGCAGGCGGCCGACGTCTCGTACATGGACTCGACCACCGCCGGCGCGAGACCGAACGAGGGTTCATCCAGCATCAGGAGCTTCGGGTCGCTCATCAGCGCACGGCCGACCGCGAGCATCTGCCGCTCGCCGCCGGACATGGTGCCGGCGCGCTGGTTACGGCGATCCTTCAGGCGCGGAAAGATCTCATAGACGCGTTCGAGCAGCGCGGCCTGGCGCGACTTGTCGCGCAGCGGCGTCGCACCGAGCATGAGGTTGTTCTCGACGCTCTGCTGCACGAACAGCCGCCAGCCCCTCCGGCGACAGCGCCAGCCGCGATTGCCCAGGCGATCGCCTGCATGGTGTCGGGACGGATGCCCATGAGCTGCGCCGCGGTCGCATCCTCCGCCACCGCCAGCATTTTTGAGCCGAGCGAGGTCCGCGTCAGCAGCAGACGCAGCCCGAGCGTCACGAGCAGCGCGACCACGCCGGCCAGCAGCCGCGAGGCCTCGATGCGCAGGCCCGCAAACGCATAAGTGCCGCCCACGATGTTCGGGGGCATCGACAGGAAGTTGGCGCCGAACCACCAGAACACGGAATAGCGCAGTAATAGCGCCAGCCCGAAGGTGCCGAGGATCTGCGCCAGCATCATGATGTCGCGGATCAGGACGAAATAGACCACGACACCGACGGTCGCGAGCACCAGCGTCGCCAGCGGCGCGCCCAGGATCGGCCCTCCCCCCAACAGCGTGTAGACGACGTAGGCGACGTACATGCCGAGCATGACGAAATCGCCGTGCGCGAAATTGACGATGTTCATCATGCCCCACACCAGCGTGAGGCCAGAGGAAAACAGGGCGTAGACGGCGCCAAGCAGAAGCCCGCCGACGATCACCTGCACGAGTACAAAGGACATGAGCCAACGTTGCTCTGATCAAATCATCATGGGAATGGCGGAGCGCGCAGCCCCGCCTTTAAATCTCACCAGCCCTTGTAAGGCAGCACAGGCGCCTTCTCGGCATTGGCCTTGGGCCACACCGCGGTGTAGTTCTCGCCGTCCTGGAGCTGGATGATGAGGCCGGAGGCGAGCACGTTCTGGCCCTTGTCGTCGAACTTCACGCCCTTGTAGCCCATCATCAATTGCTCGGGCTTCAGGTCGGTCACCTTCAGCGCGGCCTGGATCTTTGCGGGATCGGTCGAGCCGGCGCGGTCGATGGCGTCGGCCAGCACGAAGAAGCCCTGCATCTGGCGGCCGACCGTGTCGTCCATCTCCTCGCCGCTCTTTTTCTTGTACATGCCCGCGATGATCGCGGACGGCGAGCCGGACGGGCCCACCGCCCAGGACGAGCGGTTGAACACACCTTGCGAGATCTTGCCGACCGCCTTGATGAAGGACGGATCGGAATAGCCTGCGTCGTCGGCCAAAAGCACCGCCGGCTTGTAGTCGAGCGACTGCATGGTCTTGGCGAACAGGATCGCATCCGACGTGTAACTGATCATGATGATGACGTCGGGCTTCTTGTCCTTGAGCTGGAGCACCTGGCCCTGCACATCGGTCGCATTGACGGGATAGGCGACGTCAGCTGCGATGGCCTGCCCCTTCTCCTTGAAGGCGGCGCTGATGGTGTTGGCGACCGAGGTGCCGTATTCGGTGTTATCGTGAACCAGCGCGATGCTGTCGGTCTTGGCGCCTTGCGCCTTGATGTCGGCGAGGAAATCGACATAGGCCTTGGCGAAGTCGGTGGCGACCGGCGTGGTGCGGAAGAACCATTTGAAGCCGCGCTCGGTGAGATTGGCGGCGACCGACTCGGAGTTCAGAAAAGGCATGCCGTATTTCTCAGCGATCGCGCTCGAGGTCAGCGTGACGCCGGACTGATAGGAGCCGAACACGGCGGCCACCTTCTCTTCCGTGATCAGGCGCAGCGCCTGGTTCTGGCCCGTCGCCGGGTTGCCCTGGTTGTCGGCGAACACGATCTCGATCCTGGCGGCGCCGAGACCGGCAAGGCCTGCGTTCTTCGCCAGCGGCAGATTGCCGAGCTCGGGATGGGCGTTGTTGATGATGTCCATGGCGACCTCGAGCGCCGCCTTGGCGTGCGCGCCAATCGAGGCGGTGCCACCGGACATCGGCAGGATCGCGCCGATCTTGACGACCTTGTCCTGCGCTGCCGCGCCAGAGGCGAGCGCAAGCGACATCGCGGCCGCGCAAAGCAGACCGGTGACGTGCTTCAATGTCGTTGAAATCAGACCTCCCAAAGGGTTTCCCCGATCAGGATTTTTTGGAAAGCTCGGCTAAGCGCCCGCTCCCGTTTGATTATGCCTGGCGATGAGAGATGGCATGCCGGCCCCATACCGGCAAGTGTAACGGATTGCCACGATGCTGCATGGACAAGCACCAATGTGCAGGGTGGGTTGGCGCCCTCACCCCACCACGTCGCTCGCCCTCAGCAGCGTCGTGAAGCCGCCATAGATCATGCGCTTGCCGTCGAACGGCATGCCGTCCAACTTCAGCCGCGGGTCTGCCATCACCTTCTTGTTGACGGCGTCGCGAGTCTCCCGGTCGCGATAGACGATCCAGGAGAACACCACGATCTCGTCCTCCTTCGCCATCACCGCGCGCGGAAACGAGGTGAGTTCGCCATAGGGCACGTCGTCGCCGATGCATTCGACATAATCGAGCGCACCGTGCTCCATCCAGATCGCGCAGGCCGTTTTCGCCAGCGCCTTATAGGCCTCGATCTTGTCCTTTGGCACGGCCAACACGAAACCATCGACATAGGGCATCACGGATCTCCTTGGGTTGTGTGTCCCAAGGACGATGGGGCCGATGGCGATCCGACCAGGAAGCGTGATTTTCGGGTGAGGCAAACCGCCGCGCGCCGCCGGAGCCCGCGATCCGGCCGCTTACGCGCCCCGATTGGACCGCAAAACACCCTGCACCGCAGCGCTTGCCAGCCCACAGCCGAGCGGGTAGAAACCCTCCACGCCTGAGCCGTGATTTGCGCGATAAGCGCCGTCGGCCACAAGCCGGACAAATCAACAAGTCATTGAATTTGTTCGGCTATTCCGTTGGGGAATGGTGTAACGGTAGCCTTTCGGTTTTTCGGCTAAGTCGTTGAAATTGCTCAGCAGGTTTCGCAGAGTACTCTTTCATTCATCCAGCTAAATCCGAGAGCTTCCGGACGGTTTGCAAAACCGATAGACGGATTGAAGCCTTCAGCACCGCAGTCATACGTGGTTGGCAAATTGGTGAAAACAGCTCGCCTTTACCCTCCACGCGGGATGCGACGCGCAGATGCAGCTGCCTACATCGGTGTTGGTGTCAGCAAATTCGACCAGCTCGTCGCGGATGGGAGAATGCCGCAGCCCAAGCGGGTCGACAACTGCGTGATCTGGGACAGGGACGAACTCGATGCAGCGTTCGACGACCTCGGGGGATCAGGATCAGCGCCGACTGGATGGGACGCGGTGCAATGACGCGGCTGTCGGCGTCCTGGATCGCCGATGAACGGGCTGCGTGAGATCCGCTAGATGGAAGAGCGCGCTACCGCCCCTTCCCCGCCGGCCACTCCAATGGGGCCAAGAGCGCGACAATCGCAGCTTCGCGCACTTCGGCACCTCTCAAGTAGCCGACGCGAAACGAAAGGTAGAGTGCTCCTGCACAACTAGCAGCCAGAGTGATGCGGCCGAGCTCGCCGGCGAGCACCAGACCACAGACCGTAAACATGAGAAGGACCATTCTCGCCATCGCCAGAATCGAATCACGAGCGATTCATCGAGGCAAGCGGCGCTTAGATTTTTCGTGTGCATAAGCAGAAGCGTGTGGTCAACCGCACCACCTCAAGTACCGGCCAGGCTTTCGATAATTAGGCATTACCGATGGCGAGGACGGCCGCACTGACTAGATTGGGTAGAAGCAGATTACGCCAATCGGCGGCTCAGCAATCGAGCCTGAATGCACTTACGCCTATCGCAGCACGCCGAGCCACCCGGCCGTGGGTACTGTCCGTCCCCTGCTATGTGCTGGACGATGAAACCCGCATGCTGGACGAAATTTGGGGCTACGTCGGCAAGAAGCAGAAGCGCGTTGAGCGCCATGAGATCGGCCACAAGGGCGATCAGTATTCGTTCATTGCGTTGGGCTCCGCGAGCCGCGCGATTATCTCCTACCGCACCGGTAAGCGCGACAGCGAGAATACGGACCTGTTCACCCAGGATTTGCGCGGGCGCGCGATTGGTGAACCTGAGATCAGCACCGACGGCTTCCATCCCTACAAGAACGCCATTCGTGACGCCTTCCGCGGCAAGGCCCATCATGGCGTGATCGTAAAGACCTACAGCGTAACCAACCTTGCGGTAAAAGACGCTGCGCGCCGCTATAGCCCGGCCGAGGTAATTGCCGTAGAGCGTGAGGTAGTAAGCGGCTTTCCGATCCAAATCTCGACCAGTTACGTTGAGCGCCAGAACCTCACCCTGCGCATGACGCAGAAGCGGTTCGCCCGGCTCACCAACGGCTTCTCAAAGAAGCTCACCAACCACGCTGCGGCGGTCAGCCTGTACGTTGCCCATTACAACCTGTCCGGTCCACGAATCCCTCAAGACCACTCCAGCGGTCGCCATTGGCGTTGCTGACCGGGTCTGGACGCTGGGGGATCTAATTGACGCCGTGTTGCCGCTGGAGCCGAACAAGCCGGTTCGGGTAAAGCGGAATTTCACGATATTCGAAGGTGGAAAGGTTTAGGTGATGACCCTGCCAAGTTGGGCCATTTCCTCGCGGTGGCGGAGCTTCTTTTTGAATCTCTCGATCTGCTCGTCATTGAGGCTGCCGGTGACGATGTCTTCGGCATGAGGCGGGGGAGCGAAAAACTCCACCGCCCAAGGCACCCGCAGAAGCAAATCTAAATCGAAGCGCGTCGCCATCGTAAGACCTAGTCTTTCGATCTGGGCAGCGTTTTGAATGACTAGATCGACTTTGTCTCGATAGCCGAGTTTAAGTTTTTTAGTGCCATACGACACCACGAGAGCCGATCGTTTGGACTCGGTGTCTCGCGAAATGGCACGTACCAACGTAGGCCGAAGCTTTTTGCCCGGCCTACCCGACTGATCCAATGGAAAACGGCACCATGCGATGGCATAGCGTGCCGGAAGAGTGCTGGGATTGTAATATTGCAACTCCATCAGGAGTTGCAGATATCACGAGTCCTGTTCCTCCGTAACCCAATTTCCAGTTTCAAACTCTTTTTGGACAAGCTCTTCCAACTGTTTGATCTGGGCAGGAGTGACGTCCTCGGAAAAATCCACAATGAAGTCCCGTCGATCGAACCCAAAAGAGGCGGACCGGTCAGACTTTTTCCGCAGTGCGGTCATGTGAAGCTCCTTGAGGTGCCAAGGGAATCTGCACCTCTCTCCTTAACATCAGCCTACACGGTATATGCGACAGGCCAACTATCGACCCTAGGTTTGGTTTCCTTTGGTCAACTGGTGTGTTTTACCGGCCACACGCAGGCCGTGCAACTAAACACTATGTTAGTCTCCGCCAACCACATGTGGTTTGACGTCGCGCAACATATTGTGGGTTTCGGAGTCTTGTACCCCCGAAAACAGGTATCTGATATTTGGACCGATTCGGGCCGAACTCAGACAAACCTGAATGTTTCTCTGCGTCTAGCAGGTAGGGGCGGATAACCAGAGGGTTTTCTGCCCCTTTTCCAGTGTCTAATTCCCCTCCGCGAGTGTCGCATCTTGGCACGATGAACCTTGGCACGGCCTGTGCACACACATCGGTATCGGGATTTTACATTTCCCCTCCCGGGGCTGGAAGCCGCCGCCTGCGCTCTATTTCAAAGCAGGCGGCGTTTTTGTTGGTCTCCGCGCCAAGGAGAACGGCCTCAGCCGGGGCTGAGGACCGGGGCCGCCATTCCAGCCCGGACCAGGTATGCGGAGGTGAGGGTCCGGAACTGTCCAAGTTCCCAACTGGAACAGAGGTTCCAAGCAGAGTGTCCTAATTTCCCGAAATGAGTGTCCTACTTAGGACAGTACCCGGCCGTGGTCAGTAGATAGCTAGCGAAGCCGATCAACTGAGCTGCCTCGACTCGGCTGATCGCAACATCGCGATGGCTCGGCGGGTTTCGCGCGAGACCAAATGCCCCCGAAAACAGCTCCATCAAGGCCTGCCGCTCGCCAGACGGGGCTAGCTTATCGCGCAACGGCCCCTTCTCTGGATGAAACGCCTCGCGCATGAGCTTCTGCCCGGTCAGGTCCTCCGAAAGCTCGGCTGCACTGCGGACAGCGACCTCCACGAGCTTGAAGGCTTGCACAACAGCAACATCGTAGCCGCCCCTCAAAAAAAACGGGCGGACTTTGGCGATAAGTTTCTCGTGCAGGAGCCCCTCGGGAAGCAGCTTGCCATGCTGATATGCCTCGACGTTGGCCGGAGATTTAAGAGCAGCGCCCTTGCGCGTGAGACAGAAATACCCATTCGGCTGTTCGGGATCGGCCATCATGAGGCCTTCATTCTCGAGCCATTGCCAGGCCTCCGCCATAGCCCTACCGACGGCTCGGCGCTTGTGATGCGGATATTCCGGGAGGTTGGTGTTCCACAATGGCATTTCAAACTCAGACACTGTGAACAGTGGCGCTCGCACAGCTTGCATGAGCTCCAGAAGCACCATGCCTAGATCCTCGGCACCCAGCGAGACCGCAGCCCCGCGCCCGTTCTCGTTTACCATCTCAGCTTGCCAGGGGCCGCGTCGTGCTGATTTCGGTGATTGCGTCCGCCAGCGTTCCCAGAAAGCGTTGACGCCAGCTCTGATCATCAGGCATCTCCCACTCCCGCAAGCCGGCGGCGTAGCGGCTCAGCGCAATGACACCAGCGATCGTGATTGGCTTTGAATGAACGAGTTCGTTTGCGTACTCCCGGAGAACCGCGCTCCTTTCCGCGCTAATTTTGTCGGCGGCGTCAAACTGGTCTCCCTCCTCTAGCTTTGCCGAAATGGACACAGCCGCATCATAGTCCGCCGACAGATCGCGGTGCCGTTCGATCACGGCGAAAATTGGATCGGTCGACGCTTGCGCTATCGCGGGCAGAGCGGCGGAGAATGCGGCAAGGCTGGCCAGTATGGTTCGGCGCGTCTGATTTGCAGACTGGTTTAGGGCTGGCGCGCAGCGCGCTTGGTCAGACTCGGTCATATGATTTTTGCTCCCACGTCCGGGTCAGAGCTCGAGGCGAAAGGCCTAGAACCGTCCCTCAGCTCGCATTTGAGCGGTGATGGGCAAAATGCAAGGCGCGGGATGGCATTCAGGGCGCAGAGAGCCACTTCTGGGTAGTGTCTCAGTTTGAATTTTCTGGCGAGGTTTATTCTTGAAGGTGCGGATTTGTTTTTCGCCATATGCCCCCGTGGCCGTGGACGGTTTCCCAAACCAGAAGACGCTCGCCCGCCAGAGAATTTATTGCGGACTCAAGGTTTCGTAACCGCGCCGTACAGGAAATCGTGTTCTTCTCGTTCCACGCATATAGGGCTGCGAAATAAGCAACGACGAATATTCCGAGGATGATCGTCAATGCGAGATAATCTTTGCCCGCGGAATATCCGAACGCAATATTAGCCATAAAGGCTGCGGCAAATATGCCAGCGCCTTGGCCCATATAGCTTCGTGCCGCTAAAACCTCGGCTCTAAGCGTGTTGTATTCGGCCAAGAGAATCCAAATCTTGTCCATGGGATTCATTGGTATCCCCCTCCCTTGCGAAGCTTACCGCTAAGCATTACGCTATTTGATGCTTGCGCGCAAAGCAGGAGGGCTTATGGCCAAATTCGTTAGGTTTACAGATGCCTCGATTTCCCAACACGGCCCGGCCGATCAGAGCGTTTACATCAACCCGGAGCATGTCCGGATAGTTCGCCCTGATTACGAATATGGAGGAACCATCATCGGTTTGGTGGGATATGACGTGTCCGTCCGCGAAGATCTGGACAAAGCAATGGGGATGCTTTCCGATGCCCCGAGGTCCTAAAGGCGAGAAGCGCCCCGCCGACGTGATCGGCGCTGCCGTCATGATCGGCAGGATTGCCACGGGCGAGATTGAGGACGTCACCACGGAGGATGGCAAGAACGCCGCCGCCGTGGCGCTGGGGCGTATGGGCGGCAAGGCGCGGGCTGCTGGGATGACAGCCAAGAAGCGGTCAGAGATCGCCAAGAAAGCGGCTGAGAAGCGGTGGAAAAAGTAATCAGCGAACCACGCGAAGTTTCATGCCCTGAACGACTGGGGCGGCATTCAGATCGTAATATTCGTTCAGCATATTGTCGTTCGCGTGGATGATCTTGGCCAGTTCGCCAGCCGAATAGCAAAAGTTGTCGAGGTGCAACCGGATCATCCGATTTATTACACCCGGCTGTTCGGCGGGGAAATCCAGGTGGGGTGGTTCATGCAGCTTCGTCCGGTCCATCGCGAACCGGCGCCAGAGCCAAGCGGCTGCGGGCTTCTCTATCAGGCCAAGCGACTGAGCACGGTAAAGCAACGCCTGCATTGAAACGCGCCATTCCGGCTTGAGTGCGGCCAGCCGTGCCATATCGATTTTACGGCTGCGCAAGGCGATTGTGATCTCGTTCTTTGGCATCAAGAGCGCGCTGGCAAAGTTGTTTGCTTCCGTCTCCATCTCCGGACTCGGAAACTTGTGCATGACAAGGTGCCCAAGTTCGTGAGCAAGCGTGAACCGCTGGCGGTCTCCAGTTTGATCCCGGTTCAGCACAATCACGGGCAAGAGTCCCGGCACAGATACGGTAACGCCGCTGACTGCAGAACCACCCATAGAGGAATACACAACCACGGCGCCAGCCCGCTCAACAGCGGCCGTCAGGTTCTCAATTGGACCGTTCGGCAAGAGCCAGTGAGCCCGAACCAGACCTGCAATCCGCTCGATATCTCCATCGTAATCGTCAAGGTCGAGACGTGGAATATCTGACGCTAAGCATAAAAGTTCAGATAGTCGGGGCATGAACAAGCTGCCCCTACAGAAGCGCGGGCTCGCAATCACACGCTGGTCGCAAGTGAGCCTCGATAATTTGACGTTATCGCTAGCGACACATCGCATAGATTGAGCACTCAGAAGGTGGATAGGCCGGGGATGTTGCCGGTACTGACGCAGCTGGAGGTAGCGACCTTGTAGACGTTGCAGCCTACGCCATTGGCGCTGAAGCCCTGAAGGCCTACGCCGGTGACGGAGCTAGCGCGGATCGAGACGTACTTATCGACAGCGACGTTTCCGACATTACTGACGATGGAAACCATCATGGGAGATCCGACACTGCCATCGTAGTCGACACAGATAGCGAGGTTCTCGCAG